>JBEIRZ010000036.1:0-23834 GCA_040375695.1 Planctomycetaceae bacterium
ACCGCAGAAGACATCGAGCAACCCATCGCCGTTGAAATCGGCGACCCCGGCCGCTTCGAACGGCGAGCGGTCGTTGATCGTCTGTTTTCGCCAACCCGCATCGACGAGCGGGCCATCCTCGCCCAAGGCCGCTGAGTTGACTCCGCCAACGACGAGGCAGAGGCCCGCGACATGCGACCGGACGACAGACCAAAGCGGCGAGGCACCCGACGACCGACGCGGCGAACAAACGAAGGACATCTCAACGCTCCGTGGCGGTAACAAAACGGATCACGCGATCCAGACCCCGCCATTGTGGCCGCCCCGGACGCCAAGTGGAATGCCAGGGCTTCGATCCCCGATTGGCCTGTCGAACGACGGTTGGCCTGTCGAACAACGGTTGGCCTGTCGAACAGGAAGCTCGATCGTTCGGGCCGAGCTCCGAGATCAGCCGCCGACAAAGGGAACGGGGACCAGCACCGCGTGCTGCTGGACCCATGTCTGCAGCCCGTCCCAACTGACGATTTGCGAAAGGGCGACGAAGGAGAGGTAGGTCACCACGACGGGGAACAGCAGCGTCCGCGCCACCCCCCGCGACAGGGCTCCCCACCAACCCTGCCGGGGCTCGCGGCCGCGGGCACGCCGCAGCGCCAAACCGCAGGCGATTCGGGCCGGGAGCATGAAGGCGATGAAGAGCCACGTCGGCAACCAAACGAGCTCGCGCGGCGGCGGTTCGATCTTGAGCAGGTAGAGCGGGATCGGCAACAACACGAGCGACAACACCATCGCCCCCAACCAGGCCCAGGGTGCCGCCCGAAAATCACGCCGGATCCGCCCGACTTCGAACATCGCCCCGAACCGACCTTCCGCGGCGAAATTCGCTTGCAGCATCGGCAGGTACATCAGCGCCACCCCCAACGCCGCCAAGGCCATCACACCGACCAACCCCGCTAATCCCGTCTCGCCGTTGCGGTTCGCGGCGATGATCACGATCCCCGGCAACAGCCAAACCAGCGTCGCCAAGGCCCCGCGGAAACCGAGCCAAAATTTCTGCCCCAACCGCCACGACGCCAGCCACTCGCCGAAACGGTCGATCGCCAAGGCCCACGTCGAAGGACGCCAACCACGCTTCAAAAATTCGATCGGTTGGGGCCAAAGGTAATGTCGCAATCGCCCGCCACGCGCCCAGGCCCAGCCCAAATGAACGAGCCCCACCCCGACCAACACCCCCGCGATCCCGCGCATCACTTTTCCTTGCGTCGAACCGGGCGTGACGACATCGGCGACGTGCGCGAAATGGCCGAGCACCGCGATCGGCAGCGCGATCGCGAACGTCGCGATCATTGCCAAGCCGAATTGCCCCGCCGGCTTGAGCCATTGCAACGACTGGCCAATCGCACCGCCGCGGGCGAGCTTCCCCGCGACATCGAGCAAATAGCCGAAGGCGATCAGTTGCACCACCGGCAATGCGGTCATCACCGCCAGGACCGTCGTCAACCAGAAGGCTTCGAAGGCGAGCCGAAAGCCTCGCGCCACACGTCCTCGCATCCGACGCAAAAACGAAGGTCGCCGCGGGACCGTTTCGATCGACGGACCGTGATCGCCATTCAACGAAAAAGCCGACGGTGACAACTCGATGTCACCGTCGGCCAGCAGAGTGCTCATCGCGCGACGCTCAGAGGTTCTGGGGCCCTTATTGGGGCAAGCGACCCGTTTCGACCTTGGAGAAATCTCCGGTCAATCCTTCGGTCATGAACGAGACCAAATCCTTGGCCTCGTCCGGGGTCAGGTTCAGCGGCTTCATCTTGTCGCTGAGCCAATCGTTCTTGTGCCCGCCCTTGTTATACCATTCGACGACCTCTTCGAGCGTCTTTTGGCTCCCATCGTGCATGAACGGGGCCGACAACGCGACGTTGCGGAGGGTCGGGGTCTTGAAGGCGCCACGATCCTTTTCTTCTTTGCTGATTTCGAACCGGCCCAAATCGGGCTTTTCGGCGGTCATGCCGACGCCGAGGTTATGGTACTGCTCGTCAGCGAAGTTCGCCCCGGCGTGGCAGGCCGAGCAATTCGCCTTCGCCGAGAAGAGCGCCATCCCTCGCTTGGCCGATTCGCTCATCGGCTTCGCTTCGGCCGCCTTCACCAACGCGTCGTACTTTTCGAACAGTTCCGGATCGTCCTTCTTGAGGGCTTCCAGATCTGCGAGGTCGTCTGCAAAGAGTTTCTTGAAGTTCTGCAGATCGTTCTCGTAATCGTACGGGGTGGGGCCGGTGACCAGGACCCGTTCGAAAGCCGCGATCGCCTTGCCGACGTTCAGGATCGTGACGCCGTCTTCGAAGATCACGTCGAATTGCATCTTGTAGCCGGGGAGCTTGGCGAGCGTTTCGACCGCCGCCTTGTGGGTGTTCCCCATCTCGATCGGGTTACCGATCGGCCCGACCGCTTGGGCTTCGAGGCTATCGGCGCGGCCGTCCCAGAATTGGGCCTTGCTGACGATACGGTTGTAGCTGACCGGCGAATTGCGACCGCCCTGTTGCCCTTTAACGCCAACCCCGAACTGCGTGTGGGCGCCGTAACCCTGAGACGGGTCATGGCATGAGGCACAACTGATCGTATTGTCCGACGACAGCCGGGTGTCGAAATAGAGCTGTCGCCCCAGTTCGATCTTGGCCCGGGTCAGCGGGTTGTCTTCGGGGATGTAAATGTTCCCCGCGGCCGCGTCGAGCCCCTTGGGGAGTTCGACCTGCAAGGGCAGGTGATTCGATGGGGTCGACAGCCAAGCACGAAGCTCTTCCGGCGTCACCGCACCTTGACCCGTCAGGCCGGCGGTCAACGACGGGTCCCCAAGGGTAACCTTCGAATCGGCGGTCGCCGTCGACAGGGAAATCAGCCCGACGCCGACCACGGCGGCGACCCGATAACCCAAGTGCATCATTCCATGGCGAAAACTCATTCGCAGAACCTCTCAAGGCGGGATAGGGGAGAAAGAAGAACCGCGGGACGCCAAGTTCGGCGTGCCGATGAATAAACGGAAGTCAGAGCATACACTCAAGTATATCGGGGACGTCCAGCCCATCCCACCCGACACCATGGCCAGATGAATTCCGACAGCAGCAACCCCCGTGATCTGTCGATCCGAACCGTCCGTGCGGACGATTTAGACCGCGTCATCAAACTACTGAACCGGGAAGTCATGGGCGGCGTTAACATCTTCCGATTCGCCCCACTGGACGCCGAAGCGGCCCGGCGGTGGTGGAAGCTTCACGGGAGCGGCCGGTATCAGGCGTTGGTCGCCGAGCACCCGGGGAACCCCGGCGAGCACCCGGGTAACCCCGGCGAACACCCGCGCGACCGGGACACAGGTTCACCCCAAGTCGTTGGCTGGGCCGCGTTTGCGCCCCATTCGGCCTACGAAGGTTACGACCGCACCGCCGAAATCTCGGTTTGGGTCGACGCCCCGTTCCGCGGCCAAGGGATCGGCAAGGTGCTCATACGAGCACTGCTGGCCACTTGTCACGATCGAAACCTGAGGACGATCGTGTCGCGGATCGAAGCGAGCAACCTGGCGAGCCTTCGGTTGCACGAATCGATCGGCTTCACCCACGTCGGGGTGCTGAAGGATGTCGGCGAAAAGTTCGGCCGATCGCTCGATGTCGTCCTCATGCAATATCGGGCGGCGACTTGAGCAGGTCGCGGGCGATCTTTCGTCCGGTCGTCGATAGCGGTAAGTCGGCCAACCGATCCAGCGGCACGATTCGTAACGCCCCCGCCCCAAGGTCCCCTGCACCGTTGTCCGTTGAGATCATGGCGACATCGGCCGCAGCGATCGGCTGAGCGTCGTGGACTTCGAGGTTGATGCGGTACCGCGTGACCGCATGCTTGATCCGCATCCGAAGCGACCTTGGCCGCAGATCGATGCCGAAGCGACGCGACAAACCCTCCGCCGCCGACTCGACACCCCCAGTTCCCCCGGCCGTCCAGCGGGGGACATCCCAAAGCCCGGCCCACCGCTCCCCTTTGGGTATTTGCACCATCAACACCCCGCCCTGGTCGACCGGGACGACGAAGGCATATTCGTCCCGCGATTGGTATTCGATCCGCTTCACCTTTCCCGGGATCTCGCCTTGCAACCCCAAGTCCCTTGCCCTGCAATCGTCCCGGACCGGGCAGGCGTCACAATCGGGGTCGCGCGGTTTGCAGATTAAAGCCCCCAGCTCCATCGCCGCCTGATTGAATCGCCCCGACCCCGAGCGAGCCGGCAACATCGCCTCGGCGACCTGCCACAACGCCCGCTGCGCCGAAGTGGACGTCACGTCTTCCCTCAAGCCGACCCAACGGCTGTAGACGCGGACCGTATTTCCCTCCAGCACCGGTAACCGCTGGTCGCCCGAAATCGACAAGATCGCACCGGCGGTGTAACGGCCGATCCCCGGCAGTGCCAAGACTTCTTCGAACCGCTGGGGGAAGAGCCCGCCGTGCGACTGGACGACCCGTTTGGCCGCCCCCTGCAACGCCCTGGCCCGGCGGTAATACCCCAGCCCTTCCCACAACCGCATCAATCGCCCTTCGTCGGCCTGGGCGAGCGATTCGATCGTCGGGAAGGCGGCCAGGAAGCGATGGTAATAATCGATCACCGTCGCCACCTGTGTCTGTTGCAACATCACCTCGCTGACCCACACGTGATACGGTTGTGGGTCATCCCGCCAAGGCAATTTCCGGGCGCTTTTGTCAAACCATCGCAACAACTTGCGACGGACGCGGTCTCGCCAATCCCTGTCTTCCCACGTCAGGACGCCGCTCGACCTCGCATCATCATTCAATTTCGTGGCTTTTTTTGAATGACCTTTCGAAGCCCCGGAATCGCTATTCAATTTCGTGGCTTTTTTTGAATGATCGGTCGAGGGCACGACAGGATCATTCAATTTCGTAACGTTTTTTGAATAGACTCGTGTTGCGGGTTCGGTCGGCGTGCCTGCCGGCCGGGTCGGCTTGGCCTTGGTTGATACGGATTTAGACGAAGCAGAGGTTTCGGGGCCGGTCGAACTTCGCGGTACCGGTTTGCCATCACCGCTGGGCCGACGGCCCGGGCCCCGACGCGCCGGACCGCTCATTCGCCGTCCAGCCGCCCCAGCTTCACCTTCACCTTGCTCACTTCGCCGTTGCGATTGAAGGTCACGTCGACCTCATCGCCCGGGAGGTGGGTCGAGATCTCTTTCTGCAAATCTTCGAACGAGCCGATCTGCGCGTCGTCGATCTGGGTCACGATGTCGCCCGGAAGTAGCCCCGCGTTGGAGGCCGCACCCCCGACCTTGACGTCATCGATTTGGCACTGCGGGGTGAAGCTGTTGCAAACCACCCCCAAAAATCCGCCTTGCTTGTAAACGAGGTTCACCCCGGGCAGGGCGGCGCGGATCTTGTCAGCCGCGTCGATCGGGATCCCCGTCCCCATCAGCCCCAGCGATACGCGGATCGGCAGTTTGACGATCCGATCGGCGTCTTCCGGGGCGAGCCGGATGTAGCGGAGCTCGAGGTCGTCGATCCGCGACAGCGTCGCGAGCGGTTCGAAGATGTCGTCTTGCAGCGTCGCATCCCGGAGGACGATCGTTCGCAGCGACGGCATCCGCACGACCTGCTCCAGCACTTCGCGACGGACCGCATCCCCTTCGATCACGGCGTAATCGATCCGATCGACCCACCGCAACCACCGCAACAGCGAAACGTCACCCTTCCACTTCTTGTCGATCAAGACGACTTCCTGGTTCGTGATCGAACGGGCATGGATGACGACATCCTTGAAACCGATCTGAATGCCGGCGGCCGAGAGCGCATCGTAGGCTTGGGCGTGTCGTTGTTTGCGGATGTCATCGAGCGCCGCTTTCGCGGCCAGCGCCGCCGCACCGCCCCCGCGGGCTTCCATCGCTTCCAAGGCACCCCAGGCCCCACCCAACTCGTCGGGGGGCTGATTCGTCGCGAGCGTTTGCAGGATGTTGATCACGCGACGGGTCAGCTCCAAATCGCCGCTCTCCGCGACCGCAACCAACGGCTTGACGGCCGCTTCGCCATACTCGGCCAACCGCATCGTCGCCTGCTGACGCTGCGCGAATTGGTCGCTCCCGAGCCGCCCGATCCAATGCCCGATCGGCTTCGGCTCTTGCCCGCTTGCTTTGCCGGGCCGTTCTTCGGCTTTAACGTCTTGGCCTGCCGCCGGCTTAACGTCTTGCCCTGCCGCCGGCTTAACGTCTTGCGCGGTCGCGGTGACCATCGCCAGCGTCACGATCGACCCGATCAACCAACCGATGACGATCCTTGATGTTGTGGCCAGCCGCCGGGTCGAGTCGGCCCAAACTGTCACCCAGCCGCGTTGATTCGCCGGTCGCGATTGCGTTTCGGTTGACATGCTCCAGGCTCCGCCGCGGACATTCGTGCTACTGGGTTCGGACCGACACTCTGACAAACAAAGGACGACCGATCGTTGGCTGATGATTGCGAGGCAATTGCTAGGCAATTGACAGCCAGTTGCCAGGCAACGGTGCGATCGTTTCCCGTTTTCGCTCAACCGCCGCGATAAAGGACGGGATTGAGCTTGGGGTCATTGTACATTTTGAGCGGATGCGAGACCTCGTGTCGACGCCTGCCGGCAAAAATATCTTCGAGTAATTCGCCCAGCGCCGTGACCAACCGGAGTTGCTGCAACCGGCATCTCGCGACCGCCAGCGTGACCTTTTGGCGGGTCGCCTCGTCGACTTCGGCCCGCTGGGCCTCGACGCCGTAGTGGTAACGCCTGAGCGTCAGAATCGACAAACGGTCGATCGCCCCCCCCGCCGTCTCGGTGTTCAGGCCGGCCCCTTCTGCCGCGACGACCCCGCGATCGGCCAATTCCTGGAGCAAGGCCAGATCGATCCGCTCGATCGAATCGTTGCGGAGCTGGTTCAGTTTGTCGATTCGGCGTTTGACCCCGGCGATCGCCCCGTCCGAGGCGTGCGGGTCGCGGGCCAAGTCCTCTTCGTGCCACAACCGAAAGTTGAAATCGTGGTTGGCCAGCACCAATGCGACCCACGCCGGTTCGTCGGCTGACGCGTCTGACCCGGGTTGATTGGCTGAACCGGTTTGAATCTTTGGCCCGGTTTGAAGACTCGCAGCGGCCTCGTCTCCCCGACGCATGTGGATGCCAACGTCCCGCTCGGGCATCCCTTCCGGGAGATCTCGCTCTTCAGGCGGATCGAGCGACGCGTCGAGGTGCGACGCCGTCGGGTCGGGGTGTTCGTGCCAACACCGGACCGCATGCGATTGCCACAGTGCGATCCGGCGAGCCGAAATCATCGTCTGTCACCCTGGACACGGGGAGCGATCGATAGCGAGGGATCAAACTTCTTTTTCGGCGATCCAGCTCATCATCCGACGGAGCTTGCGGCCGACCTGTTCGACCCCATGGTTCCGTTCGCGGCGGCGGGTCGCCTTGAACATCGGGGCATTCGCCTTGTTCTCGAGGATCCATTCGCGGGCGAAATCGCCGCGTTGGATTTCGGTGAGGATCTTCTTCATCTCGGCCTTCGTTTGGGCGGTGATGATCCGCGGGCCGCGGGTGTAATCGCCATACTCGGCGGTGTTGCTGATGCTGTAACGCATGTAGCTCAAGCCGCCCTGATAGAGCAGGTCGACGATCAGCTTCAGCTCGTGCATGCACTCGAAGTAGGCCATCTCGGGCTGATAACCCGCTTCGACGAGCGTTTCGAAACCGGCCTTCACCAGTTCGCTGACGCCGCCGCACAGGACGACCTGTTCGCCGAAGAGGTCCGTTTCGGTTTCTTCGGCGAAGGTCGTTTGGATAACGCCGCCGCGGGTCCCGCCGATCGCCTTCGCATAGGCCAACCCGATCTGCTTGGTCGATTCCGCAGCCCCTTCGCCCAGCGCGATCAGGCACGGCACGCCGCCCCCTTTCTCGAATTCGCTACGGACCAAGTGCCCCGGGCCCTTGGGCGCCACCAACAGCGTATCGATCCCCTTGGGGGGCTCGATCTGTCCGAAGTGGATGTTGAAGCCGTGGGAACACATCAGCACGTTCCCCGGTGACAGGTTCGGGCGGATCTCGGCCCGATAGATGTCCCCTTGGACTTCATCCGGCAACAGGACGTTGATCACGTCGGCCGCCTTGGTCGCTTCGGAAATCGACATCGGCTTGAAGCCGTGCTGGATCGCCAAGTCGTAATTCGGCGAACCTGGCCGCTGGCCGATGATCACGTCGCAACCGCTGTCGCGGAGGTTTTGGGCTTGGGCATGCCCCTGGGAACCATAACCTAAGATCGCGATCTTCTTGCCGCTGAGGTGCGAGAGATTGGCGTCGTTGTCGTAATAAATCGTTGCGGCCATAGCGATCAAGAAGCTCCGGTAGGGATGGTGAGGGTTTGCTGTCGGAAAGGTGTGTGGGAAGGTTCAAGCTTTCGCGGCGGTTCACGGTCGCGCCGCAAGTCATGCCGCCGTGTGCGGTCAGCTCATCTAAATGTCGGAATCGTCCGAATCGTTGCCGTCGTTGTCATCTTTCAACTCGGCGCTGCGGACCATCGCGATCCGCCCGGTGCGGACCAATTCCGTGATCCCGAACGGCGCGACGCGATCGATGAAGGCCCGGACTTTGTTCTCGCGGCCGCTGATTTCGATCATGATCTCGTCCGGACCGACGTCGACGATTTTGCCGCGGAAGATCTCGACCAGTTCACGGATCTCGCTGCGGGTCCCCCCGGGCGGGGCCTTGACCTTGACCAGCGCCAAATCACGCTCGACGAAATCCTTGCTGCTGATGTCCTGGACTTGGACGACCGTCACGATCTTTTCGAGCTGCTTGCTGACCTGCTGCTGCACACGGTCATCGCCGACGATCACGAAGGTCATTCGGGAGAGGTGCGGATTCTCCGTTTCGCCCACGGCGAGCGAATCGATGTTGTAACCGCGGCTGGCGAGCATCCCCGAGATGTGCGCGAGCACCCCCGGGACGTTCTGCACGAGCGCGGAAAGGACGTGACGCTTGGTTTTATCGGCCATAACGGGCGGTATGGAGTGAGCGGCGGATTTCGGACCCGAGAACGGCTCGCTGACGTGGACGGGCGATGCCGGACCGGTGTGGAAGGGCACTATGATAGATTTGGGTCGTTTTATCAACAAGTGACGAAACCGACGGCGTCGCTCTTGGCTCGCCCGTTCCCCCCCGGTTACCCTACCCATATCCCCGGCGTACCCCGTTTGGCCCCCGACATGCCCCCGAACGGGTCGCGGCGTGCCCCCGAACGGGTCGCGGGTGATGGGGAGAATCGACACTGGACCCCCTTTTTTTGCGGTCGAACACCCGACATTTTTTGCGGTCGAACACCCGACATTTTTGGCGGTCGAACACCCGACATTTTTGGCGGTCGAACACCCGACAGGTAGGACGATGGGTTTTTTGGTTCAATTACCGGCTTACCGCGGACCGCTCGATCTGCTGCTCTATCTCATCAGACGCCAGGAGGTCGGGATCAACGCCCTGGCCGTCGCTCGCGTCGTCGACCAATACATCGAATACATCGAATTGCTCCAGGAACTCGACCTGGGGGATGTCGCCGATTTTCTCGACCTGGCAAGCACCCTGATCGAGCTCAAGAGCCAGTCGGTCTTGCCGCAAATCGTCGACGAAGACGACGCCGAAGCCCCGCTCGATGACGGCTCGCCGGACCAGCTCATCGAACGGCTCTTGGATTACAAAAGTCTCCGCGACGCCTCCGAAATCCTTTCCGAAATGAGCGACCGGTGGCAGCATCGCTTCACCCGCTTGAGCGACGATACCCCCGCCCGTCAGCTCGACCCCGGCAGCCAACCGATCGCCGACCTCCAGCTCTGGGACCTCGTCAGCACCTTCGGCCGAATCATTCGTGAATCGTCCGGCCCGCCGCCGACCCAGGTCGTTTACGACGACACCCCGATCCACATCTACATGCAACGGATCCACCAACGCCTGCTCAAGGAAGAATCGGTCATCCTGCTTGACCTCCTCAGGCCCAAGATCCACAAGTCGGCCGTCATCGGCTGGTTCCTCGCCGTCCTCGAATTGTCGCGGCATTACGGCGCTTCCGCCGAACAGGACGAAAACGGCGACATCATCATCCGCCGTGGCCCTTCGTTCCGCGAAGAGCTCACCGTTGCCGAGATCGACGATTACACCCAAGGCGGCCCGAAACCGAACAACCTGCCGATCCGCATGCGGTAAGATCGCCCCAGCCAAAGCGATCCTAAGTCGCTATGCCCCTGCTCGCGAAGGGATCCCAAGGGGCACAAAAAAAGAAAAAGGCTCAGCGGCCGTTCGGGGCCGCATAGCGGCTCGCCCAGCACGACGCGATGAAGCTGGCCATCACCGTCAGGCCGGCCCAAGCCCAACCGTGCGAGGGCTCGACGAGGTAATGCAGCAGGTCGTTCCCCGGTCCGGTCGTGCCGTGACCCGGATGGGCCATCACATCACCGCCGCTGATCAGTGCCACCGAAGCGACAGCGACGCAAACGCCAATCCTCATCACAAGGCTAACCTTCGAATTCCGAACCTTCGAACACATCATCCTGGTCCTGCCCATCGGCAAGGGTTGCTGATTTTCCATGGCCTACTGCCTCCCTGAAAAGCTGATCCTGAGAAAAGAATTGTCTACCGGATTGTCCACCGGTCCAATCCGTTAACGCTGTTGCAACGTCCGGGCCCGCGCCATCGCGTCCTCGGCCTTGGTAATGAATTCACGTTCCTGCGTTCCCGCCCAAGCACGCTGATACGTGACGCTCAGCGCGGTAAAGTTGAACGGATCGGCCGGCTCCAGCTCGCAAGCCCGTTCGCCGTGACGGATCGCCTCGTGGTGCTGGCCGGTCTTGGTAAAAACCCGGGCCAGAGCCAAATGCCCCAGCACGAACGTTTCGTCATCGGCAACGATTTGCTGTAGCCCCTCGATCGCTTCGGGGAAACGCTCCTCGTCGATCAACTTCTCGACCGCATTGTACCGACTGTGGATGTCACTCATCTCGCTCGAAACTCAATTTTTTAAACCGAACCTATCTGTGGCCCGCGCGGGCCGAAATGGCACCGCCGCGGGCAAAAACGGGGGTAAATGCCCCCTTACGATCACTTCTTGTCCTTCTCCGCAGCCAGCGCCGCCTGGGCCGCCGCCAACCGGGCGATCGGCACCCGGAACGGGCTGCAGCTGACGTAATCGAGCCCTACCTTGTGGCAGAACGCGATCGACGAGGGGTCACCGCCATGCTCGCCACAAATCCCGACCTTCAGCTTCGACTTGACGCTGCGGCCCTTCGACACGCCCATCTCGATCAATTGACCGACCCCGGTGGTGTCGAGCGACTGGAACGGGTCGACCAACAGGATGTCGTGCGACAGGTAGTGCGGCAAGAAGCCGTTGATGTCGTCGCGGCTGTAACCGAACGTCATCTGGGTCAGGTCGTTCGTGCCGAACGAGAAGAAGTCGGCATGCTCGGCGACTTCGTTCGCGGTCAGCGCGGCCCGCGGGATTTCGATCATCGTGCCGATGAGGATATCGAGCTTGCCGGTGAACTTCTTCTCTTCCTTAACGGCCTTGATCGTCTCTTCCGTCTTGGCCCGCAGCATCTGCAGCTCCTGGAAGGTGCCGATCAACGGGATCATGATTTCGGGCTTGGCGTCGATCCCCTTCTTTTCCGAATTGATCGCCGCTTCGACGATCGCACGGACCTGCATCTCGAGGATTTCCGGATAGGTGACGCTCAACCGGCAACCGCGGTGCCCGAGCATCGGGTTGTGCTCGTGGAGCGCTTCGGTGCGGGCCTTGATTTGTGCCGGCTTAACCCCCAAGTCGACGGCCAATTCCTTCTGGGCGTTGGCGTCATGCGGGAGGAATTCGTGCAGCGGCGGGTCGAGCAGCCGGACGGTCACCGGAAGCCCTGCCATCGCCTTGAAGATCCCTTCGAAGTCTTTCCGCTGGAACGGGAGGAGATTCTTCAGCGCCGCGCGGCGGTCCTTCTCGTTGTCGGCAAGGATCATCGCCCGCATGTGGCCGATCCGGTCCTTCTCGAAGAACATGTGCTCGGTGCGGCAAAGCCCGATCCCCTCGGCACCGAAATCACGGGCCCGCTTGCTGTCGGCGGGCGAATCGGCGTTGGTGCGAACGGCGAGCTTGCGGTACTTGTCGGCCCACTGCATCAGCTTGGCGAAATCGCCCGACAGCTTCGGCTCTTGCGTCTCGACCGAACCCAACATCACTTCGCCGGTCGTGCCGTCGAGGCTGATCGTGTCCTTGGTCGTGAAGCTGCGGTTGCCGATCGTGATCTTCTTCGCCTTCTCGTCGATATGGACCGAGCCGGCGCCGGCGACGCAGCACTTGCCCCAACCACGGGCGACAACGGCCGCGTGGCTCGTCATCCCGCCGGTGCTGGTCAAAATCCCGGCCGAGCAGTGCATCCCGTCGACGTCTTCGGGGCTCGTTTCACGTCGGACAAGGATCACCGCTTCGCCCGCATCCGACCGCTCTTTTGCCTCTTCGGCGCTGAAGGCCAGCTTGCCGACCGCGGCACCGGGCGACGCCGGGAGCCCCTTGGCCAACACGTCGGCGGCGTTGCGTGCCGTCGGCTTGAAGCTGGGTAGCAACAGTTGGGTCAGGTCGTTCGCGGGGACCCGTTTGACCGCGGTCTTCTCGTCGATCAGGTTTTCCTTGACCATGTCGCAGGCGATCTTCACCGCCGCCACGCCGGTCCGCTTGCCGGTCCGGGTCTGGAGCATGAAGAGCTTGCCGCGCTCGATCGTGAACTCGATGTCCTGCATCTCCTTGTAGTGGTCTTCGAGCGTCTTCTTGACGTCGAGCAATTCCTGGTGGATCGCCTTGTTCCACTTCGGCATTTCGGCGACCGGTTGCGGGGTGCGGATCCCCGCGACGACGTCTTCGCCCTGTGCGTTGATCAAGAATTCGCCGAAGAACTTGTTCTCGCCGGTGTTCGGGTTGCGGGTGAAGGCGACGCCCGTCCCCGAATCGTCACCCATGTTGCCGTACACCATCGACTGAACGTTGACGGCGGTACCGAGCAACCCGCGGATCCCCTCGATCTCGCGATACCGGACCGCTCGCGAGGTCATCCACGAACCGAAGACCGCTTCGATCGACAATTCGAGCTGCTTGACCGGGTCCTGAGGAAATTCCTTGCCGGTGTGCTTCTTGAACGCCGCCTTGTACTCTTCGCACAGCAGCTTCAACCCTTCGGCCGGGACGTCAGTGTCCTCGGTCACCTTGTACTTCGCCTTGACCTTGTCAAATGCATGCTCGAACGTCTCGTGTTCCATCCCCATCACGACGTCGCCGAACATGTTGATCAGCCGGCGGTAGGCGTCATACGCGAAACGCTCGTTGCGGGTCGCCTTGGCCAACCCTTCGGTCGCGGCGTCGTTCAGGCCGAGGTTCAGGATCGTGTTCATCATCCCCGGCATGCTGGCGGCGGCGCCGCTGCGGACCGAGAAGAGCAGCGGGTTTTCGTTATCGCCGAACTTCTTGCCGAGTTCCTTTTCGAGCATCTTCACCGCGGCGTGGACTTGGTCCATCAAGCCGGCGGGCAACTTCTTGCCGCTCTTGTAATACGAATCGCAACACTCGGTCGTGATCGTGAATCCGGGGGGGACCGGCAAGCCGATCGAGGTCATTTCGGCGAGGTTGACCCCTTTGCCACCGAGCAAGCCCTTGCTCAAACCCTTCCCCTCGGTCTTGGTCTTACCGAAGTAATAAACCATCTTGTCGGTTGCCATGCTTCTTCTCGACTTCTACTGCTACGGTGGTTGGTGATGGGATCGAAAGGTCTCTGCGCCGCCAGTAGACCGACGTCGAACCGATAGCCGGTTCGCTCCCACCTCGGGATAAAGGACAATGACTTTGCGGCATCTAACGGCCGAGAATTTAGGGGTCGCCTGCAAAATGGTCAAGGCGATCGGCCCCCGCGCGACCGGGAAAGACGGGGAAAAGTGGTGGTGCGAGGGTCCGAAATGGCCCGCCTTGGGGATCGCTTCGGGGGTTTCGCGACCCCGGTGCGGGTTGCTTGGGCAAGCGGGTCAGCCGAGGATCGGCTCGATCGGGGCCCCTTGAGAAATCACCATCGGACGCCCCGTTTTGTCGTGAATTTCGGTCGACGGATGAAGCCCCAGGCAGTGGAAAATCGTGGCCGAAAGGTCCTGCGGCTCGACCCGCCCCTCGACCGGATACCCCGCGATCCGGTCGGACTTGCCATGGACGACGCCCCCCCGAATCCCGCCCCCGGCCAACGCGACCGAGAAGACGTGGCCCCAGTGGTCCCGCCCCCCCGCGCCATTGATTTTGGGGGTCCGGCCGAATTCGCCCATCCAAACGACAAGCGTTTCGTCCAGCATCCCGCTGCGATCGAGGTCTTCCAGTAACGCCGAATAGGCTTGGTCCATCGGCGGCATCAAGGCGTTTTTCAGCCGTTGGCTGTGCTTGGCGTGCGTGTCCCACGCGGGGGCGACGTTTTCGTCATCCTCCCAACGCGTCCAATTGACCTGCACCAACGAGACGCCGCTTTCGACGAGCCGCCGGGCCATCAGGACGCTTTGGCCAAAACGGTTGCGACCGTACCGATCTCGGACCGCGTCCGATTCGCCGGCCAAGTCGAATGCCTTCCTCGCGTCGGGGGAACCGACCAGGTCGATCGCTTTGGCTTGCCACCCCTGCCAGCGACGGACCGCTTCGCCATCCCGCAGCCCGGCGTGATGCTTTTGGATCAGCTCTCGCATCGCTTGGCGGCCCCGAAGCCTCTGCGGCGTCACGTCATCCGGCAAGGCGATGTCGGGGACGCGAAAGTTCGGCTTGTTCGGGTCGCAGGTGATCAGCCACGGGTCGGCATGGGCCCCGAGCCAACCGGCGTCTTGCCCAGGCCAAACGATCCGACCCGTATTCCAAATCTCTTCCGGCAACCGGATCGATCCGGGCAACCCGCCGGCATCCCCTTTCAAATGCCTGACGACCGACCCCATGCAGGGCCAATCGTTGGGGGCCCCTGGTAACGCGTTTTCGGAATTCTTCGGGGCATGAGGTCGGCCCGTCAACATCCAATAGCCGCTCGATGAGTGGGCGTTGTCATCGGTCGACATCGCCCGCAGCACCGCGACCTTGTCCGTGAGGTTCGCCGTCTTGGGCATCAATTCGCCGACCTGCAAGCCGGGGGTTTTCGAAGCGATCACGCCGTAATCGCCACGAACCTCTTGGGGCGCTTCGGGTTTCGGGTCCCACGTCTCTTGTTGTGGCGGACCGCCGAGCAGGAAGAGCACGATGCAGGCCTTCGCCTTGCCGAACGAACCGCTACCGGCAGAAAGGGCGTTGACGGCAGCGGCAGCGCGAGCCGTTTCATTCGCGTGAGCCCGCCCGCCGAGCAGGGCATCGAGCCCCAGCCCGAACGCCGACAATCCGCCGACCTTCAACCCATCGCGACGGGTCAAAAGCTGTCGATAGAAATCGGCGCGATTCGGATCGAATCCCATCGGCACGGATCGGGCGAGGTGGGGGGTGTGGCGTTGATGGGACAGCGAGGCGGGGCCCAGCAAGCCGGGAAGTCTCCATTGATAGCCACAAACCCACCGCAAAGCAAGCTTAACGGGATTGAAAACCCCCATCCACCAATCCCACCCCCGCCCCCAATCGGTGCCACCCACAAATCAGCCAACGGTTTGATGGGTGGCACCTTATTCGTTTCATGGGTGGCACCTTATTCGTTTCGCACCTTATTCGTTTCGCGTGGCTCATGTCATCGCGCAGCTACATCGTGGCACGGTGGTCCCCACCGTCATTTTCTAGATCCACGGCGGGGACCGCCGCACCACTATTTTTTTCAAGGCTCGGGTTCACCACCCGACCGTGCAGGTCGTTCACGCGGATGTTGCCATCCAACGATCGCCAATCGGTGCCACCCACAAATCAGCCAACGGTTTGATGGGTGGCACCTTATTCGTTTCGCGTGACTCATGTCATCGCGCAGCTACATCGTGGCACGGTGGTCCCCACCCTCATTTTCGTGATCCCCGGCGGGGACCGCCGCACCACTATATTTTTCAAGGCTCGGGGTTCACCACCCGACCGTGCAGGTCGTTCACGCGGATGGTGCCATTCAACGATCGCCAATCGGTGTCACCCACAAATCGCCTTTTGATTTTATGGGTGGCACCTTTTTATGTTTGAGCACGTTAGCGGCACGGCGCGAGCCGTCCGGTGACACCTGCAACCGCACGCCACGTTAGCGGCACGGCGCGAGCCGTCCGGTGTCCGGCGAGCTTTATAATCTCGCGGGTCGATCGAATAGCCTATCGCTTGCTCGACTCACCGGGCCGCTCGCGCTGCGCCGCTGTTGTGATCTTGGCCTATTTTGGGGTCGTACCCGGGATTCAGGATTCGGGATCAGAGCGCGATTGGTGCCACCCATGCATTGCCAATTGGTGCCACCCACAAATCGTCGTTTGGTTTTATGGGTGGCACCTTTCTTAATTCCGACGTTTAAAACGAGAAGGTTGACTTTCTGGGTTAATTACCTTATTTAAATCAAACGAGATCGGTGCCCGTCGGGTCCGAGGGGCGGATCGCTTTGGAGGCAGACTCTCCTTTAGAATGATCAGGTCGATGGCTGACCGATGGCTGACCGGATCCGATTAGCGCGGTTCAACATGGAGGCCGACTTGATCAGACACGAGACTCGCCCGTTCGGTTTTGCCGACGTCGTCGTCTTCATCACCGCGGCCAGTTGGTTGGCCTTCGCGGTGTGGCTCGGGACGCGGCCCCAGGCGCTCCTGCCGGCGTTCGGCGTCGACGCTTCCACCCCCGCGATGCTGACCGAAGTCCGGGCGTTCTATGGCGGCGTCGAATTGGCGATCGCGGTCGCGATGATGATCCTGTGGCGGCGTGGCGACCTCTTCGCGGCACTGCTGATCGGCGGCCTGCCGTTGGTCGGTTCGGCATCCGGCCGGCTTTTGGGTTTGCTCCTCGATGGCTACTGGCCGGCCCACGTCGGCTTCGCGGTGTTCGAACTGATCGGTGCCGCCTTCTGTTTCGTCGCGATCGCGAAGCTCAACCGACCCAACGCAGGGGATCGAGCCCAAACGGAAGATCGTCCCCAAAGAGGCGATTGAACCGCATGTCAAAACAGCCACGATCGAATCGCGACGCCCTGCGCATCGCCTGCCGTATCGCCGTGACGATGCTGCTTCCCTCGACCTTCGCAGTCGGGTCGCTGTCGACCGTATCGGGGCAACCCGCCGAAGCGCCAAACGGTACGCTTGCGAACGATTGGGCCTACCTTGAGAACGAACATGTGAAGGTCGGGGTGCTTCGTTCCCATGGCGGCGCCATCGGTTACCTTGCCGCCCGCGACTTGGGCAAAAACACGCTCAACCATTACGATCACGGGCGACTGATCCAGCAGTCCTATTACGGCGACGAAGACGGGTCACGCTGGGCCGACAAGCCCTGGCGTTATAACCCGGTCCAAGGGGGCGATTACCGTGGGGCCGCGGCGACCGTCGTGACGTTCGAAGCGGCTAAGGATCTCATTCACGTCCAAACGATCCCGAGGCATTGGGCTTCGGGCAAGTCGCTCGACGATTGCCTGATGGAGCAATGGATCATGCTCGAAGGCGCAATCGTCAAAGTTCGCTACCGTTTCACCTACAACGGCCAAAAGGCCCACGCGTCGAGGCATCAAGAGACGCCCGCGGTCTTCGTCGACCCGGGCCTCTCGACGCTCGTGACCTACGTCGGCGATCGCCCCTGGGGCAACGGCACACTAACGCGAAAACGGCCGGGATGGCCGAACGAGCCAATCGTCATGGCCGAAGCTTGGGCGGCTTATGTTGGCGACGACGACTATGGCGTCGGGGTCTATGTACCGGGGGTCACCGAGGCGACGGCGTATCGCTATCAAGGGGGCTCGGGCTCCGATTGCAGTTACATCGCCCCGCTCCGCACATTTCCCCTCACCCCTGGCCTGGCCTTCGAATACGTCGCCTACTTCACCGTCGGCGATGTCGGTACGATCCGCGAACGCTTCGGCCAGCTCCACCTCGACCAGTCCCACGCGAAATCGCCCCAACCCCAACCGAAATGAACCCGATGCCCCTTCGTTTTCAACGCACCGTCGATGCATCAGCACTCGTGTTGTACGAGCAGCCGTTGTGCGAACATCGATCAGCCCCTTTCGGTGAATCGTCGGTTAACGCCAAGTGGCAAGGTTAAAGCATGTCCGAATCGTCATCGCATCGTCTCCATTTTCTCGGTTGGGACCGCCCTTTGATCCTTTCGGCGACCGACCATTTGTGGGAGATGTATGGGCCGCAGGGGCGATACGCCACGCCGTCGTCGGGCCAAGAAGGCGTCTGGGACTTGAGCGAACTGCTGATCATCCTCCCGACGGGACGTGGCGTTCGCCGGATGAGCCAACGGGTGAAGCGTGAATCGGAGCGGCGGCGGGTCGAGTTGAAACAGCCTCATTGGATCACCGTCGGCGAATTGCCGCCGCGTTTGTATCGCCGCGGCGGCAAGGCGTTGCCGCTGGCGGACGAGACCGAAGCGACGCTCGCGTGGACCGCGGCGCTGCGGACCGCTGACGATTCCGTTCTCGCACCGCTCTTCTCGACGATCGCATCCCGCGACTCGTTCGACCCTTGGTTCGACCTCGCCGTCACCTTGCGGCGGTTGCACGAAGACCTCGCGGCCAATCACCTCAGCTTCGCCGACGTCGTCCGTGACATCCGTAACGACCCGGCATCAGAGGGCGAACTCGATCGTTGGCTCGCCCTCTCGTCGCTCCATGCCGCCTATTTGAAACGGCTGGCCGCGGCCGGGCGGACCGACCCGTCGGAAGAGGTCCGCGAGGCGATCCTGTCGGGAAGTTGCCGCGTGACTTCTCCGATCCTGTTGGTGGGGACGTC
The DNA here is from genome assembly GCA_040375695.1 of Planctomycetaceae bacterium. Lineage (GTDB taxonomy): Bacteria > Planctomycetota > Planctomycetia > Pirellulales > Pirellulaceae > UBA6163. The sequence goes on from JBEIRZ010000036.1 coordinate 18,929, forward strand.
GGACCTCAGCGTTTCGTTGACCGCCATGCTACTGCAGGCCGCGGCGAACGCGAGCGACCGATCCGTCGCATCCGACGCAACTCAAGACGGGAATCGAAACGGCCCGCTGATCACGACGCTGATCGCGGCCGACGCCGATCACCATGAGATGTTCGATCGTTTCGGGACCGTCGTTCCGGCCCGATGGTTCGAGTGGACGTTGCCTCTGGAAGATACCCAGCTCGTCGCCGCCGATGACATCGGTGACCAGGCCGCGGCGGCGATCGAATCGGTCGCGGCCTTTCGCCAGCGGTATGCGGTCGGCGAGATCACGATCGGGGTGACCGACGAATCGATGGTCGCGCCGGTCGAGTTCGAATTGCGACAAGTCGGTCTGCACGGGCACCGCGAATTGGGCTGGACCTTTTCGTTAACCCCCGCCGGCAGGCTCGCCGAATTGCTGGAAACGCACATCACCCAGCGCTCTTGGCAATCGCTCGCGGCCTTGGTCCGACACGCCGATATCCACGATTGGCTCGAGCGGAAGCTCGACCCTTCGCTCGCCCAGGGGCGTTGGCTCGATTCGCTCGACGAATTGATGGCGGACCATTACCCGACCGATCTCGACGGGCCGCTCACCGAGGCGATGTTGCTTTCGAATACCGGCAAGATCGGTGCGACCCCCGCGGTCGCTGCTCGCGACCTGATCGACGACCTGCTTCGCGATTTTCGTCATCGCGACCAGCGGAAACGTTTGGGGGATTGGGCCGCGGTTGTCGAATCGATCTACCAACGCGTTTATGAATCGACCGAGCCCGCGGCGACAAAACCGCAGGCGGCCGCTCGCGACTCGTCTGCACGGCCTAACCCAACCGATCAAGCCAGCCCCAACGATCAAGCAAGCCCCAACGATCAAGCAAGCCCCAACGATCAAGCAAGCCCCAACGATCAAGCCAGCCCCACTGACCGGGCGGCCCGACGTGGCGTCGAAGCGGTCCGCGTCGCGCGGCGCGAATTGCAAAGGCTAAGCCAGCTCGGCGAAACGCTCGATGCCCCGGTCTCCCCTGCCACGGCGATCGAGCTGATCACCGCCAAGCTGCTCGAAAAGCGGATCGCCGACGAACCGCTCGACGACGCGATCCAGATTTCGGGATGGCTCGATTTAGCGATGGACGAATCGTTGGCGATGGTCGTCGTCGGATTCAATCACCCCTTCGTCCCCGATTCGGTGACGGCCGACCCGTTCCTGCCAGGAAGCCTGCGGGGGCGATTGCGAATGAACGACAACGAGCGTCGGTTGGCCCGCGACACTTACGCCGCACAGCTCATCCTCGCGACCCGACCGCAAACCCGATTGATCGTCGGCCGCCGCGCCGCCGACGGCTCACCCACACCGCCATCCAGGCTCTTGGCCGCGTCCGCACCCGAAGATCTGTCGCGGCGTCTGATCGCATTGCTCGATCCCCAAGCGACGAACCGCCGTCGGTCCGAAGCGACACCGATCCCACGGGCTTGGGAACACCCGCTGACCAAGACCCAATTGCCGGTGCCGAGCCTGCCGCCCTTGGCCCAGCCGATCACGTCGATGAGCGTCACGTCGTTCTCGGCCTACCTCGCCTGCCCTTATCGCTTTTATCTGCGACACGTCCTGAAGCTCGACCCTTTCGACGACGCGCAGCGAGAATTGGCCGCTAACCAGTTCGGCGACATGATCCACCAGGCGCTCGAATGGTTCGGGCATTCATCGGGCAAAGACGAGACGCGGGTTGGCAAGATCGAGGACGAGCTGATCGATGCCCTCGACCGTTACGCCAAGCAGCACTTCGGCCCCTCCCCAAGCCCCGCGGTCCGTTTGCAGGTCGAACAGGCCCGTCGCCGTTTGCGGCACGTCGCCCGCGTCCAAGCCGAGCGTCGCAAACAGGGTTGGCAGATCGTCAAGGTCGAGGACTCGGTCGGCTCGCACAACAACGCCGGGATCGAAGTCGATGGCCGCAGGATGACGATCCGGGGTCGGTTCGACCGCGTCGACCGGCATGAGCAAACCGGCGACTGGGCGATCCTCGATTACAAATCCCACGGTCACTTGCCGCGCAAAAAACACCTGCAGAAAGTCGGCCGCGACCAATACCGCTGGATCGACTTGCAGCTCCCGATCTATCGCCTGATGATCCCCTACCTCGTCGGCGAATCGGTCGACCCCGATCGCGTCCGGCTCGGCTATTTCAACATCGGCGATAAAGAAACGGACACACGGATCAATGAAGCCGATTTCAAACCCGAGGAGTTTCGACAGGCCGAAGAGGTGATCAAGGATTGCATCCGCAGGATCTGGCAAGGCGATTTCCGCCCCTCGTCCGACCCGGTCCTCTATGACGACTACGCGATGATCCTGCAAAGCGACACCGCAGCCCCGTGGCTCGAACCCGAAGAGACGGCCGCCGAAGGTTGACGCGTCTGATCACTCACCTCGTTCGGTCCGCGTGAAGTGATGCGTCTCCTTTAGGGGGCCTCGAACTTTAGGGGGCCTCAAACTTTAGGGGGCACGCCCACGAACCATCACCTTCGGGTACGATGTCGTCTCCCACCTACCTTTCGCACATCCGCCCCGAACCTCGCCTTGGAGTGTGCCATGAACCATCCCCCTTCCTCGGACGTGTTGTCGCCAATCGTAACCTGCCATCGATCGATCAAGCCCATCCGGTTGGCGTCTCTGTTGATCGTCGCCATGGTCGCGTTCACGGGCGACTTGCTACGCGGTCAAGCGGCCGAGCCGGCAGGCGACCAACCTGTGAAACGCAGCGACGACTTCGATGAAAAACTGACGCTCCTCAAGCAGGCCTTCGAACGTCAAGATTTCGAGCTCGCCCGTTCGCTGACCCACTCCCTCCGCGACACGGTGATCCAGAAACAGGCCGAAGGGTCGAACCCGGGCGAACCGCTCGTCTTGGCCGCCGATTTCGGTCTCGTCGAAACCCTCCCGCCCTCCTGGCGAAAATGGGCCCACGGGTGGAACCATTTCAAGACGATCTCGGTCACCGAACCGCTGGGCGAAAAGCGAGATTCGGAACCGGTCGAATTCCTGTTTAGCGTCGACGCGAATCACGCCGTTGACCTCCGTCGCGAGCTCCGTTTGGCGCTCGTCCGCGATGGCGAATTGGTCGAAGTCCCCTGCCAGGTCTTTCGTGAGGTCCGGCGAAATGGCCAGCGTTTCGCGACCGTCCTGTGGTTGGCATCTTGCCGAGCGAACGAGCGTCAAACGTACCTCGCTTTTTATGGCAACCCCGACGCCGAATTGCCCCAGTACCCATCCGACTTGGAGACGACCGGCGAAGGGGTCGCGCTCGATATTTCCAACGCCCACTTCAAGGCTTCGCTGTCGCGTCAAACGGGCCAACTCGAACGGTTGACGCTGCGTCGCGAACATGGGCTCGAGCTGTTCGCAGGTGGCGAAGGGCATGGCGAACCGCCAGGGATCGATTGGGCCCACGATTATGTCGACGACAACCATTTTCAAAAGCTTCGGATCTCGCTCTGGGAGCGTTGTCCCGATTTCGAAGTGATCCGCGGGCCGATTTGCACGATCGTCCGGCGATGGGGCTTTCCCCATTCTCCGGTCCATCCGGTCTACACCCCTTCGCGGCTTCAGGTCGTGGTCGAATACCGGTTCTTCAGCGGCCTCCCGTGGTTCCAAAAGACGGGTTCGATGAAGGCGATCAAAGATTTTCGCGCCGAGGCCCTTCGCGATGACGAGTGGGTCTTTTCAGGGCAATCGTTCACCGACCCGCTATGGATCGATGCCAGCGGAAAAGTCCAAATCGGGGCGGTCCCCGGCGACCAGCAGCAGGCCCTTCACGGCGTCGGCTTTTTCAACCGCCAGAGCCACGATTCGTTCATCGCACTCTTTTTGGAACACTCTTCCGAAGGGATCCCGCCCCTGTTGCACACCGGGTCGCCGACGATGTTCTATCGTTGGCACGGCGCGGTCTGGAGCCGTTACCCATTGCCCGTCAAGGATGTCCCGGCCGGGGCCGTGTTGAAACAAAAGAACGCCTACCTGGCGATCCCGTTCACCCCCGAGTCGGGGCCGGCCGAGGTCGAGCGATTGCGGCGGTTGCTCGCCAACCCGCTGAAGCTCGAACCCTCGGATTTCGACCCGGCCGCGGCGGAAGACGTCCGCGTGCTGACACCTTCGTCGGCACGCTTGGCACGTAGCGGCGAGACGCCCGAAACATCAACGATCAAACGTCAGGCGTGGCAAGCGCTGCGCGATTGCAAAGACGCACAGCTCTACACCGCCGACATCGACCTCGTCGAGCTCGGGCTGATCTACGACGTGCGCGTCCGTGGCGATGTCGTGACGGTCGTGATGACAACGCCGCATCGGGGCCGCGGGCGATACAACTATTTCGTCGACGGTTCGATCTCGGTCCACCCGACGCTGTCGGTGCCGATCCGCGAACGGTTGATGCGAATCGAAGGGGTTCGGCAAGTCGTCATCCGACCGACATGGGACGACCCCTGGGATTCGAACCGTTTGGCCCCGTCAGGCCGCGTGAAACTCGGCCTACCCGAAAACTAATCAAACGCGGCAACTGATCAGACGCGGCTCAGGATCTTGATGACATCGGCCGCGCCGCGCTGCGGGTCGAGCGTTGTCGTCGCGATCCCCGAGACGACCCGGGTGATGTCGTGGTCGATCTTCCCGGCACCCCACGCCGCGCCGTCGGCACGGGTCACGTAGACCGACATCGTGTGGTGACCGCTCCCGGGGCGTTCGCCGATAATGTGCAGAATCGTCCTTGGGCCAGGGAGGTCGGCAAACAGCGTCTGGCCGATCCGGTAACCCGCGCGAACCCTGCCGCTATGGACCACCAACAGCTCGGGCGCGACCCGCATCCCCAGCGTGTCACAACCCGCGACCAACCGG
>JBEIRZ010000065.1:0-18581 GCA_040375695.1 Planctomycetaceae bacterium
CGCCTTGCCGCGAAGGGTGGCAGGAAACGCCTTGAGACACTTCCTGACGATCCCTTGACGTGAATCAAAACCGCTCGCCCGATCACCTGACCGAATCGGTCGCGATCGATTCGTCGAAGTGCAGCCTCCGAGATCACTGGCATTCACTTCAACGATCCGCCAAAACTTTGGCAACGACCTTTCTCCCCTCAGCCCATCCCCACCCGAGCCGCCTTGGACGAGCCACTACCGTCGACGCATGACAAACTTCCGGTCGAAGAGTGCTACGCTCCGCTGGTTGGCGAGATCGCCGCGGGGCGAGCCGTCGTCCTGAAAGCCCCACCCGGTGCGGGGAAATCGACCGGGGTCCCCCCCGAACTCCTCCGCCGACGAGCGGCAGGCACTGGGCAGATCTTATTGATCCAGCCGCGTCGCCTCGCGGCACGATCGGTGGCATCACGATTGGCCGGCCAATTAAGAACCCCTCTAGGCGATCGTGTGGGATACCACGTTCGCTTCGACAGAAGGTTTTCGCCGCAGACCGAATTGCTGGTGATGACGACCGGGATGTTGCTGCGACGACTGACCAACGACCCCCTGCTGGATGACGTCTCGTGCGTGATCATCGACGAATTCCACGAGCGAAGCCTGGAGGGGGACTTGGCCCTGGGGATGCTGCAGAGGATCCGCACGACGCTTCGCCCCGAATTGCGTTTGATGGTGATGTCGGCGACGCTCGACCCGGCCCCGATCGTCGGTTTCCTCGGCGACGCCCGCGGGCTCACCAGCGAGGGACGCTCCTTTCCCGTCACGATCCGTTATGCGGGGGATGACTCCCAGACGCCGCTGGCGCTGCGCATCGTGGCGACCCTTCGCGACGCACTGGCCGCCACGTCGGGCGATATCCTCGTCTTCTTGCCGGGGGTCGGTGAAATCAAAACGACACGCCGTGCGATCGAGTCGGCAGGGGTCCAGGGTTCGGCCTCGGTCCTCGAACTTTATGGTGACCTCGCCCCAGGCGACCAAGACGCCGTGTTGGCCCCTTCGCGACGACGCAAAATCGTCTTGTCGACCAACGTCGCCGAGACATCGGTGACGATCCCCGGGGTCACCGGCGTGATCGACAGCGGCCTGGCGAGGGTCTCGCGATTCGACTCCCAGGTCGGCTTACCCAAGCTGATGCTGGAACCGATCTCGCAAGCCTCCGCCGACCAGCGGGCCGGTAGGGCAGGGAGGACCTCGCCCGGTTGCTGCTGGAGGCTGTGGTCCGAAACCGTCCACAGGTCGCGACGATCCCACGACTCCGCCGAGATCGATCGGGCCGACTTCAGCTCGGCGCTGTTGACCCTCGCCAGTTGGGGCGAAAACGACATCGATGACTTTCCCTGGTTGACGCCCCCTCGCCAAGAATCGGTCGAAGGGGCACGTCAGCTTCTACGCCGGCTCGACGCGATCGACCCCGCAGGCCGTATCACCCCCTTAGGCCAAAAGATGGTCGAACTGCCGCTCCACCCGCGATTGGCGCGGTTGGTCATCGCCGCGGCTGACCATGGCGATGCCGATCGGGCCGCGATCGCCGCCGCGATCCTGAGCGAACGCGACCCTTTTCCCGCCGGGGCCGCGGGGGTCGACGACGATCGGGCGCCAGCAAGCGATTCGTCCCTTCCATGCGATCTGCTCGACAAGGTGATCCGGGTGCAAAGGCTACGCGACCTGCGACGCACGGACGCGAAGGGGAACGAGGCGGCATGGCACACCTTGCGAGTCGCCGATCAGATCGCGAAGCTGATGAAGGAAGTGCGTGGGGGGCCGAGTCCCGAGGGATCGGTCGAACCGTTCAAGCGGGCCCTGCTGGCGGCCTACCCCGATCGTGTCGCCCGCCGACGCGGCCCCGGTGACGATCGTGGCTTGATGATCGGTGGTCGAGGGGTCCGCTTGCACCGCGCGTCGCGATGCCGAGACGGCGAACTCTTCCTCTGCCTCGATGTCGATTCGGCGGGGACCGAAGCGACCGTCCGTATGGCATCCACGCTCGACCCCGCTTGGCTCCCTCCGCAAGGCTTGCGTGTCGTCGATGAACCGATCTTTCAAGCGGCCACTCGTAGCGTCGTCGCTCGCCGCAGACGGTACTTTGACGACCTTCTGCTTGGGGAGTCCCCGATCGCCCGGCCGACCGGCATCGACGCGGCCGAACTCCTTTATCGTCATGCCGCGACCGACCTGGCATCGGTCCTCCCCGGGGAAGGGTCCGAGGCGAATCGTTGGATCGAACGGGTACGCTTTTTGAACCGCGCCGCCCCCGATCACCAACTCGCCCCGCTCGACGAAACGAACCTCTTGGAAATCCTTCGCGCCCTCTGCGATGGCCGCAACTCCTTCGCCGAACTCCGCGACGCCCCCTGGCTCGATCACCTCCGCGGGCGATACGACTACGACTCGCTACGGTGGATCGATGCCAACGCCCCCGCCCAATTGAAACTCGCCAGCGGCAATCTTGCCAAAGTGCATTACGCCCCCGACCGGACGCCCTGGATCGAGGCCAAGATCCAAGAACTCTTCGGCTGGCCCGATACCCCTCGCATCGCCGCCGGGCGAGTCCGCCTGCAACTCCACCTGCTGGGTCCGAACTACAGGCCCGAGCAAATCACCGAAGACCTGGCGAATTTCTGGAAGGTAACGTATGCCCAAGTCCGCAAGGACCTGCGCGGCCGATACCCCAAACACCATTGGCCCGAGGACCCGACAACCGCCACGGCGACCCCGCGGGGCATGAAGCCGAAATGAACCGGTCACACCCGGCACCACGCCGCGACACCCGATCACCAGCGACAGGAAATATCGGCCAGCCCGCCCGGCGAGCAATCGCGATCGGCTTTCGGTTATAAGTGGCGGTAACAACACGCCCACGATTCGACCCTTCCCCCGATGCCTTTCCCAGCGACCAAATTCACCTCAGGATGCACCCACATGACGCGACGCCTGCGACACCGATCGGAAGGATCCATCGCGATCGCCCGACGCTTCGTCCGATCCGTTTGGGCAGGAGGAAAATCCTGGGCTTTCGCGTCCTGCTTCGCCCTCGCCCTGGGTGACGCCCAAGCGGATGGTCAAGACGCCGTCGACCGTTTAACCGAGGCCCGCCTCGCTCAGGTGCGGCGATCGATCGAGACGTTCGCCGGGAACCGCAGGGCGATTGCGGCCCCGAGCGACTTTCGTGTCGTCCGCGCGAACCTCCATGTCCACAGCGAATTGTCTCACGATAGCCGCGGCAAAATCGAAGCGATCGTCCCCGCAGCCAAGGCGGCAGGGACTTCCGTCCTCCTCTTCACCGATCACCCGTCTCGCGAAGCAGATGTGATCGACGATGGGCCGCAGGGGATCCGCGATGGCGTGCTGCTGATCCCCGGCGCCGAAACGAAAGGGATGCTCGTCTACCCGACACACAGCCTCGCCCCGTTCGAAGCGGCCGAGCCACAAGAACTCGTGACGATCGTTCGCAACCGCGGCGGGCACGCGTTCCTGTCGCACCTCGAAGAGCGGATGGATTGGGAACTCGCCAGCCTCAGCGGGGTCGAGATCTACAATACCCATGCCGATTTCAAAAAACAGCCGCGGCTGATCGCTAAGCTCAAAGACCCGCTCTGGCTGATCAAGTTCACCGAACTCTTGAAACGCTTCCCCCAAGAAACGTTCTCGGCCCTGCAAAGTTATCCCGACGACTACCTCCGCCGATGGGATGAACTTTGCCGCCTGCGGCCCCACACCGGGATCGCCGCCAACGACGCGCATGAAAACATCGGCGTGCGGATCCGGTTGGGTGACGACGACCAGGTGGCGATCGAGGACGCGCTGGGGGACCCGATCCTAAAGCTGAATCGCGGGCTCGTCGCGCCGTTTTTGAACATCGCTCCGGATGCCAAACCGGGTGACACCCTGTTCCGGATGCAACTGGACCCCTACGAAAACAGCCTGCGGCACGCCGGCACCCACCTGCTGGTGAAACGGCTCTCCAAGGAAGAGGTGTGGGACGCCTTGGAACAGGGGCGAGCCTTCGTCGCATTCGATTGGATCGCCGACCCGACCGGGTTCCATGTCACCCTCCGTGCATCGACCGAGGTGCATAACGGTGAGGCCCAGGGACAAACCGAGGTCGGGGGCAAACGCGATTGGTCGCCCGGCTTGTCGATCCGCGGCCAATCGCCACTTCCCGCCACCTGGCGGCTGATCCGAGACGGCATCGCGATTCGGGAAACGCGCGGGGACGAGGTCGCGTGGGAAGTGACGAGCCCCGGAGCCCATCGCGTCGAACTCTGGCTCGACGTGGCCGGTGAACCGCTCCCTTGGATCCTGGCCAACCCGTTTTACGTGCGTCAGCCCGATTGACCCTGCGGCATCCTTCGTCATAAAAAACCCCGCCGATCGCTGCCGCGTCGGCGGGGCATCGTTAGTTCAAAATCGCCGATTAAAAAGTGCTCGATCGATGGCCACTTCGTAACCCCCAGCGGGATCGGTCGGGCGCGACGACTAGAAGATCGCCGGCGCGTTGAATCGGCCATGGATCTCGTTACAAGCCTCAGGGCTCAGACGCAAGCCGTGCGCCAGCGTCTTGAGGTAGTCGACTTCTTGTTGTGTGTCGACCTCGATCGCGGCCAACGACATCATGTAGACCTTCGATTCCAATCCCATCGGGACCGACCAAGCGAAGTCGCGAACGTCGACCGAGCGGTTGAACTCCTGTTGCAGGAACGCGACCGCTTCGGGGTTGGGTTGTCCGATCCGCGACAAGATCGCCTGCTGCTCCTGCTGGGTCACGCGACCATCAGCCTTAGCGGCGCCGATCATCGCGCGAATCAAAAGGATCGCCTCGCCGTTGGAATCGACCGGACCGGGGATAGCCGACGTCGTCGTCGCCTTGGTCGCCGCCGGGGGAGGGCTCATATCGACCGGATTGAACTGCGGGCCAGAAGAGTGCCCAGAGGATGGTGCTGGGCGCTGCATTTGCGACGGCGCCTGGGCGGGACGCTGGGGCTGGGCCGTGCCGCTCGAACGGCCGGTCGCCACACCCAACAGGTCTTCCAACTCCGTCGCTTGCTGATCAAGGCTCGGGGCACGCCCACGGGGCTGCTGGGCCGGCGGAGGTGAATTCGAGCCGCCTCGCATCATCTGATCCAAAATCGATCCGCCCATGCCGGTGTCGGTCGGTCGGCCTTTGCCTGCGCCCAACAGCGAGCCCAAAATATCGATCGCGTCCATCGTTGTCTGCCCACCTGCGAATTAGCGTTCTGAAAGGAGAAAGAATACTGCGGAGCGGAGGCCGTGAGATCACCGTCGGCTGCCACGATGCAGAGCTATTCAGGGCCGCGCTATTCAGAGCCAGCGACGGCCAAGCCAGCATCACCCGAGGGCGACGTGCCTACCCGTTCGACCGCCCCGGCCTCCCCGCCCGAGTTATCATAGCGAACGCGGGGCACCGGTCGAGACTCCCAGCGGCGCAAAAGCCGGCCGGCAAGGCGCAGTCCAGCCCCAAAGGTCCGACCGAAATACGGCCGCCAAAAATCGCAGCCAGAGAATCCCGGGAAGAACTGTTCAAATCGACTCCTTTTCACCGTCACCAATTCCTGCGACGCTTGATGGGTTGGTCGATCGATCGACGAAAAATGCGAATCGATTCGCCGAATTCCGCACAATGACGCACAACAATCCGTGCGACTGGCCAAAATCGGGTGACCAGCGGCGATCGGTTGAGGGCCTTTGCGTAGAGGCCGCGTCGGGGCATCGAGTAACAGACGATTAAAGAATAAGAAACGGGTGTGGGAAGATGATCGTTGTCATGGAGCCGTCGGCGACCCAAGAGCAGCTCGACGCGGCGGTAAAGAAAGTGGGGGAACTAGGTCTGCGCGCCAACGTGATCGTCGGTGCCGAGCGGACGGTAATCGCGGTGGTCGGTGAGGAACGCCAACACGCCAAGGAAGCGCTCGAAGGTTGCGCGGGCGTCGCCTCCGTCATGCCGATCTTGGCCCCTTACAAGATGGCCAGCCGGGAGTTACGAAGCGAGCCGACCGTCATCCGGTCGCGCGGGTTCGCCGCCGGGGCGCGGCACATCGGCGTGATCGCCGGGCCTTGCAGCGTCGAGACCGAAGAACAGATCGTGGCGACGGCGCGAGCGGTCAAACAGGCGGGTGCCAACGCGCTTCGAGGCGGCGCTTTCAAGCCGAGGACCAGCCCGTACAGTTTTCAAGGGCTAAAAGAAACCGGGCTCAAGATGCTGACGGCGGCCCGCGAAGAGACGGGCTTGGCGATCGTCACCGAGGTCGTCGCCAGCGAAGACGTCGACCTCGTCGCCCGCTACAGCGACATCCTGCAGATCGGCGCTAGAAACATGCAAAACTATCGCCTCCTCGAAGCCGTCGGCGGGACCCGATTACCGGTGCTGCTGAAGCGTGGCCCCTCGGCGACGATGGACGAGTTCCTGTTGGCCGCGGAATACATCCTCAACGGCGGCAACCACGACGTGATGCTGTGCGAACGCGGGATCCGCACCTTCGAAACCCACACCCGTTTCACGCTCCCGCTGGCAAGCGTCCCGTACCTGCACCGCAAGTCGCACCTGCCGGTGATCATCGATCCTAGCCATGGTACCGGGCATGCCTACATGGTCCCGGACATGGCCGCGGCTTCGGTGGCGGCCGGTGCCGATGGGCTGATCATCGAGGTGCATCCCGACCCCCAGAACGCCGCCAGCGACGGCTACCAAACGCTCGATTTCAAGCAGTTTGGCGAGACGATGGGACGTTGTCGCAAGATCGCCGCGGCGCTGGGCCGCGACCTCGGCGGCCCGACCGGATGATCCCCCGAAGCCGCCCTTAGCCCGCCGCCGGAAACGATCATGAGCTCGCAAGACCGCACCCTGGACCGATACCAAGAGTTGATGCAGATCAATGCCGCCAGCCACCTGTTGCGGGCGGCAAGGGAATTGGGGCTGTTCGACGCGTTGCGTGGTGGCCAGAAGACCGAAGCCCAATTGGTCAGCCTCCTATCGATCCGCCCTCAGGCCCTGCGGCTCCTGCTCGAAAGCCTGATCTCGATGAGCGTCGTCGAGAAGTATGGTGACGATCACGCCCTCGCCCCGGTCATGCAGCTCCTGTGCCAGTACGACGCCGACCTGGGAGACGCGCTGTGGGGACGACTCGCCGCCACATCGAAGGAGGGTGGGGAAGAGGGCCAGTCCGCCGGTTCGACCGACGATTATCTTGACGGCCTGACGGCGACCCAATGGGTCCACACCCCCGCCGCGATGCAGGTTGCCGAGATGCTCGACCTCGGCGGCGGATCGGTGGTGCAAGAGATCGATATGGAGGCCGGGCCCGACGGGATGGAGGTTGCGATCGCCCTGGGACCACAAGCGTCGGCCCCTTCAGGCCAAGGGTCCGCCTCGCGTCCGCCGCTGCGTATCCTTGACCTCGGCTGCGGTTCGGCCGTTTGGAGCTGCGCGATGGCCTATCGCGACGGACGGGCCCGGGTCACCGCCATCGACACCCCGGCCAGGTTGGCGGCCGCCACGAGCACCGCGGAATCGATCCGACTGGGGGATCGGTTCGAGACGATCGCCGGTGACCTCGACAAGGTCGAACTCCCGCCAAACGCCTTTGACTTGGTCGTCATCGCCCAGCGGCTCCACGCGTTAGGTTCGGCGGCCCGCGACCGGCTCCTCGACCGGGCACGCGAGGCACTCGCCACCGGGGGTCGAATCGTCCTGATCGACCTCTTCCAGGGCCCGGCCAAAGCCCGCCTAGCGGAAACGATCGAGGCCCTCAAGATCTTCATCGCGACCCCCGGCGAGGTCCAATCGGCCGAAGATTTACGAGCAAAATTGCTCGCCCGCGGGCTCACCGACATCCGCTTCTCGTTCATCGCCGCCAGCCGGGTCAACCTCGGATTAGTCGTCGCGTCCGAACCCGGGTAGTGCTAAAATGTCAACTCGGTGATCCGGTTGTCAGTAGGCCCCTCAAAGGAGTGAACAGCGATGTCGCAACAGGACGAAAGCCAAACCGAAGTCAGGTCCTTTGTCCACCTCCACTGCCACAGCCATTACAGCCTGTTGGACGGCGCGGGTGACATCGGCAAACTCGTCAAGCGCTGCCAACAGCACGGCATGAATTCGCTCGCGCTGACCGACCACGGGAACCTTCACGGGGCGCTGGAGTTTTATCGCAAGGCGAAGGAGGCCGGGGTCAAACCGATCATCGGCTATGAGGCCTACATCGCGCCGGGGAGCCGCCATGACAGGGGCGGGGCGAGCGGCAGCAAAGATTCGAGCTACCACCTGACGCTGCTGGCCAAGGACCGGACCGGTTTTCGCAACCTCGTTAAATTGGCCAGCGCCGCCAGCCTCGAAGGGTTCTATTACAAGCCCCGCATCGACAAGGACCTCCTCAAGGCACACAGCGAAGGGATCATCTGCCTTTCGGGGTGTGTCAGCAGCGAATTCAGCCGCGCCGTACTCAAGGGGATCGATACCGCCGAGGCCGAAAAGGAGGCCCGCGACATCGTCGCCTGGTTCGCGGGGGTGTTCGGCGATCGGTACTTCATCGAGGTGATGAACAACGGGGTCGACATCCAGCGGATCCAACTCGAAGGGGCAGTTGAGATCGCCAGGCGGATGAGCCTCCCCCTGGTCGCGACCAGCGATACCCACTACGTCGATCCGGAAGATGCCGAGGCACAGGACATCATGCTGTGCATCAACACCGGCCGCTTCCGCACCGATACCTCGCGGATGAAGATGGACGGGAACCAGTACTTCCTCCGCACCCCGGAACAGATGTACGAGAAGTTCCCGGGTCTGGAACATGCGGTCGCCCGCAGCCAACAGATCGCCGACACCGTCGACATCGACTTGCAACTGGGGAAACACTACTTCCCGAATTTCGAATGCCCCAACCAGGTCAAGCCGGTCGATTACCTCCGCGAACTCTGCCTCGAAGGGTTGCGCCAGCGGTACCAGGGAAACGCCATACGGCTGAGCGTCGAAGGGGAACTTAGCGACGAGGTCCTAAGCCGCCTCGATCGCGAACTGGCGGTGATCGAGAAGCTCGGGTACCCGACCTACTTCTTGATCGTCTGGGATTTCGTCCGCCACGCACGTGACAACGGGATCTGGGCGACCGCCCGCGGTAGCGGCGTCGGGGCACTGGTCTGCTACGCCCTCTACCTCTCGCACGTCTGCCCGCTCGAATACGACCTGCTGTTCGAACGATTCCTCGACGAGAGCCGGATCGAACCGCCAGATATCGATATCGATTTCGACAAGGACCGCCGTGCCGAGGTCATCGATTACGTCAAGGAGAAGTACGGACACGACAACGTCTGCCAGATCGGGACGTTCGGCACCCTCGCCGCGCGGGCCGCGATCAAGGACGTCGGCCGGGCGCTGGGGATCCCCCTGGCACGGGTCAACCAGATCACCGAGATGGTCCCCGAAGAACTCAAGATCACCCTTGAAAAAGCGATCGAAAAGAGCGACGACCTGCGGCAGACCTACGAGACCGACCCCGAGATCCGCGAACTGGTCGACCTGGCGATCCGGATCGAAGGCCTCGCCCGCAACGTCGGTACCCACGCCGCGGCGGTCGTGATCGCCGACAAGCCACTGAGCGAATATGTGCCGCTCTGCCGAGTCGCCGGGAAGCAAGACGTCATCACCCAGTGGTCGATGGGTGACGTCGAAGCGGCCGGGCTCTTGAAGATGGACTTCCTCGGCCTTCGGAACCTGACGATCCTGAGCAAAGCGGTCGAACTGATCGAACAGACCACAGGCCGGAAGGTCGACCCGCTCAAGTTCCCGCTCGACGACCGACAGACCTTCGCGCTGCTCCAACGGGGCGAAACGAAGGGGGTGTTCCAGCTCGAATCGGGTGGGATCCGCGACCTGCTGCAGCGGATGAAGCCCGACCAGTTCACCGACATCATCGCCACCAACGCGCTCTACCGGCCCGGGCCGCTCGAAGGGGGCATGGTCGATGACTTCGTCAACATCAAACACGGCCGCCAGCAACCGGAGTACAAGCACCCCGTCCTGAAGGAAATCCTCGGCGAGACCAACTCGATCATGGTCTACCAGGAACAGGTCATGCGGATCCTCAACCGCTTGGGGAACATCCCGCTGGCCGCCGCCTACACCGTGATCAAGGCGATCAGCAAGAAAAAAGAATCGCTGATCAACCAGAACCGCGAGAAATTCATCGAAGGGGCCGTCGGCAACGGGCTCAAAAAGGACGATGCCGATGAGATCTGGAACCTGATCCAGAAATTCGCCGGCTACGGCTTCAACAAATCGCACAGCACCGCCTACGCCCTGGTCGCCTACCAGACCGCCTACCTGAAGGCACACTACCCCGTCGAGTTCATGGCGGCGCTCCTCTCCAGTGACATCACCGGAAGGAACTTCAAACGCAAAGACGCGTTGGTCGAACACATGGAGGACTGCGCCCGGATGGGGATCGAGGTCGTCCCGCCAAGCGTCAATCATAGCGACGTCGACTTCGCCGTCCGCGACGGTAAGATCCTCTTCGCCCTCTCCGCCATCAAAGGGTGCGGCGGGGCGGCCGCCGAGGCGATCGTCGCCGCACGCAAGTCGGGGGGCACGTTCCGTGACCTGTTCGAATTTTGCGAACGGGTCGACATCCAAGCCTGCAACCGCGCGGCGATGGAAATGCTTGTCAAAGCTGGCGCGATGGATGATTTCGGCGGGCACCGCAGCCAATTGACCGCGGCGATCGATAAGGCCTTGCAGATCGGGGCCGCCGCCATGGCCGACCGCAAAAGCGGACAAGCCAGCCTCTTCGGCGACCTCGACGACGACCCGGCCGAAACCGCTGCCAAGCCGACCTCGCTCCCTGACGTCCCCCCGTGGTCGGACAAAGAACGACTCCTGGCCGAAAAGGAAGTCCTCGGCTTCTACCTGTCCAGCCACCCCATGGCGGAGTACGAACCGAAACTCGCCGCCTTCCGCACCCACAACACCGACCAACTTTCGGACGTCCCCCCGCGGGCCGAGGTGATCGTCGGCGGGATGATCGGCTCGATCAAGTTCGCCCACACCAAAAATGGCAAACCCGGGACGCCGACCAAATACGCCAACTTCGACCTCGAAGACATGCAGGGGGTCGTCCGCTGCATCCTCTGGCCACGGCAATTCGCCGAACAAGGGGAAGGGGTCACCCCCGATGCCGTCGTTATCGCCCGCGGCGTCGTCGACCGACGGGGCGGGGGGGACGAAATCAACCTCGTCATCAACGAACTGATCCCGCTCTCCGCCATGGACGGCAAATACACCCACGGCATCCGCGTCCAGCTCCAAGAAGATCGCCACAGCCCCGATACAGTCGCGAAACTCCGCGAAATCGTCCGCGGTTACCCTGGCCGTCAAGACCTGCTCCTGAATATCCGACTCGCCGACGGCGCGACGGTTTCTCTCAAGAGCGGTAAATATAAAGTCGAAGTCAATCCGGAATTGCGGTCTCGACTGGAGGACTTGCTCGGCCCCGCCAGCTACCGGCTACTGATGAGCAAACCCCAAGTATCCGCCCCAAATGGCCGGCGGGGATGACATTTTCTCCACCCAGACACCCCAATTTGTTGTACTTCCGCCTGGGATGGACTATCCTCCAAGGTAGCGGCGGGCCGTCCCCAGCCGCTTCGAGCGAGTCGTCGTACCCCCTGCCGTCGCTGGGTCACCGAGCAATGTTGTTGCACCACGCAAAGCGTTTATTACTGGCCGTTGGCTGCGTCTTCGCCATGTCGTCTGGGGCCGTGGCCCAAAATGACAACAATACCAACGTCAACTTCGCCCAGCCGATCGCCGGCGTCGAAATCGATGCCGCCGGAGTCCTGCGGATTCAGCGGTTGGATCATCGCATCGCCAACGAACGCCTCGCCGCGGCCCGTCAAAAGCAAGGGGCCGCCGGTGCCGAACTCCGCAAGGTCTCTCTCAACCGTCTCGAAAAGGCGGTGGTCGAGGCGATCGCCGCCGGCCAAAAGCCTAGCGAAGAGATGCTTTCGATGGCCGGCCTGACCGGGATCCAATACGTCTTTTTCTACCCCGAAACCAACGACATCGTCGTCGCCGGACCCGCCCAAGGCGCCTTCCGCGACCCGATGGGCCGTTTCCTCGGCACCCGCACCGGTGAGCCGATCGTGCAGCTCGAAGACATGGTCTCCGCGCTGCGCGCCTACCGGCCCGGGATTGAACCGACCCGAACGATCAGCGTTTCGATCGACCCGACCGCCGACGGGCTCAAGCGGATGCAGCGGTACCTCGCTTCCTTGGGTGGCATCGCACAACCCGGACAAGAGGCCTTCATCGCTTCGAACCTGCAACAAAACCTCGGCCTCCAAACCGTTTCGCTCAAAGGGGTCCCCTTCACGACCAATTTCGCCCGCGTCCTCGTCGAAGCCGATTACCGGATGAAGATGATCGGCATCGGTCTGGAACGCGTTCCCGGATTGGCAAGCTTCACCGATCGCAGCTTCCCCGGCGGCTCAGCCAACGCGCTCCAGCGGTGGTTTTTCATCCCCAACTATGAAGGGGTCACGGTCAGCGAAGATGGTTTGGCAATGAAGCTCAATGACCGCGGCGTCAAACTCGTCGGCGAAAGCGAACTGGTCAACTCCAGCGGCGAACGGGCCGCCGGGGGTAGGGTGAACCGCGCTAGCCAAGGGTTCTGCAACGACTTCACCAAGAATTATGACCAGATCGCACGCATGATCCCGGTCTATGCCGAGCTTCGCAACCTGATCGACGTGTCGATCGCAGCCGCCTACATCCAGAAGCAAGATTTCTATGGCCAAGCCGGCTGGGAAATGCCCGTCTTCGGGGACGAGTCGCGGTTCGCGATCGAAACGCACGACGCCCCGCAACAGGTCGAAACGGCGGTGAATGCCGTCTGGAAAAACGGCTCGCTGCTCACCCCGATCGGTGGTGGCATCAACATGCAACCGCGACAAGCGCTCACGAAAGAACGGCTGCTCGTCGAAACCGATGGCAAATCGGATGCGGTCAAGCGTCAGGCAGCACCTGTCCCAGCCGACCTCGATCGCTGGTGGTGGGACTGATCTTCACCGATCGCTCTGCGGGCATCCTCTGAACGCCCGCGGCCCTCTCACCGGAGCGATCACGCCCACCGCGGCGACCGATGATCAGCCCTGATCGCTTGGGTTGGCAATCTTGCGGATCATCATCCCCAGCCGCGATTGCAACTGGATCATCTGCTGCCAGGGGGTCAATGCCATCGAAACCGTCGCCTGCTCGTCGTCGACGCTCCCCGACTCGATCACCCTGTGCAACCGCGATTGGATGTATTCCAAGATCTCGCACAATTGCGCCGACTGACCTGGGCTCAGCCGGTCGGGCAAGGTGGGCAACTCGTTCTGCAACAAATTCGAATACGGGCCTGAAGCACCGGCGGATGTGCTCGATTCCAAGCCGAGCAGGAAGGCTTGGCTGTCGTCGGTATCCTGGGCCAACGTTTGGCTGTTCGGGTCGGCACCTTGCATCGCCGCGATTCGAGCCGCGATCTGCTCATCCGTCCCGACCACCATCAAACTCCGCCCGACAGCGATCAGGTCGCCATGACGAAGGATCTTCAATTGGCACTCGTTGCCATTGACCTTCGTGCCATTGGTGCTGTCGAGGTCGGTCAGCACCAAGCGGTCATTGTCTCGTTGGATCTTGAAGTGACAACGGCTGACCCGCTCGTCATTGAGCTGAATCGAGTTGCCTTCTTCCCGGCCGACGGTGACGGGCGGTTCTAACTCGTTGAATACTTTGCCGCGATCAGCGCCGTGCAAGATCTTGATCGTCACGCCAGTCATGCGGAAATCCGACGGGGAAAAACGCACGGGTCGAATCGATAGCGGCCGAAGCGTGCGAGGGATTAGCAACCCCCGATTGTAATCCATCGCGACCCTTCGACTCAACAACCGATTCCCCCGACCTCGCAAATCATGCACTTCAGGTAATCGGTCTCGGGGCAGGAAACCGAAATCGGGTGGTCGGGGGCGGCACCACGGCTCTCCAGGATGCTGATCGATCGCCCACGCCGCCTCGAAACGTCACAAAGCATGTTCAGGAAATCACTCCTTGAAACCCGACCTGAGCAACTGTTGGTCACCAAAACCCCGCCGGGTGCCAAAACATCCAGGGCGCCGCTGTTCAACTTTTGGTAAGCCCTCAGGGCGGAATCCAGTTGATGACGAGAGCCGGCGAAACGGGGCGGGTCAAGGACCACCGCGTCGTAGCTCTCCCCGCGAGCGGCCGCTTCCCGGAGGTAATCAAAGCAATCGGCTTGCACAAACCGGATAGCCGCCAACCCGTTCCTGTCGGCGTTCGTCTTGGCCGTCGCCAACGCCCGCTCGCTCCCATCGACCGCGACGACCTCCGCCGCCCCGCCCGCCAGCGCCACCAGCCCAAAACCGCCGACGTAACAGCAGATATCGAGGACCCGTCGGCCTCGAAGGTAATGCGCCGCCGCCGCATGATTGGCGGATTGATCGAGATAGGCCCCCGTCTTTTGCCCACCCAACAAATCGACACCCCAGGTCAGCCCGTTCTGTCGGTAGAGGATCATTTCGCCAGGGGCCGCGCCGCGAACCCACTCATCGGTCCGCTCCAAACCCTCGTGCGAAGCCGTCTTTTCGTCAATCCGCAAGCAAATCCCCGCCGGACGAAACCGCTCCCAAAGGTGATCCAAAATCACGTCGCGAAACCGCCACAACCCGCCCGCGGTGATCTGAACGCTCAAGTAATCGGCATACCGGTCGACCACCAACCCGCTCACCCCGTCCGACTCGCTGAAGACGATCCGCTGGGCGCCGTCATTGCCGACCGTCCCCACCAATTCGCGCCGCGCGATCGCTTGATCGATCCGACGTCGAAAGAAATCGGCGTCGACTAATACCTTTTCGTCCCAGGCGTAAAGCCGAACCCGCAAGCGGCTGGCAGGATTTACCAAACCTCGGGCGACCCACTGGCCTTCCGAGGTCGTCAAATCGACGGTTTGCCCCACGGCCAAATTTCCCCCATCCATGTCGAGGGAACTGAGGTGCACCCAAGGGTGACGGGCCAAAAATGGGAATTGGCGGGATGGCTTTAGCACCAGAGGGACGGGCGATTCGGACTGAAACGGGTCAGGGCTCGACACGGTATGACGCTCGACGGTGAAAAAACGAAGGTTCAATCCGTCAACGTTAGTCGATCCGGGCCGATTTGTCCGTGCCCCATCTCGATCCCCGCCACGATTCGGTCGGTTATCCCCGTCAAATCCCGTTCCTCCGCGACCTCGCAGACCTGCAGGGTCACCAGGCTCCGCAACCACGTCTCCTGCCGGCGGGCCAATTGGCGGCTGTGAAAAATGACCTGCTCGATGGCCTGCGAATCGTCAACCGCTCCGGCAAGCAGCTCCAAGACTTCCCGATAACCGACCGCGATGCTGGCCGTTCGGCTCAAACTCCCGTGAATGGCGATCAGCCCCCGCACCTCGTCGACCAAACCCTCGCGAAACATCCCCGCGACCCGCGCCTCGATCCGCCGATGCAACGCCTCGCGCGGCCAGCGAAGGACGAACCGGTTGCGGCGGTCCGCCGGCGAAGGGGCGTCGAATTGCGTCTGGCGATGGCTCAGCGGTCGGCCGGTGAGGTACGCGACCTCCAACGCCCGCGTCATCCGCCGCGTGTCGTTCTCTCCGAGCCGATGGGCGGAGAGCGGATCGACCTGACGGAGCCGCTCGCGGAGCGCCTGGACGCCGTACAGAGCGACATCTGCCTCGACACGCCGGCGGAATTCCCAGTCGGCCGGGGGCCCTGGGTCGAAACCCTGCAGCAACCCCTTCAGGTACATCGGCGTCCCCCCCGCCAAAATCACCCGGTGCCCTCGCCCCCGAATCTCGCCAATGGCCCGCCACGTGTCCGCCAGGAACATCGCCACGCTGTACGAATCGGCCGGCGAAGCGACATCCAGGAGGTGATGCGCTACTTTCGCCCTGTCGGCGACACTCGGCTTGGCCGTCCCGATATCCATCCCCCGATAAACGGCGATCGAATCGACCGAGACGATTTCGCCCCCAACCCGCTTGGCGACCTCCAAGGCGACGGTCGACTTGCCGCTGGCCGTCGGGCCCGTGATCACAATGACGTCATCGTCGATCGGTGGAAAGGCGGTCTCTTCGTCGCTCATCGGCTTGCAGCAGTGGCCCCACTTCGAGGATCGGCCGAGCAGGGGTCCAGGGTGGCGGTGGCCTTCAACCGGAAAATCGGGACCGCCGCGATTCGACGGTACCGAAGGCCGCGTGCTATGATTTCAGGTCGAAGGAGATTCTCCAACCCCCGGACGGGTATCGGCGAGTCGTACCGGCGGTCGCCACCGACCGCACGACCCGCACAAGCGTCACAATCGCCCTTCTGCCGGAGCGCCGATTCCCGATGGGAATGACCTACTTCAAACGCTTTCGGATGGAACTCGATCTCGACCGCCCGATGTTCGAGCCACCGGAATGTCCTGGGAATTATGAATTGGTCCCTTTCTCGGAGGGCCTGATCCGAGACCACGCCCAAGCGAAATACCTGAGCTTTCGTCACGAACTCGACGTGACCGTCTTTCCCTGTCTGGGCCGCAGAGACGGCTGTTTACGGCTGATGCGCGAAATCGCCGCCCGTTCCGGTTTCGTCCCCGAAGCGACCTGGTTGCTACGCTACCTACCCGACCACGGCGCCCCCGAACCGATCGGGACGGTGCAGGGGATCGCCCACGACAGTTGGGGCGGGATCCAAAACCTCGGCATCGCCACCCCCCATCGCGGCCGTGGCCTCGGGACGTTGCTCCTTGCCATGGCCGCACGTGGATTTCGGTCGATCGGCCTGTCACGGATGCACCTCGAGGTGACGACCGACAACACCGCCGCCGTTCGCCTCTATGAACGGCTCGGCCTACGACGCACCAAAGTCGTTTACAAGGCGGCCGAGGTGGCGATGGCTTGCCAGGTCAAGTAATCTAAAGGGACGAGCCGATCGTCACGCTAGCAGCGGCAGACTACGCCGATTCGCACCGCCTCCCGAGTCTCCCACCGTGTCCCAGGCATCCCCAACCCATATCCTTGATGACCAGTACCTAACGGTCCGCGCCAAGCTGATCGAAGTGGCCGCCGTCCTCGACCGTTTGGACCGGGCCGCCGGCCAGGCCAGTGCGGGGATCGGCCAGAGCGGTGTGGGGAGCGGGCAAGGAACCGCGGGGGCGATCGACGATCTCGATCAAGCGCCCAAACGGGCAGCGATCGAACAGGCGATCCAAATCCTCCTTCGCGGTA
Organism: Planctomycetaceae bacterium; assembly: GCA_040375695.1. Classification (GTDB taxonomy): domain Bacteria; phylum Planctomycetota; class Planctomycetia; order Pirellulales; family Pirellulaceae; genus UBA6163. Next base: position 17,337 of record JBEIRZ010000065.1, read on the forward strand.
CCGTCGATCCCGGCGAAAGGACCGAAGCGGTTCAGCGACTCCTCTCCCGCCGCTACGATCAAGACTGGCGACAATCGTTCGGGGTTTGAACCGCTGGCTAGGGCTGTCGGCCCGCCCCCCCAAACCCTTCGCCCCATCCCCCAACGCCTCGAACCGAGCAGCATGGATTACATCGACCCGCACATCCACATGGTTTCGCGAATCACCGATGACTACGCCACCCTGGCGAGGATGGGTTGCGTCGCGGTCAGCGAACCTGCTTTCTGGGCCGGCTTCGACCGCGGCAGCGCCGATGGCTTCCGCGATTACTTTCGCCAACTGACCGAAGTCGAACCGAAACGCGCGGCGCAATACGGGATCCAACATTACTGCTGGCTCTGCATTAACGCCAAAGAGGCCGAAAACGTCTCGCTCTCACGCGACGTCATCAAGATGATCCCGGAATTCCTCAATGCCCCCGGTGTCCTCGGCATCGGCGAGATCGGCCTGAATAAAAACACCAAGAACGAAGTCATCGTCTTCCTCGAACACCTCGACCTGGCGGCCAAATACGACCAACCGATCCTGATCCACACCCCGCACCTGGAGGACAAATACCAGGGGACGCGAATGATCCTCGATATGCTCGATTCCGACTCGCGTCTCCAACGCTCGCGCGTGCTCGTCGATCACGTCGAAGAGCATACGATCGGGGAAGTCCTCGATCGGGGCTATTGGGCCGGCATGACGCTCTATCCGGTCACCAAATGCACGCCCCAACGCGCCGCCGACATGATCGAAAAATACGGCCCCGAACGGCTGATGGCGAACTCCGCCGGCGATTGGGGCCCCAGCAAACCGACGGCGATCCCCGACCTGATCTTCGAACTCCGCCGCCGCGGTCACGACGAAGCGCTGATCCGACGCGTCGTCTACGAAAACCCGATCACCTTCTTTCGCAACAGCCGTAACTTCGTCTTCCACGACCGCGCGGAAATGGCCTCCCGCCGACAGGCGTGATCGGATCGCCCATCCCGGCTCACCCCGCCACGAATCGCAACAAAGCGTAATTCCTTTTCCCTTTGCGGAGCACCATCACCGTGTCACCCGCTAGGTCGGCCGGCGTCAATCGCTGCTGAGGGTCCGACACCCGTCGATTGTTGACATAGATTCCACCCTCCGTGATCGCGCGACGGGCTTCGCTCGATGACCCCGCCAACCCGGCACCCCTGATCGCGTCGACAACCGACAAACCCTCACCCTCCA
>JBEIRZ010000342.1:0-4887 GCA_040375695.1 Planctomycetaceae bacterium
CGCCCGACATGTCGACGACTTTGCGTTCATCAAATCATTGCACAGCGATTCCAACGACCATGTCCCGGCCCTCTACCAGATCAACACCGGGATCGCGCGGCCGGGATACCCCGCCGCCGGCGCCTGGGTGACCTATGGCCTTGGCAGCGAAAACCAAAACCTCCCCGGCTTCGTCGTCTTGGGGAACAACCAAGGGATCAAAGGGGGACCGCTCAATTGGCACGCCGGGTTCCTCCCGGCCGCTCACCAAGGGACGCTCTTCCTCCCCGAAGGGACCCCGATCCTGAACCTCACCCGTCCCGCCGATGTGACCCGCGCCGACCAACGCAAACAACTCGATCTCCTCGCCCAACTCAACGCCGATCACCTCGCCGCCCACCCCGGCGAAGCCGAATTGATCGGCCGGATCCAATCGTTCGAACTCGCTTATCGCATGCAAACCGAAGCGACCCGGATGACCGATTTTTCGGACGAGCCGCAGGAAACTCGCGACCTGTATGGCGTCGACCAGAAAGAGACCCGATCCTACGGCTCCAAGTGCCTCCTCGCCCGCCGCCTGATCGAAAGCGGCGTCCGCTTCGTCCAGGTCTACAGCGACGGCGAATGGGACGCCCACAGTGACCTCGCCAAAAACCACTCCGGCCACTGCCAAGCGACCGATGTCCCGATCGCCGGCCTCCTGACCGACCTCAAACGACGCGGCCTCTTCGATTCGACCCTCGTGATCTGGGGGGGCGAATTCGGTCGCATGCCCGTCTCCCAAGGGAACAACGGCCGTGACCACAACCCCCAAGGCTTCATGGCCTGGATGGCCGGGGCCGGGATCCGAGGCGGCACCAGCCACGGCGAAACGGACGAAATCGGTTACAAGGCCGCCGTCGATCCCGTCACCGTCCATGACCTGCACGCCACCATGCTCCACCTCCTGGGCATCGACCACTTGCGCCTCACCCACCGCCACAACGGCCGCGAATACCGCCTGACCGATGTCGCCGGCGAATTACTCACCAAACTGATCAAGGCATAAGCGGCTGTTAGCTGTTAGCTGTTAGCTGTTAGCTGTTAGCTGTTAGCTGTTAGCGAACGGTTCGCAGGCGAAACGCCGGTCAAACAAACGCATCGGGCCACTTCCTCACGATCGGTGTGTTCGATGTCAGCAGACAACGCCGCCTGATCCCCACACAACCCCAATCCCGAATCCCGGGTACGACCCCAAAGGTGACTTGATGGCCCGTGCATCGCAAACTCGGGAACGGCCGATTCGCCCCACGGCCTACCAACAATGACACCCTCATCAAGGTTCTCTCTCCTTTCATTCCCGCGATCTTCCCAACCGAAAAATCCCCCTAAAAAAAGCGTTTCGGTCGACCCGCGCATTGTGTCGCCGCAGCCGGTATCATGTTACATGGCCACTTCCCACTCCTGCGGCCATCCGGCCCAGGCCCCGCCCACCTTTTTCATCACATCCCGCCATGCGACACCTCATCGCTCCCGCCGTGGTCATCCTCGCGACCACCCTCCAAGCCCCCGCCTCAGCCCAAGACAAAAAGTCGAAACTGCAGTTCCAATACGAGTCGGGCGAAATCCGCGTCCCCATCCCGACCGCTGACGAACCGAAGTTCGCCAACTTCGACCAAGAGAGCATCCGCGCCGCGGCCAAATACATGGATGACGGTGCCCTCTCGTGGACCCGCGAAAAGAAATGCATCGCCTGCCACACCACCGGGGCCTACCTCGTCGACCGCCCCATGCTGACCAAACAGCTCGGCAAACCGAACGATGAGGTCCTCGCCGAATTCATCCGCACCATCCCGACCGATGTCCCCAAAACGGCCGAGGAAAATGGCATCACCTTTCACCCCCAAATCGATCAAACGGTCTGGCGGACAGCGGCCCTCGTCCAATGGGACAAACACGTCAACGAGAAACTCTCCGACACGACCGACAAATCGCTCCGCAACCTCCTTTTGCAACAATCGAGCCACGGCGGTTTCTACTCACGCGGCCAAGTCGAAATCCCCTACGTCACGACCGATTTCGAACTGACCCTCCACGCCGTCCGCGCCCTGGTCGATGCCCCAGGATGGCTCCCGTCGCTAACCGACCCCGATCTCCTCGCTCGCGTCGATAAGCTCAAAGACTTCCTTCGCAACTCCAAACCACGCAACGATTACGAACGCGTCTTGTTGATCGAACTCGCCTCACTCATGCCCGAACTGGTGAGCAAAGAGACCCTCGACGCCTCGACCGCACTCCTCTGGTCCAAACAAAAACAAGACGGCGGTTGGAGCACCCGCAACTTTTCCGATACTCACAACTGGCGAACGCCGATGCACGAATCGTCGGTTAAGGTGATCGAAGGGTTGCCCGACGCCGCCGACCCGCAAAGCGACCCGTACATGACCGGCTTGGCGGTCGTGCTGCTGCGACGCAGCGGCGTACCGGCCGAAGACGAGCGGCTCCGCAAGGCCGTCGCTTGGCTTAAATCCGAACAACGTCAAAGCGGCCGCTGGTGGATGCACTCGCTCTATCGTGGCAATTACCACTTCACCACCTACATCGCTACCACCAAGGCGATGCAAGCCCTCGGCATGTGCGGCGAACTCGAATCGATCAGCGCCGAATAAGCCGCCATCATCTTTTAAAGCCGGTCCCGATCACATCACTTCGCGACCGGTATCACCCGATAGCCACGCTCCCCGGCAACCAACATTCGATCCCCTCGCGGATCGAGCACCATCTCGTGGATCCGGCCGATCCCGCCTTCCATCTGGCCGACAACTTTTAACCCGCCTTCAACGTCGAACTGACGGACGACACCGTCCTCGCCACCGACATAGACGACCCGGCCGTCTTTCGGCCAAGCGATGCACCTCGGCGGGACGTCCAACTTCGTGAAGCGGACCATCCGACCGATCCGCGGTTGCCACAACCGCACCGTCCGATCCTCACCGATCGTGATGATCCGATCTTTGACTCCGTCAGCACCGACCGGACTGACGGCGATGTCGTTGACCACGCCGACGTGATTGTCGAGCGTCCTTCGCAACTTCCCATCCGCACCGTCCCACAACCGCACCGTCTGATCGACACCCGCCGACGCGAGCGTCATCGCGTCGAGGTAACGCACCGACAACACCGGCCCCGAATGCCCTGAAAAATTGATGACTAACCCGCCGTCTGCCCGCCCCGACACCTGGCAAATTCCGTCGCCTCCGGCCGATGCGATCCGCTCCCCATCGGGCGACCAAGCGACACGATAAACGACATCGTCGTGCGATCCGAGCGACCGAACTTTTTGCCGCACGGCCCAATCCCATAATTCGACCGTTCCCGATTCGCCCGGCGTCCCCCCCGCCACCGCAAGCGTCTTTCCATCGGGCGCGAACGCCAAATCATGGACATGCTCAAGGCCCGTCGTGACCTTCGCTACCATCCCCATCTCTGGCCACGTCCGCAGCTCAACCCCGGCCTGCGAACCGATCAACACCTCACGACCATCGGGGGTCAGCGTGATCGCAGTGATCGGTGGCTCTGCCCCCATGCCCGATTTGGCGATCACCAAAGACGCCAACCAGCCGATCACCAAGCCGACACGTCGCACCGTCACCATCGCCGATCCCCCCTAGCGCTCGACCCGATCGGTACTCGTCATGTCAATTGCCGGATCAATCGGCCCCCTTGGTTGACGTGGATCGGTCGCCCGTCCGGCGTCACCAACTCGTGGTCTGGGTTTATCCCCAGCAACGTGTAAACGGTTCGAGCCAAATCGTTCGGTGTTACCGCATCCTCGCGAGGACTCTCTCCCACCCGGTCGCTCGCGCCGATCACCTGCCCCCCAGGAACACCACCCCCGGCCAGCACCACGCTGAAGACTCGTGGCCAATGGTCACGCCCGCCGCGGGTATTCAATTTCGGCGTCCTCCCGAATTCCCCCATCGCGATGACGAGCGTCTCGTCGAGCATCCCGCGCTGATCCAAGTCGCTGACCAACGCCGCGAACGCCTGATCGAAGGTCGGGATCAAGCCGACCCCGACCTTCGCCCCGGAATAACCGAGCTTCATTTGCAAGACCAAGGACTCGTGCGTGTCCCAACCGGGGTTGGTCACCGTCACGAACGGCACCCCACGTTCGACCAACCTTCGGGCAAGCAGACAGCTTTGGCCAAAGCCCCGCATCCCATACCGCTCGCGGATCGCATCAGGCTCATCCTTCAAATCGAACGCCGACTTGGCTTGGGGCGATACGAGCATCCGATAAGCCCGATCGAACAACGGGTCGACCGGCGACTCCGACGATTCGACCGCCGACCGCATCCGATCGAATTGGCTCAAAAACTCCTTGCGACGCTCAAGCCTCGCCACATCGACCTCAGGATAAAACTCGAGGTCGCGGACTTTAAAATCTTCGCGTCCCGGGTCGCCCCCGGTGACAAACGGCTCCGCGCCCGGCCCCAAAAAACCGGCACCGGCACTGCGAGCCTCCGGGATCGCGACGTAAGGTGGCAACACCCCGTCGGCCGGCCGAAGCTTCGCGACCACGGAGCCGATGCTGGGGTATTGCAGGGCCGGCGATGGCTTGTACCCCGTCATCAGGTAATGGTTGGCCAACCCATGTTCGCCCAACGGCGATGTCATCGAACGGATCACCGCAAGCTTGTCGGCGACCTTCGCCGTCTGGCCGAGCAATTCGCAAAACTCCATCCCGACAACGCCCGTCTTGATCGGTCGAAACGGGCCACGCACCTCCGCCGGCGCCTCCGGCTTCAGGTCGAACGTTTCCAAATGGCTCGGCCCGCCATCCAACCAGAGCAAAATGCAAGCCTTCGCTTTTCCACCCAGGCCCTCCGCCGCCGCGATACCAGCCCCCGACGACGCCGATACCCC
>JBEIRZ010000551.1:0-2430 GCA_040375695.1 Planctomycetaceae bacterium
CGGCCTTACCAAACCCCTGATAGCCGCCCGCCTGAACGAATCAACCGCGGTGAAACAGTTAACCGCAGGGAAATGGCATATGAAGCATCCGCGGATGGACGTCGTCTATGTGCCTTGCCAGACACGTCTCGAACCTAGTTCGCCGCGGTTAGCAGCAGTCCACGAGATCCGCCAGATGGCGCAAGATGACCACCGGGACCGAAGCATCACTCCAACTGCAACCCGAACACAAGACCTGACCCCTGCGGAACCTCATAGCCCCTGCGAGGCCTTCACGGCGTCGTCTTGCAGTTTCGGAGATCCGCCGGTTTGTGACGGGAATTCCCGTGGCCGTAGGGTAATCGTATTACGTTCCCTTGATTTCATATCTGCGACGATCCGGTCAAGATCATTGCCGAATTGACTTGCTAACTCACGCTTGATTCGCAGTATCTCATCATTGATAGGATCGTTCATGGTTTTCTCAATCTCCCAGCAATTCATCCGGCGAGCAAATAGAAGGCGGTCTGTAGCCACAATCTCTACAGATCTGCTCGATCGTCGCGCGAGTCTCGGCATTTGCGATATGCCGGAAATTCCACGTCAGCAAGTAGTCTATGCCATGGACCGCGGCTAGGGAAATGTGAAGTGCGTCTCGGGGCTCGGATTGGGGAATTCCATGCCTCAGCATAAGTTCGGAAGCCAGGCTCTTGGCTTCCGCGGTAATTGCGAGAACCTCTTTATCCGCGAGCAAATCAAGCCTTTTGGAAGCGGCGGTCGCATCTCCGGCAGAGCATTCGTCGATCACGACTTGCGAGACGAAAATTCGGTACTTGTCGCGTCCCGCCCACCATCGACAGGATGAAAGTTGGCGCGCGGCAACAATAATATCGGATTGCTGACGGGCTGCGATATGTCCAACCACGGTAGTTTCAAAGTAAACGGATGGTTTTGTGATATTCATCTTGCCTACGGAAAGTAATCGCCGGGACGGTGACCAACGAATTGCTAGGGATAGCTGTCTCAAAACGTCACGAATCGATTCTAACAAATCAGGTCGTCAGGAAATTTTTTCGAATAAGGTGGCTGAAACAGGACGTACCTTGGGATACCTTGGATACCTTGGGGACAGAGCACTTTACCAATGCTCAGAAAACCACCGAGGGGTTCTTTACCTTGGGGAAAGTGACCGCGGGGACAGAACGCATTATCTGTCACCGCAGTCGCTTCTTGGGATATGTCCCCACTCGATGGCAGAAGAGGGCCAGCAGGATCGAAACCTCACTCCGCCGGAACACCGAACACAAGAGCTGACGCTGACGGAGCATTCAGGGACGTTCTAACGTTTCGGAAGGTGCCGGCGGTCTTGGCAATCGGGAGGGGGCTTTAGCAAGTCCCACTACGTTCAATGCCGGATTTTTTCCATTGAGTGCCGGATGTTTTTGTTGAGTGGCGGATGTTTTCGGTAGTCACGGATGCGTTTTCTCTACGTCGGATGTTGCTCGCGTTTCCAGGCAGTGATCGGGTCGTTTAACGCGCTTTGGGTCTTGTCATCCCTTGGCTGCTTTGTCTTGGGCCGATACGGCGATAACGTGTCAGCTTGATCGGTCGCAGATCACTCGCGTGAGCTGACGCCTTGTTGTCGACGACGGCTGCCGATCAGCCGCGGGTGCAGATGCGGTTCAGCAGATTGGCGGTGATCCGTCGGACCCGTTCGTCGACCCCTTGCGGTTCGGTGTAGACCTTCGGCCGCATGTACCCCGGTGGTGCCGACAAGCCGTCACACCACCAACAGGTCGCGGCATTGAAAACGAAATTGCCCCGCGGCCCGGGATAGATCGTCGACGTGTAAAACCCTGCCTCCCCTGGGCGATCCTTGCCGTGATCCGTTCGGCCGCTGGCCAACACTTGCAGCCCTTCGATCTCGGCCGGCATCCCCATCCATTCCCAACCGACCAGCCCCGGGATCCCGTCCCCCTCACGCATCCCGGTCCCTTCAAAGACCCAGTGGTCGGGCAACCGACAGATCCAATCGGCCCCGCCCGTCACCGGAGGGACATTGCGGGTGCCGATCAGCGCCGATTCGCTCGGCGTTTGATAAGGGAACCGATCGGCCCCGACCCATTTTTCTGCACCAGGAAGGCACGGGCCGAAGGCATCGACACGGCCGAAGGTGCGGTTGGCCGCGCCGCTCGAATTGGGCCGCGGGTCGATTCGCCCCCAACAGGTATCCCCCGAAAAGAAACAGAGGCTCACCCCTTTATCCCGTGCCGCCAACAGGTGCTGGTACATCTCGAGCGAGTAATACTCGTCATGACCGATGCTCAAAAATCCCTTCGCCCGAAGCAACCCGGCGGCGTCCGCGTGCGTGTCGAGGCACGAGATGTAACTGACGTCATAACCTTGTTGTTCCATCCAATACGCGAAGGGATACTCCCACAGGAACCACGA
>JBEIRZ010000588.1:0-2107 GCA_040375695.1 Planctomycetaceae bacterium
CCCCGACACCTCGGTCGGATCGTCGCGACGCGGTTGAGCCCAACCGGGCATGCCGCTCGCTCCGTCCGACAATTTGCCTATTCAGAGGATCGGCCCGATACGAAAGGGATCTTCGGAATACTCCGCAAACCCCGACAAACCCCTAGATTGCGGCATTTTACCGTTTCATAAAGAACAACCCAAACTACCACCATGCCCCCATTCTCCGGGACGCAGAAACGACATTTTGTTGATCTCATTTTGATAGCAAACTCGCGATCACGGTCGGACGGGGCGGACAGAAATAGCCCCGCTGGAAGGGCGATTCGGAACGACGTTCACGAAGAAAGGGTCGAACGCGTGCGGCCCCAACCGCGGCTGCTCGGCGGTTGACGAAGGATCGATGCGCGGCTGATGATGCACATTAACACCGTCGCTTCGTCCCCGACCGGGCCGCAAGGCGATTCCATCGAAACGATCGATCGGGCCGAAAGGGACAGCGGCACGCGCGACGCAGGGTCGATCCTTTCGGCTAAGGGATGCTTCAGGGGATGAAAAGTCACGACGAAATGCCGAGCGAAGACGAGCCCATCGCCGCAGCGAGCGTGACCGACGCAGCGAGCGTGACCGCTGAAGTCACCAAGTTCTCGGATGGGTCAGACCCGTCCGCATCGCGGGGCAAGTTGCCCGGCAATGTCAAGCTGTTGGGTGCGGCGAGCCTGCTGAATGACATCGCCAGCGAGATGATCTATCCGCTGATGCCACAATTCCTGATCGCGGTCTTGGGCGGGAACCGTTTGCACTTGGGGATCATCGAGGGGTTCGCCGATTCGGTCGCCAGCCTGCTCAAGCTTTGGTCGGGGGCTCGATCCGATCAGACCGGGCGCAGGAAGGACCCGGTGGTGATCGGCTACACGATGGCGACGGTCTCCCGGACGCTGCTCGCGTTTGTCTTCGCGCCGTGGCAGCTTTTCGCAGCGCGGGTTCTCGATCGGATCGGTAAGGGGATCCGCACCGCGCCGCGCGACGCGATGATCGCCGAATCGACCCCGGCGGCGATGCGCGGCAGGGCCTTCGGTTTCCATCGCGCGATGGACCACTTGGGCGCCGCGATCGGGCCATTGCTCGCGACGTTTTTTTTGCTCGTTTGGCCCGATCAACTCCGAACCTTGTTTCTGCTTACTCTCTTGCCCGGGATCGCCGTTGTGATCTTGTTGGCGGTGGGGCTGCGAGACAAACCGATCGCGAGCGTCGCCCCCAAGCAACCCTTATCGCTCAACATCGCCCCGCTGAACCGTCGCTTTCGGCTCTACCTCGTCGCCTTGGTCGTCTTCACGCTGGGGAATTCGAGCGACGCGTTCCTGTTGGTCAGGGCGAGCGAACTGGGGGTCGCGACGGCGATGTTGCCACTTTTATGGACCGCGTTTCACATCGTCAAAAGCGTTGGCAATTTGATCGCCGGACCCGCGGCCGATCGCTTCGGGCCGCGGCGGTTGATCTTGGGCGGGTGGGCGATCTATGCCGCGATCTACATCGCCTTCGCCTTGATCGGTGCCGCGTGGCAAGTCTGGGTCGTCTTCATGCTGTATGGGCTCTTTTATGCGTTGACCGAACCGGCGGAAAAAAAGTTGGTGACCGAGCTGGTCGGCGATTCGAGCCAGGGGCTCGCCTTCGGTTGGTTCAACTTCGCGATCGGGATCGCGTCGCTCCCATCGAGCATCCTCTTCGGGTGGCTATACCAGCAGCACGGAGCGCTGGTGGCATTCGGCTGGGGCGCGATCCTCGCCGCGCTCGCGGCCTTGATCTTGATCGTGATCCCGATCGGTCCTCAACAAGAGTCGCAGCCACAATCGACTTCGAACACCGCATGAACCTATGAATTGAAGTCAAGCAAATTCCGTAATTCGCTTGAGGCCGGCTTAGCGCTGGAATCCCGAATCCCGGGTACGTCCCCAATACCAGCCCACCCACCACAAAAGCGGAGCGGCGCAAGCCGCCCGGTGAGTCGAGAAGATGGTACGCGACTTGACCGAGCGATGCTTTTTGCAAACCGCCGGATACCGGACGGCTCGCGCCGTGCCGCTTACGTGGAGGGCAACGCCTATAAAGTGAATCGCAGGAGGGACGG
>JBEIRZ010000556.1:0-2405 GCA_040375695.1 Planctomycetaceae bacterium
CGCGCCGGGCAATGCCGCGGGGCCGGTCTTGGGGTTGGGGGCGTTGGGGCTCCTCCCAGTTGGGCTCCTCGTGTTCGCCATCGGGATGTCGCTGGGGGGGACGACCGGCTACGCGATCAACCCCGCTCGTGACCTCGGCCCGCGGATCGCCCACTTCCTGTTGCCGATCCCGGGGAAGCGTGACAGCGATTGGCAGTACGCTTGGGTCCCGGTCGTCGGGCCGGTCGTCGGCGGCATCCTGGCCGCGGTCGTCCATCGGCTCCTCGTCGCTAGCTGATCGGAGCGTGTGAGCGTTACTGACCGTTAGGGGTTTCGCTGGCGGTGACGGCGGGTGACGACTCCGGCGGTCGCCCGTTCCAGAACTGGGCGAGCAGCGTCCCGGTGAACATGCAGCCGAAGGTATAGGCGGCGGTCGGGATCGCCGCCGCGGGGTGATCGGGGAAGAGGCTCAGCACCATCGCCGTCCCCAGCCCCGCGTTCTGCATGCCGATTTCGAGCGTCAGCGCCCGCCGCATCGGTACCGGCAACCGCATCCCCCAACCGCCGACCCACCCTGCGGCGTAACCGAGCAGATTGATCAAGAGTAGCGCTAGCATGAGCAGCGGCGTCGCGCTCCCCAAACGGTCCCGATTGAGCCCCACGACGACGGCGATGATCCACAGGATCGTGCCGTTGGCGAGCACCGGACCGACCCCGGACATCGCCCGCTCGAACCTGGGCGACCAGCGACAAAGCGCGTACCCCAACAGCACCGGCCCGACGACCGTGGTCAACAGTTCGCGGAAGACTTGCGCCTTATCGATCTGCTGCGACAACCCTTGCGATACCCCCAGCGTCGCCCCCAACGCCAGCGGCACGACCAATGGTGACAGCAGGCTGGAACTGGTCGTCAGGCAAACCGAATAGCTGACGTTGCCCCTGGCCGCCAACGTCAAAACGTTCGAGGCCATCGCCCCCGGGACGCAGCCGACGACGATCACGCCGGTCAGCAGATCGGGGGGCAACCGCAGCGCGTTGCCGATCCCCCAAGCCAACAGCGGCATCGAGGTGTATTGGATCAGCGTCCCGATCAGCACCGCCGGCCAATGCCTAGTCACCTGCCGGAACTCGTCACGCGGCAACATGCAACCGACGGCGAACATCGCCAGCGAGATCAGCGGCATCAGCAGCCCCAACCGCTTCGTTTCGAAAAACGGGTCGAACCCACCCGGTACCAGCCGTGGCCAAAGGTAGGCGATGAGCGAGGAGAGGGCGAGCCACAGGAGCAGATAACGCTGGAGCATGATCGAGGCGTGGGCGGTACGGATTTCTTCATCGGTTCGATCGCAACCCCCACATCGTAGCATCCGCCACACCCCCGCCGTCGATCCCTTAACGATCGGTTAGATAACGCTGCGTGACGGTCTCTCGGCGACAGTCATCCCTTTCTGATACGCTGTGTCGTCATGACGCCTGGGGCCCGCCGCGGTTGGTACCCCCAGGTGAACGTCGCGTTTCTTGCGCCCATGGGCCCTGCTTGCCCCGTTACTTGCCCCGTTACTTGCCCCGTTACTTGCCCCGTTACTTGCCTTGTTAATCGCATCCACCGACAAACGACTGGAATGAACCCGACCACTTTTATCTTTGATCTGGACGGCACCCTCATCGATTCCTTGGTCGATCTTGGGACCACGACCAATGCCGTCCTCGAAGCTTGCGGGTTCCCGATTCATCCGATCGACCGCTACCGCACCTTGGTCGGGGATGGTGTCCGCGTCCTTTTTCAACGGGCCCTCCCCGCCGGGGTTCGCGATGATGAGTCGATTCTCGACACCTGCATCGAACAATTTCACCAGCGGTACGAAAAGTCGTGGGATCGCACCACCCTCCCCTACCCGGGCATTGATGCGATGCTGGACCGTCTGGTCGCCGATCGGCATCGTCTGGCGGTCCTCAGCAACAAACCGCATCCTTTCACCGTCGCTTGCGTGCGACGGTTTTTTCCGTCGCACCCTTGGGGGGCCGTTTTAGGAAGCTCACCGGAGCTCCCGAAAAAGCCTGACCCGGCCGGCGTCTTCTCGATCGTCTCCGAAATGAAGACCGTGCCAGAAAAATGTTACTACCTCGGAGACACCAATACCGACATGTGGACGGCGCGTGCCGCCGGATGCATCGCGATCGGGGTCACCTGGGGATTCCGCCCTGCCGAGGAGTTGCTGAGCAGCGGTGCCCATCACATCATCGACCACCCCGCAGAGCTGTTCGGGATTCTACCCGCGGCCGATCCGAAACCATGAAAATTCCCCGCACCCCAACGGTCGGGGTATACTGAGACGGCCGTGGCAAGGGACAAACCGGCGATGTCGAACGATCTCGTGCGGCGTTATCTGTTGATCTCCCTTGCGATGGCAACGTTCCCACCTCCC
>JBEIRZ010000115.1:0-12575 GCA_040375695.1 Planctomycetaceae bacterium
CGATTGACGCGTTTGTCCCTTCAGCCGTCGCACCGGTCGGCTTGTGAACCGGTCCGGCGTGGGTTGCTTCGCTCTTGAAGGGCTGGGTCTGTAGTCCGTTCATTTCGCTCGATTGCTTCGGGGTGACTGCTCGGTTAACCTGCACGGCTCGCCGATCGCACGCGTTGAGGCCGATCGGAGGGGCGTTTGGCGGAGCGGGTACAAAGATGCGAAAACGATCTGGCGGTCGGTTTTTTCGGGCAAGCTTGTTGGCTTGTTGCGGATGGTTGTTGTTCGCCACGCAGGGCCTTGCGGCGCCGCGTCCGAACATCGTCGTGATCATGGCCGATGACATGGGATGGTCCGACCTCGGTTCATACGGGGGTGAGATCGCGACGCCGAACCTCGACAAGCTGGCTTATGGCGGCGTCCGGTTCACGCAGTTCTACAACAACGCCCGCTGTTGCCCGACCCGGGCGTCGCTGCTGACGGGTTTGTATGCCCATCAGGCGGGGATCGGGCACATGATGGAGGACCGCGGGCACGATGCGTACCGCGGCGAACTCGATCGCGATTGCGTGACGATCGCCGAAGTCCTCCGCACCGCCGGCTATCGGAATTACATGGTCGGGAAGTGGCACGTGACGAAGAAGGTCAAAGGGGAAGGTGAAGAGGCCCGCAAGAACTGGCCGCTGCAACGCGGTTTTGATCGCTTCTACGGGACGATCCATGGGGCCGGCAGCTTCTTCGACCCCAATTCGTTGACCCGCGACAACACGCTGATCTCGCCGTTTGCCGATCCCGAGTACCGACCGAATCACTTTTATTACACCGATGCCATCAACGACCAGGCGGCGCGATTCGTTCGCGAACACCACCGCGACCATGGCGATCGACCCTTCTTCATGTACGTCGCCCAGACCGCCCCGCACTGGCCGATGCATGCCAAACCCGAGGACATCGCCAAGTACCAGGGCAAATACGATGTCGGTTATGGGGCGATCCGCCAACAAAGGTTTCGCAGGCAACGCGAATTGGGGCTGATCGATGAACGTTGGGAATTGTCGCCCCGCCGCGGCGGGGTTTGGAAGGATGTCGCCGATCGCAAGTTCGAAGCCCGCTGCATGGAGGTCTTTGCTGCGATGATCGATTCGCTCGATCAAGGGGTCGGACGCATCGTGGATGCCCTTCGCGAGACCGGAGAGCTCGACAACACGCTGATCCTCTTCCTGCAGGACAACGGCGGCTGTGCCGAGCTGATGGGTCGGGCCGCTGGGCCAAACGTCGTCCGTGAGCGTGCGGAACGACCGACCCTTGCCCCCTTGGCCGATGATCAGTTGCAGCCCGACATGATCCCCAAGCAAACCCGTGACGGCTTCCCGATGCGGCAAGGTTACGGCGTCCTCCCCGGCGCAGGGGACACCTACATCGGGTATGGCGAGGCGTGGGCGAACGTCAGCAACACGCCGTTTCGCGAATACAAACATTGGGTCCACGAAGGGGGGATCAGCTCGCCGCTCATCGCCCACTGGCCCGCGGGGATCTCGGCATCGCGTCACCGGTCGCTCGAGTCGCAACCCGCGCACCTGATCGACCTGATGGCAACCTGTGTCGAGCTCGCCGGGGCGACCTACCCGAGCGAATTTGGTGGCCGGTCGATCTTGCCGATGGAAGGGGTCAGCCTCGTCCCTGCCTTGGAAGGGAAGCCGCTAGAGAGGGAACAACCGGTCTTCTGGGAACATGAAGGGAACCGTGCCCTGCGGGAAGGGGAATGGAAGATCGTCTCCAAACACCCCGGCGAGTGGGAACTTTACAACATCGCCGCCGACCGGACCGAACAACACGACTTGGCGGCATCCCAACCCGATCGCGTCCGCGAGCTGGCGGCGAAGTGGGAATCATGGGCCAGCCGCGTCGGCGTCCAACCCTGGCCGCTGAAAGCGACGCCGTGATCCTGCGCGAGAAGGTCCTGCGTGAGCGGGGTTGTTCGTCGAAATCCAGCGATCTGTCAGATGCGAGCGACTATACTCGTATCATGACCCTGTTGGCCTGCTTAGTCCTCATTCGATCCCTAGGCCAACCGCCTTGAGCAAGTCGCACCGACGCTCAGCCAGCTACGCACGAGTCGAGTCGCATCATGACTGCCAAGTCCAAATCTGAATCGTTTGATGACGTTTTTCGCCGCGAGCTGCAAGAGATACTTAAGCGGCGGCGCGAGGCCAATCTCAAGGTCGAGGCGGACGAAGCTGGGAATCCTCGCTCACCAGAAGACAGCTTGGTCGGATTGGCACTTTCCGGGGGTGGGGTTCGCTCGGCGGCTTTCAATTTGGGGCTGTTGCAAGCCCTTCACGACCACGATGTGCTTAGGCATATCGATTACATGTCAACCGTATCAGGAGGCGGATATGTCGGGGCGAGCCTGTCGTCGTTGGCGCTCCACCCACAAACCGACTTCGGCTTCAAGACGAAGCATCATGAGACGACGGTTGGTCAAGAAAGCGTTCTCAGCGATCCGAGTCGGGGAACAACTCTTGAGAACCGATCTTTGGTCGATCGTTTTTCGTTGACATCGAGTGAAGACGGACGTCAGCCGCCTCGGGTCTTGGAACTGATCCATGGGGGTGGGTATCTCCGCCGGCCGTTGATTTTTTTGAACCGTTACTTGATCGGCGTGATCCTGACCAATATCGTCGCGCTGAGTATGGTTTTCGCTTTGGCCGCATTGACCGCATGGATGTTTCGATGGCTTGACGACCCTTGGGTTTCGAGTTGGGTTCAGGTCCTTGGTTTTCGCGGTGATGCGGGTCGCGCCTTTTTTCCGACCGTTCTGTTTTTTGCGCTCTGGCTGTTGATGTGGGCGGTTTCTTACTGGCGCAGCGGTTCACAGGCCGAAGGACGGGTCGCCCGATGGTTCATGACGCTTACGATCGTTTCGTTCTTGCTCGCTTGTGCGGCGCTATTAGGGACCGGGGACATCGACCTCACGCACTTACGGGACCAATTCGGGATTGAGATACCGACGCAAGCGAACCGTTGGATCACGGGCGACTTGAAGATGTTGCTGCTCGTCGCCTTATCCCTCGCGCTTCTCCCATATCTGCGGATCCGGGACCTGCTGCGGAGCGGGACGCACCCTCGTACGGCGATCGAAGGATGGATCTTCGCGATCGCTAGTCGCGCGCTGTTGTATGGGATCCCGATCGTGGTCTTCGGTTGGTTGGCACGTGAGAACATTTCGTACTTCGATCAGAATCGTAACCTAGAGGTGGCTGGGCAGCGTGTTGCGCTGCAACATAACATCACCCCTGTCGACTTCGTCGACTGGAACCGGACCTGGCAAGAATTAACGCTATTAGAAGATGGCAAAACCGATAGTGTCGATTACGATCCGGCCGGTCTTGCGATCTGGCGAGCCGTTTCCCCGGCGAAGGATGAACCTGCGGATCCTTCAAATGATGAGGCATCGCGAAAGGTAGGTTTGCCCGGGTGCGAAGCAACGGTGACTTCGTCCTTAAAACATCACGACGCGGCATCGGTTCAACAAGCGATTCGGGATAGCATCAAACTTCAATCGCGGATTACCGAATTCGAGAAGTCAACATCCTTTCTCCGCCGCTGGGTGCTCTATTTGGGTTACCTCTTCACTCCCGATTCGCCATCGGACGAAGAGCACCCGCTTAAAGAACAGGTGACGCTTCGGCTGAGCTTGCTCGAAGCGATGAAACGAGTTTGCGATCATTTGAACGAGACGATCCTTGTCGACCCGAAGTTGTACTGTGCAATAGCACAAAAATCGGTCGACCCACCGGTAGGGGCGGCGATGCTGGCCTCCGACTCCGGATCGCGGCAAGTTTTTGAAGCCGAGCGCCGTCGCCTGATTGAGAATGCTCGGCTACTCGAGCGGAAGGTTAAGGGCCTCGAAGTATCTGATGATAGCTTTCACGAGTGGGTACATGATCGCGAGTCGCGTTTGAAGAAACTGCTGGCCGCGTCCGATTCGGATGGTTCCGTCTCTCAGCAGGCCTTCTTCAAATTTGAAGAAGACAGAAAAGATTTCGTGAACGTTGAAGCGGAATTGAAAGAGAACAATTGGCGGCTGCTACAACTCAATTGGCGCGAACACCTGAGCCCGCGTGGCAACGTTTACAGCTACATCGTGTTGCAGGCCGATCAGGCGGTCAGGTGGTCGTGGCTCGTTTGGTCGCTGGCGATCTTTTTGTTGGCGAGTTGCGTCGTCAACATGAACGCCACTTCGCTGCACGGCTTTTATCGCAAGATGCTTTCACGGATGTGGATTACGGAGATCCCCGGACTGGGTCGAACGATCCCGCTAGCCAGGTTGGAGACGGTCGCCAAGGGAGCCCCCTACCATTTGATCTCGGCCGCCATCCGGATGATCGGTCTGAAGGACGAGTCGCTCCGGTCTGAGACCGACGTGTTCATCTTTTCGCAAGCCTTCTGCGGTTCGAACCGAACCGGTTACGTGCCCACGGAACAGTACATGGCTGGTCGGCTCGATCTCTCGAATGCGATCGCCATATCCGGGGCTGCCGTCACGCCGACACAAGTGCATAACCCGCTGTTGGCGGTACTGCTGATGCTCTCAAACAGCCGGTTGGGTCAATGGCTCCCCAACCCCAGCCGACAATCGTTCTTGCCATCCGGGGTAGAGAGGCTGCTTGAGTATTTTCCCGCCGTCCCGTTGAGGCTGATGTTCGGGGCGCTGCAACGCCCCGAGGATCGTAACTACTGTTTCGTTTCGGACGGGGGGCATCACGAGAATCTGGGGATCGAACCGCTGCTGCAGCGGCGTTGCCGTCTGATCATCGCCTCCGATGTCACGTACGATCGCAAGTTCGAGTTCACCGATTTCGTGAGACTCCTTCGACGGATGCGGTTCGAATTCGGGATCCGAATCTTGGGCATCGAGGAAGGGTCGACGGGGGTACCACTGGAAAAGCTGACGCCCGAGTGGATCCTCAAGTCCAAGATCGGCGACCCTGAATGGGTGAACGTCCTCTCCGACGAAAACCTCGCGAAACAGCACTACATCGTCGCCCGTATCCTCTATCCTGAAGGGGGGATCGACGGTTCACCCTCCGAAGGCAGGCTGATTTACATCAAGCCAAACTTCGACGGTGACGAAGCGGTCGATTTGACCCGGTATCAGGTCGAAGACCCCTCTTTCCCACACGATCACACCAGCGACCAATTTTACGACCCGCAGAAATTCGAGTCCTACCGACAGCTCGGTTTTCACATCGGCCGATCGACTTATGAAAAACTTTTTGCCAGCCAAGCCATGAGCGGCCATCATGACGAGCCGCTCGGTAAGTGGGCTCTGACGGAAATGCGTTCATCGATCGCAGACCCAAAGGCCTAATCGACCTTAGCACTTCGAGGAGATTGCAATGCGGGATGGCGTCAACCGCAGGCCCTGGCACACCCACCTTTACGTCCAGGTCCTGATCGCGATCGGCATCGGTATTGCGCTCGGTTTTCTCCGTCCCGATCTGGGGGCGGCGATGAAGCCGTTGGGTGATGCGTTCATCAAGTTGATCAAGATGATGATCGCGCCGATCATCTTTGCGACCGTCGTCGTCGGGATCGCGAAGATGGGGGACATGAAAAAAGTTGGCCGCGTCGGATTTAAGGCGCTCGTCTATTTCGAGATCGTGACGACGCTCGCGCTGGTCATCGGGTTGGTCGTCGTGAACCTCTTTCGTCCCGGCGATGGGATCCATGCCGATGTTAAATCGCTCGACACGAAGGAAGTCGCCGCCTACGCGTCGGGTGGCAAATCGATGTCGACGATCGAACTGTTGCTGCACGTCATTCCTGACGCCGCGGTCGGGGCGTTTGCCAGCGGCGAGATCCTGCAAGTCCTGACCTTTTCGGTCCTGTTCGGGGTGGCGTTGGGTGGCCTTGGCCAATCGGGTAAACCGTTGATCGAGCTGATCGAACGCGTCTCGCTGGTGCTGTTTCAGATGATCGCGTTGATCATGCGATTAGCCCCGATCGGGGCGTTCGGTGCGATGGCTTTTACGATCGGCAAGTACGGCATCGGCACGCTCGTCTCGTTGGGGGCGCTGATGCTTTGCGTCTACCTGACCTGTGCGGTTTTCATCTTTGTGGTGCTGGGGCTGATCGCGCGGTGGGCAGGGTTCAGCTTGTGGCAATTCCTGCGTTACATCCGCGAAGAGCTTGTCATTGTGCTCGGGACGTCGTCTTCGGAAGCGGCGCTGCCGCGGATGATCAGCAAGTTGGAAAAGCTAGGTTGTGGCAAGTCGGTTGTGGGGTTGGTCGTCCCGACGGGGTATTCGTTCAACCTCGATGGGACATCGATCTACCTGACGATGGCGGCGATCTTCATCGCGCAAGCGACTGACGTGCGATTGGGACTGTGGGACCAACTCGGGATCTTGGGGGTGTTGTTGCTCACGTCCAAAGGGGCGGCGGCGGTGACGGGGGGCGGGTTCATCACGTTGGCGGCGACATTGGAATCGACCGGGAAGGTGCCGATGGCGGGGTTAGCGCTGTTGCTGGGGATCGACCGATTCATGTCGGAGGCCCGCGCGATCACAAACTTGATCGGCAACGGCGTGGCGACGATTGTCGTGTCCCGCTGGGAAGGGGCGTTGGATGTCGCGAAGATGCAGTCCGTCCTGTCAGGCGAATCCCCCGCGGATACCGCAAGCGATGCGGGCGACGAAGGGCATTCATAATCGTCGCTGATCGCGGTCATGATGGACAACGAACTTCACCCCTGATCCGTTGCGGCCAATACCATGTGGGGTGATTCGGCGACCGGTTTTCTTAACGGCGGGGAAAAATCCACTGCTGAGGTAAATCGCAAATTACGCTTGAATCTAAGGCATCGAACCGTCCATTGGTCGTGTCTGTGAAGGGGGGCGTTTTCTGGCCCGGCACCGTGCCCCTGCGCATCAATTGACCAGCGTGGAAGAACTGCGTGTTTTCCGCATCGACCACGTCTACGTGTGTTTCGTAGGCGTTGGCCCATTCGGTCAAGTCCCATTCGATCGGTGCAGCGAAGAGGGCCCCAAATGGCAGATGAAGGGTTGCCAAAGGGCAAGGTTGGAAAGGCGGTTAAACCGACTGTCGCCGAAACCTCGCTTGAGGAATTGAGACAGGAGCAACCGGCAGCACTTCCGGCCTGCGACCTTTCCGATTTCCTGCTCGACGCGACCCAGTCCGTGGGCTCGACTCAGCTTCTGGAGGATCTTGCCGCGGGATTGTCGCCCCCGTCTTCGAAAGCGACCGGCGATCATCGACCGTCTGACGAAGCCGTGGCTGACGGCCGCCCGTCGCATCGTGCCGGTGACCGACTCTGCCGACAACAGGTGTCATCGTGGGATGGGCAGGAAAGGTTTCGACCTTTCAACGATCGATACCGGATCGCGGAGGAAGTCGGTAGCGGCGGCATGGGCTCCGTCTTTCTCGGCTGGGATCGACAACTGCAACGCGAGGTCGCCATCAAGGTCATCCGCGAAGAACTGCGAGGGAAAAAGCGACAATTGCATCGGTTCCTTCGCGAGGCCAGGATCGCGAGTCAATTGAGCCACCCTGGCGTGTTAGGGATTCATGATTTCGGCGTCGACCCTTCCGGTTCCGCTTACATCATCATGGACCTCATCACGGGCCAGACGATGGAGCAAGCGATCGAGGAAACGCGCGATATCGAATCCAAACGTGAGTCGATGCTGACCACGTTTTATCAGATTTGTCAGGCCATGGCCTTTGCACATGCCAACGGCGTCATCCATCGCGATTTAAAACCGGCCAACATCATGGTCGGCGATTATGGTCTGGCGACGGTTCTCGATTGGGGTTTGGCGAAGGTTCTCGGTCCTGCCGCTTTGCAAGCCGACGACTTCGTCGATGAACGAAGCGTCCCGATCGCGCAACCGAGCACCGATGAGCCCGGCCATCAATCAGAGGGGAGTCTCGACACCGTGTTTGGTACGGTGCTGGGCACCCCGCATTATCTTGCCCCGGAACAGGCGCGCGGCGAAGTCGTGGACTATCGGGCTGACGTTTTTTCTCTGGGAGGGATCTTATGCCATTTGCTGACCGGTCATCCCCCGTTCTGGAAAGAAAAGCTTGTCGATGTTTTTCAGCAGAGCTTTCACGGCGATCTGTCTTTCGCCTTTGATCAGCTCGATCGATGCGGGGCGCCGATCTTCGTCGTCCGGTTGGCCAAGCGATGCCTCGATCCTAACGCTCAGAATCGCCTGGAAAACGCGGGTTATTTGGTCGCGGCTTTGAAAGAGTATCTCGAATCGGGGCAGCGCAGGGCGGAGGAAGAGCTCGTCCGGTTTTTCGACTTGTCGCTCGACATGTTTTGCATCGCCAATACCCAAGGTTATTTCTGGCGACTCAACGACAATTTCACACGGACGCTCGGCTACTCGGCGCACGAATTGACGTCGCAGCCTTTTATCGAATTCGTGCATCCCGACGATCGGCCTGACACCCTCAATGAGATTTTGAAACTCTCTCGAGGCGTTCCGACGATCCGATTCATCAACCGCTACCGCCACAGAGATGGCCATTACATTTCGCTGGAATGGACCGCCCGATCGCTCGAGGCAGAAGGGGTGATTTATGCGGTCGCACGCGATATCTCCGAACGTATCCGATTGGAGACGGAGAGAGCGTGCATCGAATCCGATCGGCTCCGACTGTCGGAAATTGTCGATTCGGCCAGCGATGCGATCATCGGCAAAGGACTCGATGGGGTCGTTGAAGGTTGGAACCTCGGTGCCGAGAAGCTCTTCGGTTACACCGCGGCCGAGATGATTGGCGAACGCATCCATACGATCATCCCACCGGATCGTCTGGAAGAGGAAAAGGAGATTCTTGAACGGGTTCGCCGGGGCGAAAGGATCGAGCATTTCGAAACGGTTCGCATCGACAAATTTGGCGAGCGAGTCGATATCTCGTTGACCGTCTCTCCGATTCGCGACCGGTCCGGGACGATTATCGGCGCGTCGAAAATCGCGCGAAGCATTACCAAACAACGGGATCTCGAATCCGAGCTCGAAACGAGTCGAAAGCTGCTGATCGACTTCGCCGAAAACGCCAACGTCCCGCTCCATTGCGTGGACCGAACAGGCACCATCCTGTGGGCCAATGAGGCCGAGTTGAATTTCTTAGGATACGCCCGCGAAGAGTACGTCGGACAGCCGATCGCGAAGTTTCATGCTAATCAGGAGACCATCGAAGACATTTTATGCCAGTTAATCGCGGGGAAATCCCTGTCCGATTACCGGGCGAGACTCGTCGCAAAAGATGGTTCGATGAAAGATGTCGCGATCTACTCCAACACGTTGCGGGAGGACGGGCAAATGGTCCATACGCGATGTTTCACCGTCGATTTGGGGATTCCGCGTCGCGGCGATCCCCAAACGGTTCTCGGTTGACAACCCGGGGGCTGGGTGGTGGCGATCGAAATCGTCCTTGCAAAAAAATGCTTTCTTGTCAGGAACGCCATTCGGCCATGCCCCCTTTCTGCGATCCGGCTCATTTCGTGGCCCGGACCGCCTCGGACATCATCCCCATCGTATTGGCCGACCGTACTTGGTAGGCGGCGGCATCGCGAAATTCGCTCGCGGGGATGGCGTAGGTCATCGGGAGCAGCGGTTGTGGGGGGGTGTCGCTGTACTGCAGGTTTTGAAACAGCGGCCGACCGAAGGGGTTGGTCGGCTTTTCGGGCCAAGTGCCGATCGCGACCCCATCCCGTTCGATGACGAAATGCGATAGGCCGCTTTCGAGGTCGGCGTCTGCGTCCCAGCGAATCACCTTCCCATCGATGACGACCTTGCTCGGCGCCGGTGGGGGAGTCGTGTCGATCACCTGGGTGTCGGTCACGTACTGGGACCAAAGTTTCGCGATCGACTCGTTGGGTAGCCAAGAAGCGGCCTTGGGATCACCGGGGTATTGGGAAGCGGAGAAGGCTTTGGCCCCTGTCGGTTCGGACAACCACGCCGCATCCGAAGGCATCTCACGCAGCGGGCCCCCGACGGAATCGGGCAGCCGGGCCTCCAGGCAAGCGTCGAGCCAAGGGATGGCGAGGTACCTTTGGTTGCCGCATTCATGACTCGTCAACGGGTCGACGGCCACCCCGACCAAACCCGAAAGCCCGCGCAGGTGGAGAAAGAACGTTTCGTTGGCAGGCCAAACGCCGGAGAACCGATCGTCCTTGACGGTGACCCCTTCTTTGGCCCCGAGGTTGCACATCATCGGGACACGCAGGGCGGCATCGGGGAGTTCATGGGCGCGGATGTTCGTGCGATCGGGATCGGGAGCGAGCAGCGGGACTCCGGACCGGAGCCACGCGGCGGCGACCCGATCGGGATGGAGCATCACCATCCCACCGGCCCAGTGCCCTCCGCCGCTGTGACCCCACAGCGCCCAGGGGACGGTAGCGAGTTCGGGGTGCCCGGTCATCGTCGCGAAATCGGCAAGGCATTGCCGGAACGCGCGGTCCGAACCGTTGCGTGGATCGCACCACATCTGGCAATCGGCCTTATCGGGTTGTTCGTACGCCGGGGCGAGCAGCGCGCAGCGATGTTTCTTGGCCAGTGCTTGCCAATGCAGGTCGTAGGCACCCGTGAGCCCCGATTTGCAGGACCCCTCCCCACAACCGTGCTGATGGACGATGACGCCACGGAGCTGTGGCGTATCGGGAGGGATCCACAACGTGAAATTGACGCCGTAGATCAGTTCCCCTGGCTTGGTCGAGGGTTCGTACCGGACGCGATAGAACGGGGCTTCGGCGGGAGGGAAAACGTCGTACGGGGGGGATTGGGCCGACGCTGCGGTCAGCCAACCGATCACGACGCTGATCGCGAGAGGGCAAATGATTTGCAATTTCATCAGAAGCGGACCGCTTGTTCTCGAGGGAAACCTGGGATCGACGCACGTTCGCATTTCGACGCGCCGCGTCGATCGTGAGCGGTCAGTTTACGCCAAATCCGAAAGCGACGTGCGGGGTAGGTCACGAACGACTGAGAAGCGATCCGGACTGCTGGGAAGGTGTGAGTGGCCCAAGCCTATGTTAGAATCCGACGCCTGCTTGACCGATCGAGCCGCTTTTCGTTCCCACAAAGAAACATCGTTCCATGACCGTAATCCGTCGATCGATTCGTCACTGCGCGCTGATCGCCACGATACTCTTGTGCGCCTTCGATTTGTCCGCTCGGGGCGGGGACGCGGTCGTCGAGAACGTCGAGAACGTCGTCTTGATCACGCTCGATGGCTTAAGGGGCGAAGAGCTCTTCGGGGGGGCCGATCAACGGTTGATGACCCCGGAGAACGGCGTCAAGACACCGGACCAGCTCAAGTCGAAGTTCTGGAAGGAGACGCGAACCGAGCGCCGCGAATTGCTGATGCCGTTCCTCTGGAAAATGTCGCTGTCGAAATCGGGTTGGATCGCGGGGGATATCGAAGCCGATTCGCAGGTCGCGGTCAGCAACGGGATGTTTTTTTCGTACCCGGGTTACAACGAGATCCTGACGGGCAAACCCGATCCGGCGGTCGATAGCAACGACAAAAAGTACAACGCGAACGTGACGGTGCTCGAATGGCTCCATGGCAAAGAAGCGTTCCGTGGCAAGGTCGCGGCTTACACGTCGTGGGATGTTTTTCCGTTCATCATCAATGACAAACGGAGCGGGATTCCTGTCAATTCCGGGTGGCAAAAATTCGAAGTGGGAGAAGCGAACCGCGTCGCGACATTGAACCTGGTCAGCGAGCAATTGTTTCACGAATGGGACGGCGTCCGATACGACGTGCTGACGACCGCCGGGGCGATCGAAGAACTGACGACGCGTGCCCCGCGGGTGCTGTTTGTGGGTTTAGGCGAGACGGATGATTGGGCCCATGCCGGTCGTTACGATCGTTACTTGCTAGCGGCCCAGCAGAACGATCGGTTCATCGAGCTCCTTTGGGAGACATGCCAGAAGCTCCCTTCGCACCGCGACAAGACGCTTTTCATCATCACGACCGATCACGGTCGCGGGATCGATCGTGAGGGTTGGAAGAACCACGGCACTTCGCACCCCGGGTCGGAGCGGATTTGGGTCGCCGCTTTCGGGCCGGGGGTTCGCCAGGGCGGTATCGATACCGAGGGCAAATTCGTTCCGGGCAAGCTCGTTCAAGGCAAGTTCGTGCAGGGCAAATTCGTGCAGGCTCAAGTGGCGGCGACGGTCGCGGCCGCCTTGGGAGAAGATTTTACGACCAGCAGCCCCGGCATCCACCCGCCACTCCCTTTCCTTGACGCCGACTGAAGCGGTCACGCGGCATCGCGGCTACTCCCTCGTCGCGGTGCCATACCCGGGATTGGAAATGGCCAGTTCGCGGGTCGAGGCTAAGTGATCGAACGGATGTTCACGGGCTGGGGGCGATCGTTTAGGATACGCTCGGGCCTGCGGTGCCAGACCCGGGATTCGCGGCGTGCGGTGAAATAAGCTTGTGTGCGGCTGGGGCGTCAATGACGTTAGGGGGTCAGGTCGCTTTCGACTCGGCCGGGTCGAACCTCACGTTGCGATAGAGTTCCGCCAATGGGATCGAAA
>JBEIRZ010000408.1:0-3942 GCA_040375695.1 Planctomycetaceae bacterium
GCGACACGGTGCGGTTGCGGGTGACGGGTGATGGCGAGCATCAATTGAGCGACGTGTTGGTTCGTGTCGATGGCCGGTTCGCGCTGGCCGCGCACATCGACGTCGACGAGGCGCGGGCGGCGGGGATCGCCCGCAGCGGGATGGGGGTGATCGAGGCGATCGAAACGGCGGTTTGAAAAACGCGGTCGCGATCGAGCGGGGAACGCGGAGCGATCAGGCGGCGTCGTTGCCGATCTCGCCATCTTCGCTGACATCTTCGAAGCGGATCGAAACCTGTTTGCTGACGCCCGATTCTTGCATCGTGACGCCGTAGAGCGTCGTGGCGGCGGTCATCGTCTTTTTGCTGTGGGTGACGACGACGAATTTGGTGTGATCGAGGAATTCGTTGAGGACGGTGACGAAGCGGCCGATATTCGCCTCGTCGAACGGCGCGTCGACTTCGTCGAGGACGCAGAAGGGGCTGGGGCGGAATTGGAAGATCGCCATCAGGAGGGCGACGGCGGTGAGCGCCTTTTCGCCGCCGGAGAGGAGCGAATTGCTGAACGAGGGTTTGCCCGGCGGTGTGGCGATGATTTCGACACCGGCTTCGAGCGGGTCATCGGATTCTTCCAGGATCAGGTCGGCGTTACCGCCGCCGAACGATTTGCGATACAGCCTTTGAAAGTTTTGACGGATCGCCTCGAGGGTATCGACGAACAACCTGCGGCTTTCGGCGTTGATCTTGCCGATGACGCGTTGAAGCGAATCTTTGGCGGCGGTCAGGTCTTGGTATTGGCCGTGGATTTCGTCGTAACGGGTTTGCAGCGCTTGCAGCTCTTCGAGCGCTTCCATGTTGACCGAGCCGGTCTTTTGCAATTGGCCGCGGAGGTGTTGGATTTCTTCTTCGAGCGCAGCGCGATCATCGATCGGGCG
Source organism: Planctomycetaceae bacterium (assembly GCA_040375695.1). Classification (GTDB taxonomy): domain Bacteria; phylum Planctomycetota; class Planctomycetia; order Pirellulales; family Pirellulaceae; genus UBA6163. Next base: position 913 of record JBEIRZ010000408.1, read on the forward strand.
GAGGTCTTCGGGGGGCTGGTCGTTGAGCAGGTCGATCTCGTAATCTTCGCTCAGGCGCTGGGCGAGCGATTGGCGTTTTAGGATCGCGGCGTCGCGGGTGCGGGCGATCTCGGCGGCGGCTTGGGATGCCTGGGTGACCTGTTTGACGGCGGCGTCGTAGCCCTTTTGGATCGAGCGTCCGCCGGCGCGGATTTCGGTGGCGCGGCGGGAGAGTTCGACAAGTTGCTGTTGGAGCGCTTCGTCGCGTAAGGCCAATTCGGCGAGCGTTGAAGAGGCGGCTAGGATCCGCAATTCGATGTCGTCGCAGCGGGCCTGATCGTCACGGCGTTGTTGACGGACCTCTTCGACGGCGGCTTCGCGTTGTGATTGGTCGCGTTGTTGCTGTTGGATCGTGGCGGTCAGGGCCTCGACCTTTTGTTCGGCCCGAGCGACCTCGACCGAGACGCTCATCAGCCGCGAGGTGACATCGCGGAGCGATTCGCGGGCGGAGGCGAGAGTCGCGTCGCAGGCATGCGATTCGGATTCGATGCGCGACAACCGTTCCGCTTCGGCCGCTTGTCGCTGGTTCAAGCGGAGCTGTTCGGCGGCGAGCGTTTGGATGCGAACTTCGGTTTGGGAGATCTCTTCGAGGACGGCATCGAGCGTTTCGCCGCGTGCTTGGAAGCGGTCGGCGGCATGTCTTCGGTTCGCCTCGCACCCTGCCCGTTGGACGATGAGGCCGCGGTGGCGTTGTTCGAGTTGGCCGAGTTGGGCTTCGTTCTGGTTGAGTCGAGCGGCGAGGGCTTCGGCTTCGAGCTCGCAATCGCGAAGTTGGAAGCGGTAGTGTTTTCGTTCTTCGTGCGCGGCCGCCAGTTCGCTCCTGCGGCTGACGAGCCCGACCGCGGTCCCTTCGGGGCCGATGACGAGGCTGCCGTCGGGGTCGAGCAATTCGCAGCGGCTGGTGACGAAGCGGAGCCCCGCGCCACCCAAGCGGCGGAGGTTCATCGCGGTGGCGAGCGAGTCGACCAGCCAGGTCGTCCCGAGCAGGTGTCGGGCGAGCGGTTGCAGGTGGCGTTCGGTCTGGACGAGTCGATCGGCGCGGCCGATGACACCTTTGAGTCCGTCGAGTCGGATGCGGTCGCCGGGGCGTCGAGGCGGGAGTTCATCGATCCGGATCAGGCCGACGCGGCCGGCCAATCGGATTTCGCCCGCGGCGACCGCCTGTTGGAATCGCGGGCCGCGGACGGCAAAGAATTGGGCGCGTTCGCCGAGGACGGCATCGATCAAGGGGGCGGCATGAACGTCGGTCTGGAAGAGGTCGGCGACGATCCCGAGGCAATCGTTGATCGGGCCGTCGTCGCCGGTGGAGGTGCGGAGCAATTCGAGGACCGAGCGGACGCCGCCGGAAACCCCTTCTTGGCGACGTTGCAGCTCTTCCAAAACGGTGACGCGTTCGGCGACCCCTTGAAGCCGGACCTTGAGGGCCGAGATCTCGTCGCGTCGACGCTGCAGGGTGCGGCGTTCTTCATCGACGGCGGCGCGGGCCAGTTCGATCGCTTGTGCGAGGGAATCGATTTCGGATTGGATGTCGTTCCATTGGTGGTTCAGCGAAGCGACCTCTTGGCCCGCTACGGCGACATCGTCGCGGACTTTCGATTCGCGCTGGTGCGATTCGGCGAGTGCCTTGCGGGCCTGGTTCGCGAGCTGGTCGACGCGTTGGGTGGCCGATTCGAGGTCGGCGATGTCGCGGAGGGCGGCGAGGTGATCCTTCTGCAGCGATTCGCGGCGGAGCGCCGCATCGGTGACGGCGGTCTCGCATTTGGTCCGGTCGCTTTCGATCCGCAAGACGCGGCCGCGAGCCTCGTCAAGGTCGAGCTGGTATCCCTTCAGCCGATCGACGCAGCTCCGCAATTCGGACGCGGCCATGCCGGTTTGGGAACGGAGCAGACGCAAGCGTTGGAGGCTGCGGGCCATGGCGGCGCGGAGGTCCGATACGGCGGCCGAGTCGGCTTCGCGCTGGCCACCGAGGACGGCGGCGCTTCGCTGCAGGTCGGCCCGTTGCTGTTCCGATTGACGTGACTGCTCGGCGATCTGCTGGACCTCCGACTCGATCCGCTGACGTTGTGTGGCGAATTCGTCACGTTGTCCTTCGGCGGCGCGGACTTCGGCTTGGGCTTCGGCAAATGCGGCCTCGGCTTGATCGAGTTCGGACGAGAGGGCTTGCCAATCGTTCCAGGCCAATTGGGTGCGGAGCTCTTTCAAGCGTTCGGTCGCTTGGCGATAACGTTCGGCCTTGCTCGCTTGCGTCTTGAGGCTCTGCAAGCGGGTCGCGACCTCGTCGACGATATCACCCAAGCGGACGAGGTTTTGTTGAACCCGCGCGAGTCGCCGTTCCGCTTCGACGCGTTTCGCTTTGAAGCGGCTGATCCCGGCGGCCTCTTCGAAGATCGCGCGGCGTTCCTTCGCGTTGGCTTGGAGCATCCGATCGACCTTCCCCTGTTCGATCAGGCTGTAGGCGTCGATCCCGATCCCGGTACCGCGGATCAGGTCTTTGACGTCCTTGAGCCTGCAGGGTTGGCTGTTGATCAGGTATTCCCCTTCGCCGCTGCGGAAGACGCGGCGGGTGACGCGGACTTCGGCGGAATCCACCGGCAGGGCACCGGTCGAATTGTCAAAGACGATCGTCACTTCGGCGGTGCCGGCCGGGCCGCGGCCTTGGGCCCCTTTAAAGATGACGTCCGACATCTCCTTGCCGCGGAGGCTCTTCGCGCTTTGGCTACCCAGCACCCACTTGATCGCGTCGACGACGTTCGATTTGCCTGAACCGTTGGGCCCGACGATGACCGTGATCCCGTCGGGGAAATCGAACCGCGTTCGATCCGCGAAGCTCTTGAAACCGACCAATTCGAGAGCTTTCAGCATGGCGTCGCGAAGAGGGTCGGGGGAAAGGGAGGGATCAAAGGCTAGCTAAATGTCGGGTGCGATGACGTCGACCTGAAACCCGCGAGCGATTCGGGTCGACATGAGGTAACCAGAAGTTTAGACAGATTA
>JBEIRZ010000192.1:0-8450 GCA_040375695.1 Planctomycetaceae bacterium
CCATCTAATTGTACGTACCAGCGATCGGACTCGCTTATCGACATTTCTATTTGCGGTCGAAAGAGCCAGGAAGTATTCATCGCTTTGGTCTTGGGTACTGGTTTCGACGAACGCCACCGATAACCCAGCGGCGGCAAGGATGTTGACTTCAGGAAATGCCTGATCCGCCGCTTGGGTTCATCGGATCGTTCGTCTTACTGAAGTTATCATGTTCGGCATGGAAAATCGACTCGTGCAAACCCAATTGTGCAGGCTTGTGGAGCATTGCAAGAATTCTGTCCTCGCGTTTCTGGAGAATGAAGGACAGAGACAAAATTCCGAGTAGTGCAGAAATAAAGGTAAGTGCGAGTCCAATCCACAACTGTGGATAGCCTTCTATAGGCAGTGGGTTGCCTCGTGCGTCTACAAGTTTTCCCATCGCGGGAGTCGTTTTTAGAATTCTGACAATTCCGAATCCCGCTGTTGCGACTCCCACCAAAGCAAACAAAAGGCAAATCACGAAGCCAGCATACGAAAGAGCGTTCGAACTCGCGTTCATCGGTTTGATCTTCGGTGGCTCAAAGGGGTTCATTCGCAGATCAGCAGGAAGGCAAGTGTTTTAAGGTCTGTTACCTACGACGAGAGATGTTGGTCGAATCGACGAACTTGTCATTATTTCATTTCAAATCCGAGGATAACGATTATCGAATCAATTATCCTCGGTTCTTGGTCGGTCACGGGTGACCTTCAAAAAAAATTATCCACTTTTTCTCCTCCGAGCAACTACCGGGGATTGACTTGCGTCCAGTTTCCTACAAAACTCGGCGCAAGGATGCACTTGTTCATCTAGGGAGGGTTTTCGTGAAACCAAGCGGCGGAGGCGATCATGATACCCAATCGGTCGAGTCGGACGGATTCGGGGGGATCGAGTCCACCCGCTCAAGATCGCCATGGTGCGGCGAAGCCCTCCGGAGACGATTGGGGGCCGATTTGGTTCGAAAAATTAGCCCAATTCCATCGCGTTCAACAGCCTGCGATCTGGGATTTCAACGAGCAGCACGTCATCGACTTTTTGAGGGCGCGGCTCCGGTCGGGTGCCCCAGCCTGGAAGCGGTTGCGGATCGTCGAAGGCCTGATCAGCTACCGCAACCGTGTTCGCAAGTCTTCAACCCCAAGGCTGGAACCGATCCGCCAAAAACTTCAGGAGCTGGTGATTCGGGAACGTTTTCGCGATGACGCGCAAGCGATCGAAGAGGTCGCTGGCACGATCGACCCTAACGAACCGGATGTCATCGGCCAGTTGCGCCGGACCATGCGTTTGCAACGCAAGCAATACAACACCGAAAAGGCGTATGTGAAGTGGGTCCGCCGTTTCATGCGTGAGCGTTGCTTGAAGGCGGCCGCGGATTTTTCAGAGATCGGCCCGACCGATGTCGAGGCGTTCCTCACCGACTTGGCGGTCGACGGCAACGTGTCACCATCGACGCAGGACCAAGCGTTTTATGCGCTGCTGTTCCTGTTCGAACACGTTTTGAAGCGGGATCTTGGCTCGGTGAACGCGATCCGGTCGGGGAAGCCGAAGCGTATCCCATCGGTGCTCAGCGAGCCCGAAGTGACCGCTTTGCTCGGCCACCTCAGTGGGGTTCACCTGTTGATCGCGCAGCTGCTGTATGGGTGCGGACTGCGGATCGGCGAATGCTTGCGGTTGCGCGTGAAAGACATCCGCTTCGATCTGATGCGGATCGAGATTCACGATTCGAAAGGTGGCAAAAGCCGCTTGGTGCCGTTGCCCGTCCAGGCGGTCGAACCGCTGCGTCGGCTGGTCAAGTCGCGTCGCGTGTTGCATGAGAAAGACCTGGAGCGGGGCGAGGCATCGGTCTGGTTGCCGCATGCCTTGAGCCGCAAGTTCCCATCGGCGCATCGGGAATTCAAATGGCAATTCCTTTTCGCGTCCGTGAAATATGCCCGAGATCCCCGCAGCGGTAAATCACATCGCCACCACCTGCACTGGAGCACCTTCGCGGAACATTTGCGGCTTGCGGTCCGTGCCGCCGGGACCCAAACGTATGTCACCGCCCACACATTCCGGCACAGCTTCGCCACCCATCTGTTGGCCGCGGGGACCGACATCCGAACGATCCAAGAGTTGTTGGGGCACAGTGACATCGCGACGACGATGATTTACACCCACGTCTTGTCCCGCAAGGACATCAAGGTGGTCAGCCCGTTGGACCGATTGAATTCGGCACACGGCCCTGCAAACCCACACATTGCCGAACGGTCAACCGAAACCGACTTCGGCACACCGTCAGGGCCTGCGACTCCGTCACCGTCAGGGTCACCAACACCGATGCGGGCCAGCGGCGACGAACCGGTGAATTCGGGTGCGACGATGACACACGCGACATCGTCGCCGCACTTGAGTTCGTTGGCAGATAAAGTTTGTCAGCCCGGTGGCATCGGCGAATTGAGTCGCGACCATCCCGAATCACCTTTGGCCAAAACGGGGTACGATCGCGGTGGGCTATGCTTGGCCGTGAAGCGGTTGATTGCCGTGGCGATGGGGTCTCTTCGAAAAATCCGCTCGCGACCCGCGACGGCAAGCGACGGACTGACTCCTGGCATTGGGATGATGCGGTAGCGAGCGTGGGGTTGAAGCTCGCATCACAAACGGCTTGCAACCCAAGGGGCGGTTGGGTTGTTAAACTGGCGTGGCTGTTTTACCCGCCCCATCCCGCCTCGAAACGTGTGCCATGAAGACGACGCAATCGCCCCTGCCCACCGCATGCCCATTGACCCCACCACCCGTTTGCGAGCGGAACGACGATCGGCGCGAAAATCGACGCACGAATCTCGGCCGCGTCGCCAGACAAAGCCTGCTCGCTTGGGGCTGTTCGCTCGCGATCGGCGGGGTGATCGTCTTGGCCCAAGACCAACCCAACCCCAACGCCCCGAAGCAGGGTGATGCGAAGCGGGTCGAGCTCGGTGAAAAGACGACGCTCGAGGTCCTCTACATCCCACCGGGGGAATTCATGATGGGGAGCACCCCCGAAGAGAAGGCGTGGGCAACCGGGATCGAAGGGGGAGCGACCCCTGGGACGACGCGTGAATCGTTCGAAGGGGAAATGCCGCGGCTGACGCGAGTCAAACAGGGCTTTTGGATGGGGCGGACCGAAGTGACCGTCGGGCAATTCCGTCGTTTCACCGAGGAATCGGGCTACGTCACCGATGCCGAAAAGCCAGATGGCGAGACGCAAGTCTTCGACCCGAAGTGGGATGGCTATCACCTGACTACAAATGTAGTCCACCCGTGGGAATCGAAGAAAGGGAAGAGCTGGCGCGACCCGAACTGGGCATTCCCCAACCGCGACGATTTTTCGGTCGTCTGCGTCAGCTACACCGACATGAAAGCGTTCTGTCGCTGGTTGACCGAACGTGAAGCGGCGGCGAAGCGATTGCCCGAAGGGATGGAATACCGGCTACCGACCGAAGCGGAATGGGAATATGCCTGTCGCGGCGGTAGCAAAGAGAGCCTTTACTTTTGGTGGGGGAATGAGCTCGAAGCGGGCGAAGGGAGATTGAACATCTCGGCGATGGACTTGTTGCCAAACCGCACCAAAGCTTGGCCGCTCGCCAAAGCCCCCTGGAGCGACGGCTTTTCGTTTGTATCGCCCGTCGATCATTACGGCGAAAAGGGACGCAACGGTTTCGGGATGGCCGACATGTGCGGCGGCGTTTGGGAATTCGTGATCGATCATTTTGACCCCACCGGCGGGCACGAAGAGATTTATTACGAAGACCCGGCCAAATTGAGCGTGTCGAGGCCCGTCTGCCGCGGCGGCAATTATTTCGACGTCCCCGGCAATGCCCGCTGCGCCGTGAGGCTTGGCATTCGCGACATCCACTATTCCGATTCGCGCGACGGCTTCCGCATTTGCCTCGGCCGCCGCGTACCGGACAAACCGGCGAAGTGATTCGTGTGCGTGCTTAAACGCAGCGGGCGTTTGAACCCTTATCGACACTTCGATCGATGACATCCCGTTCGGCGCGTCGCATGGGTTGCGTCCCCTGCGACGCGTCGCGATCGGCCGCATCGAGCGTCCCGCGGATCTGGATGCGGATCATCGCCCGGGCCCGTTCGACATCGCGGTCGCGGATCGCGTCGAGCAGTTCGCGGTGCTCCCAACAGATCCGTTCGGCCGATGCCGGCGTGGCGTCGGACCTGGGGGTCGAATGAAAGAATTGGACCAACACCTGCTGCATCCCTGCGATCATTCGCGACCCGGTCATTTCGAGGATCAGCGAATGAAACTTCACGTCGAGCTCGATCGCCGATAACGACGCGATGTCTTTGCGAACGGCCCGTTCCAGATCACGCTCGATCTTCGCCAATCGCTCGATCTGCTCTTCGGTCGCCGAGCGGATCGCCAATTCGATCGCGCCGACTTCGAGCGCATAACGGAGCTGCGCGACGTCACGCCAATCGTCGGGCGAGGTCACCAACGACGGGAGGCTGTTTTGGAAGAGGACCAACGGGTCGGGGCAACGGACGATCAACCCTTTCCGCTTGCGTCCTTCGAGGATCCCGAGCGCCTGCAAACGGCTGACCGCTTCGCGGGTGACGGTCCGTGAAGCGTTGTACTGTGCGGCGAGCTGAGCCTCGGTCATGAAGAACGAACCGTCGGTCAAACGTTCGGTCTGGATCCGCTGGCGGATCTTGAGCGCCAATTCGCCGACCTGCGTCGCGGGGGCGTGATCCGACATTTCGCTTTCAATCACATTCGGCATGCATGCCTCGATCGTGACCTTGGCCGGGACCGCGGTCCGATCGGGATGTTTCAACTTGGGACGCGTTGCCCCATTGGTGCCGGCGGTCGGTTGCTTGCCAGTAGGTTGCTTCAAGGTTGCGTTTCGGTTGGTAACGGAATTTCGTTTCGAGGCGACGGCCTGTTTCTTTTCGGAACGTCGTTTCGGTTTTTCGTCGCGTTTCGATTCGGGTTCACGTTTCATATCGGGCCCGTTTCAAGTCAACCGCGCGAATCCGGTGTGTCGGACCGGCACGCCGAGGGATTGGAGCCGTTGCTTGACATCGCCCAAGCGGATCGAGTCGGCCAATTCGGCGAAGATCGGCTCGATCGCTTCGAAATAGGCCTCGAGGTGATGTTCTTTGTGGGCGTAGCTCGGATAAAAGCCCCCTCCGGTGAGGAATCCGCGAGGAAGCATCCGCGACGTGACGAGCGTCCCGAGCGCCGCGGCCTGTTCGTGATCGAAGCCGAGGTACAGCAGCGCCGGATGGCCGGTGACTTTGACGGGGACATCGTACCGCTGGCCCAACCGTTTCCAACCGTCTCGCATCATCCCGCCGATCCTAGCGGTGTGTTCGGCGATCCGCACGTCGCGCAGTTTGCGGATCGTCGCCAGCGCCGCCGTCGGCCCGACCGCTTCGGTCCAATAGGTGCTCGAAATGAACGACCCCTGCGCGGCATCCATGTAACGTTGGCGACCGATGATAGCCGCCATGGGGTGACCGTTTCCGATCGCTTTGGCGAAGACCGCGATGTCGGGCATGACGCCATACTTCATGTGCGCCCCGCCCAGATACATCCGCCAACCGGACGAGATCTCGTCGAACAACAGGGCCGCACCGCAGCCGTCGCACAATTCGCGAACCCCTTGCAAAAAGCCGGGGCCCGGGTCGGCCGATCGGGTCGGCTCCATCACCACCGCCGCTAGCTGATCGCCGTGCCGAGCGACCAATTGCCTAAGCTCGTCCAAGTTGTTGTAGGTGAAGGGGAGGGCTGTGCCGGCCAACCCGCGCGGGACCCCGGCGGGTTCGAGCCCGGGCAACAAATGCCCTTGCAGCTTGTCCGACATCCCGCGCTGATTCGCAGCACCATGGTTGTCGACCGCAGCAATTTCGTTCGCTTCGACCTTGGGGGTGACGTTCGCGGCGAGGTACCAATCGGACCATCCGTGATAACCGCAGAAGGCGATCTTTTCGCGACCGGTCGCGGCCCGGGCGATGCGGACCGCGATCGCCATCGCCTCGCCGCCGGATCGCGCGTATCGGACCTGTTCGGCCCATGGGTGCAGCTCGATCAACAGCTCCGCCAGTTCGACCTCTTCCGGCGCGTTCAACGTCGACATCGAACCGAGCCCGATGCGGTGCTGCACCGCCGCGGTGACATCGGGGTCGGCGTAACCGAGCAAACAGGAGCCGATCCCCGACGTCGTCATGTCGATGAAGCAGCGGTCATCGAGATCGATCACCTCGCACCCGCGGGCCTGCTTGGCATAAGCGGGCCAAAACCCCGGGGCGAACATCTCGGGCCGTTTGCTCAGCAATTGCGTCCCCCCGGGGATCAACCGTTTCGCACGGATGTAAGTCGCCCGCGTCCGTTCACCCGTTTGCGGCTCCGCCGCTCTGCCGCCCGTTTGCAGCTCCGCCGCTCTGCCGCCCGCGTCGATCCCCAGCGCGGTAACGGCGTTTCCCCAAAAGAGGCCCTGGATGTCGGTAGGCGTCCACTGCGCGATCTCCGCGGCGTGCTTCATCGCGAGTAATTGTTCATAGATCGCCAGGATCGGTCGGCCGTCACAATGCGGGAATCGCAGTTGCATCTGATCGGTATCGACGTATTGCCACGCCCGCCCCATCGCGGTGTACTGGCCGTGGAAGAACGTCGCGTCGACGCCGTCGGAACCGTAAAAAATGCGGCGTCGGTCTTCGCGGGTAAACAGGGTGATCAAGGGGCGGACGTCGGTCACCGCCGAAACGTCGTAGAAGATGTTCGGCATGTCGCGGAGCCGATCGATCGCCTTGCGGATCGGCCAATAGGTGAAACTCCTAGCGCAGTGCGCGAGGATCCACTTGATGTTGGGGTATTTACTACAAGTGTAGTCACGCAGGTCTTCGAGGTTCCGCTCGTCGGCACAACCGTGGAACCGCGACAAATGCATCGTCACCCACAGACCCAATTCGTTGGCCAATTCGAGTTGCGGGTGGGTGAGAAAGTCGTGGATGCGGCACTGGGCGATGTCGCCGGTGACGGAAAAGATGCGATAGGGTTTTAGCCCGATGAAGCCGTGTTGGCGGACGTCGCGTTCGATCTCTTCGACCCGGCACTGCGGCGTGACGAGCCGATTCATCCGGGACATCGGGTCTTGCCGAATCTGATCGATGCACCAAGCGTTGTGGGCCCGCACATCGATCCCTGCGATCGGCGTCCCCAAGACCAAGAAATGTGTCTCGCGATTCGGATAAAGCCGCTCGGCCCAGCGTTTCAGCGTCGCGAAATCGGATCGCACCCACGGCTTGGCGGTCGATCCGGCGGGCAAATGGGCCGGGTCGAACATATGGATGTGCGCGTCAAAGACCCGATCGGGGACGAAGTCCTGGAGATCTTCGTCCCAGATCTGTTGGTCATGCGGCGAGTAATCGTCGATCGAAACGGGCATGGGTATCGCCGGGGATTTTGCTTGGGATCGGATCGCTACGGCCGCGGTCAGCGCACGAGCCGGGCGCACGAGCCCGGGCGCGAGCCCAACGCACGAGAAACGTATGCTCGGACGCGAGGTACCGCGCACGCTCGGTCAGGGGTTGCAAGCGCGGGTCATTCGGTGAACTGGAACGAAAAGAGATCAGCGTCTTTGATGCGGAAGCGGATCCGGATCGGTTTGCCCGCCAGCGTCCCGACGTCCGACCCGTTCTTCCAAGCGACGACGCGGTCCAAGTCGTCGGTATTCAGCTCGACGCATTCGTCAAGCGTGAAGCCGGGGATCGGCTTGCCCGATGCGTCCTGCAGTTCGACAAAAACGCCCCCCGCCGCGCTGGACGAGAGGTTCAGAGTCAATTGGTCCCCATCGAACGTGATCGGCTTGGTCGTCAATTCGCCCGCTTGGTAACCGGCGTGTGCCGCGGCGAGGCCATCGGTGCGGAAGGCCAACCGTTCGAGGTGATGGGTCGGTTGTCCATAATGCCGCTGGACGTAGATCGACATTTCGGCCGGCCCCGTGGGGACGATACCGCGGGCCGGGTAATTGGTCCGGGCGGTCCAATTCCGCAGATCGAGCCCGGGGCGGACGAGCGATTCGAGGAAGGTGCGGTCATAACGTTCGCCGCCGCGGCTGGTCAGCAGCACCGTGTCCGAAGTCTCCGCCTTCAGCCCCGCGTAATTTCCGGGGCCATCGATTTCCAGTTCGGTCGCCTGTGCCTCGGTCAACGACCGACGTCCCGGCCAAAACCTTGCGGCCGTCCCGATGTAAATGTGCGGGGCGCGGAAATAGGCCAGGGTTTGGTGCCCTTGCAGCAACCCCGCATCTGCGGTGGAAACCGAGTAATCCGCCGTTTGCCAGGTCTGGATACGCCCGGCGCGCGCCGGAAAGTCGGGCCCCGCGTCACCCACTTCGTATGTCGCCTTCGCCTGGAAAGGGTAACGCTTCCGCTTGAACAACGCGGTCGCCGCCTCGGGCAC
>JBEIRZ010000339.1:0-4987 GCA_040375695.1 Planctomycetaceae bacterium
AAGTCGTCGACGAGCTCCGCCGCGTCACCCCCCGCCGCAGCCAATACCAGCCGGGTGACGAAATCCCCGAAAAAAGCTTCGTTTATCGCTGGGCCAAGAAATATGCTTTCAATGATTTCGGTACCTACGGGCGGCATTTTGATGTCGCCCGCTACCGCGATCCCGATCGGACCGAGTCGATCCCGTCCCGCTAGCGGCGATTGCCCTTGATGGCAAACCCGCCTCGGCGATAAAAACGGATTCGGGCAAGAAGCCGAACTCAGGACAGGAATCCGAACATGACTCTGGAATTACCCCCCAGGACGATCCGGGAGCTGCTCGAAGGGCTCGATGTCGTGATGATCGTTGGGGACCCAACGGTCACCTGCACCGACGCGTTGCCGCTACGTGATGCGGGGCCGGGGTGCGTCACACTGATCGATGCCGCGGCACGTGCTAATCTCGTCGTCCGCTGCGGCGCCACCGCCGTCGTGACGGCCGCCCAGATCGATGGCCTGCAATGCACCCAAATCATCACCTCCGACATCCACCGCGTTTTCACCCACCTCGTGAAGGCGTTCCGTCCACGCGTTAATGACGGCATCGGTTACGCTTCGATCCACTCCACCGCACAGATCGACCCGACCGCCGCGATCGGCGGTGGGACCCGCATCGATGCCGGTGTCGTGATCGGACCAGGGGTCGTGATCGGGGACAACTGCCACCTCATGGCCGGCGTCGTCGTGATGGATCATTCTCGCATCGGTAACGATTGCCGGCTCTTTCCCAATACCGTGGTCTACGAACATTCGCGGATCGATGACCGCGTCAACATCCACGGCGGCGCCGTGATCGGTGGCCACGGGTTCGGCTACCGCCAGGTCCAAGGGCGGCACGTCTCGACCGCCCAACTCGGTTACGTCCATATCGAATCCGACGTCGACATCGGCGCGAACGTCACGATCGACCGCGGCACCTACGGCGTGACGCGGATCGGCGAGGGGACCAAGATCGACAACCTCGTGATGATCGCTCACAATTGCCACATCGGCCGCCACAACCTGATCTGCAGCCAAGTCGGGATCGCCGGCTCGTGCACGACAGGCGATTACGTCGTCCTCGCCGGCCAGGTCGGCCTCGCCGATCACGTCACCCTCGGTGACCACGCCGTCGTCGGCGCCCAGGCTGGGGTGATGGAAAACCTCGCCGGCGACCAGACCTACCTCGGCAGCCCCGCGACGACCCAGCGGGACCAAATGCAGATCATGGCGGTCCAGCGTCGCCTCCCGGAACTCCGCCGCGAAGTCAAAACGCTCCGTCGCGAACTCGGGAACCTACGTCACAACGCCGACCCCCAAACCGACTCCGCCTCCGACCGTCCCGATGCCGCCGCGATGGCCACCGACAACCGCCAGGCGACCGGACCGATCGCCGAAACGGCCGAGCCCGCCGATCGGAAAACCGCCGACGAAAAGGAAGACGAAAGGCCTCGCTGTATCCCCTTCCGTCGACCTGCGGCCTAAAGGCGGGTGCGTCCGATGCATGGCGGTTATCATCCCCGAGGGAGCTACCGAAGGATCGCCCGCGACCTCTCGCGGCCGGTCGGACTCGTCGCCGGCTGGGGTCGTTTCCCGATCCTCGTCGCCCAATCGCTCGTCGCCCGCAGGGTGCCGGTCGTCTGCGTCGCCATCACCGACCATGCCGATCACCACCTCGAATACCTCTGTGACCACGTCCTGTGGTCCGGTGTCGGCAGGCTCGGTGCCCATGTCCGCTACTTCCGCAAATTCGGCGTCCAAAAAGTCACGATGGCGGGCAAGCTTTTCAAGGCCGACCTCCTCTATGGCGGCTCGCCTTGGCTGCGACACACCCCCGACCTCCAATGCCTCCGAACCTTCGGCCCGCTGCTGCTCAGCCGCCAACGCAACGCGCGGGACGATTCCCTGTTGACCGCGGTGACCCAAATGTACCAGCGACATTCCATGACCGTGACCCCTGCGACCGACCTCGCCCCCGAACTGCTCGCCGACGAAGGGTGGCTCGCCGGAAAACACCGCTCCGCCAAGCTCGATAGCGACGTCCGCTTCGGTTGGGACATCGCCAAAAAGATGGGGGGCCTCGACATCGGCCAAAGCATCACCGTCAAAGACGGCACCGTCCTGGCCGTCGAGGCGATCGAAGGGACCGACGCTTGCATCCGCAGGACCGGTGAACTCTGCCGCCGCGGCGGCTGGGTCCTCGTCAAAGTCGCCAAACCGAACCAGGACATGCGCTTCGATGTCCCCACCATCGGCCCCCAAACGGTCCAAATGGTCCACGCCGCCAAAGGGGCCGCGATCGCGATCGAGGCGGGCAAGACGATCATCGTCGACCGACACGAAACCCTCGCACAAGCCGAAGCGGCCGGGATCGCGATCGTCTCTCTCCGAAACCCCGAACAGGGCTTGCGGGCGATCGCCGCCTGATCCGAACCAGGCCTTCTCCACCCGCGATTACCCGTCCAGCCCACCCGCGGCGATGAACAGCTTGATCGCGTCGACATTCTGACGAACCGCGTGCACCCGCACCACCGCAGCCCCCGCCGCGATCACCGCCAACGACACCCCGACCGTCCCCGCGTCGCGATCGGCCTCACCGTCACCAAGCACCTTGCCGATGAACCCCTTCCGCGAATGACCGATCAGGATCGGACGTCCCAACGCGACGAACCGCCGTGTCGCACGAAGCAGCTCCAAATTGTGCGCATGCGTCTTGCCAAAACCGACCCCCGGATCAAGGCAAACCCGCTGCGGATCGATCCCCTTCGCGACACACGCGTTCAAACGGTCGATCAAATAACCTTCGATCTCGGTGACGACACAACCGTATCGCGGGTCGTCTTGCATCGTCTGCGGCGTCCCCCGCATGTGCATCACACAAACGCCGACCGACGTTCGCGCCGCAAGCGCCGCCATCTGGGGGTCGCCGTCCAGCCCGGTGACGTCGTTGATGATCTCCGCCCCACTCTCGATCGCTTCCCTCGCGACCTCGGCCTTGCTCGTGTCGATGCTGATCGGCACCCCGACCCGACCCGCCAAACCGCGGATCACCGGTATCACCCGCCGCAACTCCTCGTCGGTGTCGACCGGGGTGCTGTAGGGCCTCGTGCTCTCGCCGCCGATGTCGATGATGTCGGCGCCGTCCCGGGCCATCCGCAACCCGGCCTCGATCGCCCTCTCGGCCACATGGTGCTTCCCCCCGTCCGAAAAACTGTCGGGGGTCACGTTCAAAATCCCCATCACCAAAGGGCGACGCTTCCGGTTCCCATCGACGAAAGTCAGCTCCCGACCGGCAAGCCTCCAGACACTCGGGGGCGAAGCTTCGGAATTTCCCATCACCAGCGGACCTCCATCTGCGCGACGATCCGATCGGCCAAGTCCTCGATCGTGTCTTGGATCGCCGTCTGCACCGATTGACCCGCCTCGGGGACGAAACGGCTCCCCTGCAACAGCTCCGCCGCGCGGTTGGTCTCCAGCGCCCACTGGTCGCGCAATAGCGGCGCCCCCCGCCGATCGACCCAATTGACACTGACCGCGACCACAGCGTCCAGCGCTTGCGCGTCGTCGCTATACGATTCGGTGAGCACGCCCTTGTCCTGATAGGTGACCAGCAACCGCAACGTGCTGTCCGCCGCCACGTCACCGGTCACCTTGTACGGCGTCCGCAATTCGATCTGCCTCACGACAGCCTCGGTCAACCGCGGCCCGAGGTCATGCCGAAAGGTGTCGTTCCGCGCGATCGGTACGTGAACCGTTCGGATGTCGTCTCGGAACATCGATCGCGACCCGAATTGATAGCGTGCGCAACCGGTCGAAACGAGCGTCGCGGCCAACATCCCGAAGAGCCGCCTTCGCTCGAACCGCTCGCCTCGCCACGCAAAATCGCTCATCGCATCACCGTGTCAGCCCCGGTGACGACCAACGGCTTAGCGGGCTTCGCTTCGGGGAACACCTTGGTCAACCAGACGAGCGGCTTCTCGGGGATGGCCGGTAACGGCTCGATCGCCGCGATCCTTTCCGTGGCCTGTTCGGCGTACGGCGTCCGTCCGAAATCGGCTAGCAATTGCTGATAATACAACCGGGCCGCACCATACTCGCGACGCTTTTCGCGGTACTGCGCCCGCACATACAGCCGCTCCGCCTTGCGATAATCGACCTCCGCCGCCGCCCGCGCGATCGTCTCGCGTACCTCCGGTTCCTTCATCTTGTCGGGGAACCGCGTCCGCACCTGACGGATCAGCTTGTCCGCCTCATCGAGCGTCAATTGGCTGTATTTCGGCCCGGCATACATCTCCAGCTTGCAGCGGATGCCGAGCATGTAGGCGGTGAAAACGTGCTCGCTGTCGGTGAACGTCTCCCGCAAATCGGTCAAGAATTCGTCGGCATCGGCAAACCGCTCCTGCCGAAAATGCTCGACCGCCGCCGCCATCGTCGCGTCATCGGCCAACTTGCCCGACGGGTCGTCGTAACGGATCTGGTCCAGGACGCGGATCCCGTGCCCGTCGACATCGAACCAAGGACGCTTCTGGTCGACGAAATTGACCGGCATGATCCGGCTCCCTCCCGCACGCTCCGTCTCGATCCAATACTGCGCGATCGAAAAGAGCCGCCCCGCCGCACGATCGGTGTGGCGAGAATTCGGGTGCTCTTTTTGTAACCTGCCGTAAGCCTTCTCCGCCTCCGGGAGCTCATCGGCAAAGAAATAACTTTCACCTTGCATGAAGAGCGCATCCTGGGCAATCGCCGATCCGGGGTGCGCCTTGGCCGCCTTCCCGAATTGCTTCGCCGCCGCATTGAAATCGGCCGCGCCCTCCTCGCGAGACTTCGCCGCCCCCCGCCTAAATAACTCGTCCCCGAGCTGCCAATGGACCCGCGCCTTGGCGAGCTTCGCTTCCCGCTCCTGCGCGGTCAGCGGTATCTCCTCTCCCGTGTTGAGCAACCGATGCATGCGATTGGCGGCCGATTTGCCC
>JBEIRZ010000303.1:0-5565 GCA_040375695.1 Planctomycetaceae bacterium
AAAGCGGGCGTTTTTGAGCGTTTTCTGGCCCTTGGTCGCGAGCCGAGGTGGCTTGGTGTGCGGCCCATTGACCGCGCGACGCGGGGGCGGGTTAATGGTCTTTCCCGTGTCTCCCTCCAACTTTGTCGCGAGCTTGCAGTGTCTACCCCCCAGCACCCTTCCGGCCGATCCGCTGCCACCTCCACCCCCGGGTCTGAGCTCTTTCCCGTACCGGCGACCGAATCGCTGGCGACTACGGCCAAAGGGCCCGAAGGGTCATTGCCGCTGACCGACGAGATGCTCCGCACTTGGTCGAGCGGCGACCTCTTCGGGTTGACGCAAAACGTCGGGATGGGGTGGGAACCCGAGCGGCTGTTGGGTGACCAGTACCTGATCATCAGCACTCAGGGGGGCGTCCGCGCCCCGGACGGGACGCCGATCGCGCTGGGGTATCACACGGGGCACTGGGAGGTGGGGCTGCTTGTGCAAGAGGCGGCCGAAACGATCCGCCAGCACCACGGCGTCCCGTACGCGGCTTTTTGCAGCGACCCTTGTGACGGCCGGACGCAAGGGACGTTGGGGATGTTCGATAGTCTCCCTTATCGCAACGATGCCGCGATCGTGATGCGGCGGTTGATCCGTTCGCTCCCAAGACGGCGTGCGGTGATCGGGATCGCGACGTGTGACAAGGGATTGCCGGCGATGATGCAGGCGCTCTGTGGTTGCGGGAACCTCCCTTCGGTCCTTGTCCCCGGTGGGGTGACGTTGCCGCCGACCGTCGGCGAGGATGCGGGGAAGGTGCAATCGATCGGGGCCCGTTATGCGCATGGCGAGATCACGCTCGAAGAGGCGTCGTTGGAAGGTTGCCGTGCCTGCGGGACCCCTGGGGGTGGTTGCCAATTCTTGGGGACGGCCGCGACGTCGCAGGTCGTCGCCGAGGCGCTCGGGTTGACCGTGCCCCACGCGGCGCTGGCCCCCAGCGGCCAGCCGATCTGGTTGCGGTTGGCCAGCGACAGCGCGCTGGCCGCGCGGCGGTTGGTCGAACGCGGTTTGACGCTCCGCGATATCGTCACCGACAGGTCGGTCGAGAACGCGATGTTGATGCACGCCGCGGTCGGCGGCAGCACCAATTTGCTGTTGCACATCCCCGCGATCGCGGCCGCGGCGGGGTTGAAGCGGCCCGATGCCGACGCCTTTCGCAAGGCGAACATGGCCGTTTCGCGGATCGTCGATTGCCTCCCCAACGGCCCGGTCGGGCATCCCACCGTGCGGCTGTTCCTCGCCGGCGGTGTCCCCGAAGTGGCGTGGCACCTCCGCGAGATGGGGCTGTTTCACGGTGACGTCTTGACCGCCAGCGGGTTGACCTGGAACGAGATCCTCGATGCCTGGCCGACCAGCGAGCGGCGGAGGGTTTGTCGTCAACGGTTGGTCGATGTCGATCGGGTCGATCCTGATGACGTGATCATGCCGCCGTCGCGTGCGAAGGAGCGAGGCTTAACGAGCACCGTCTGTTTCCCATCGGGGAATGTCTGTCCCGAAGGGTCGGTCATCAAATCGACATCGATCGACCCGAGCGTTATCGATCCCGATGGCGTTTATCGCAAGGTCGGGCCGGCACGCGTCTTCACCACCGAACGGGACGCGATCCGCGCCGTGAAAGGTCAAACCGACAACCCCGTCAAGCCGGGCGATGTCATGGTCCTGATCGGACGCGGGCCGTTGGGTTGCGGGATGGAAGAGACCTATCAGATCACTTCGGCGCTCAAATTCATCCCGTGGGGCAAGACGGTCGCGCTGGTGACCGACGCCCGTTTTTCGGGGGTCAGCACGGGGGCTTGCATCGGGCACGTCGGGCCCGATGCGCTCGCGGGGGGCCCGGTCGGTAAGCTCCGCGATGGCGACCAGATCGAGATCATCATCGATCGCCAAAAATTGGAAGGTTCGGTGAACCTTGTGGGCGAATTCGATGAGGCTTCGGGGAAGATGCGGCCTTTGTCCCATGAAGAGGGGGCCGAGGTCTTGCGGCAACGGCCCCCGCACCCGATGCTCAGGCCCGACCGCGACCTCCCCGATGACACCCGCTTGTGGGCCGCATTGCAACAGGTCGGTGGCGGCGCGTGGGGTGGTTGTGTCTATGACGTCGACGAGATCATCGCGACGCTGGAGGCCGGCCGCAAAGCCCGTCGCGAGTCGAGGGCGTAGGATTAAATAAATCGATCGATTGCCTTTTGGCCAATTGGAGAGGTGACTCATGCCAGGTCATGAGTCGCGGTCGAAAGGTTAAAAAATCGATCGAACGGTTCGTCTTCACGTAGGATTTTGTTGACAGGTTTCCGCATGACCAAGTTGAATCGCACTGTCCGCCGCGGCGCTTCGCACCGAAACCCATCGTCACGATCGGCCGTCGGGTGGCGATGGGCTTGGGACGCAGGTCGTTCGACACCCGGACGATTGCCCGGGCAAGCGATTCGTTTGATCGTGATGGCGATTGTCGCGGTGATCGCTTCGCCAGGACTGGCGATCGCTCAGGAAGCGGCGGTGGCGGCAGCGGTTCGCAAGATCGCGTTCGGTTCGTGCGCCGACCAGCACAAGCCCTGTCCGATTTGGAAGACGATTGCCGATTACGACCCCGACCTGATGATCTTGCTGGGGGACAACATCTATTCGGACTTGGTCGAAGGGGAGCTCAAGCCGGCGACGCCCGAGCGGATCGCCGAGGCGTATCAACGGTTCGGTTCGATCCCCGAGTTCGCGCGGCTGCGGAAGGGTTCGCAATTGTTGGCGACGTGGGACGATCATGATTACGGGAACAACGACTCGGGGGTCGAGTGGCAGCACAAGCAGGTGAGTGCGAAGTTGTTCCATGATTTCTTCGAGACCCCCACCGATTCGCCGCTTCGATCGCAAGCCGGCGTTTATTCCGCGAGGGTCATCGGTCCCCCGGGGAAACGGGTGCAGGTGATCCTGCTCGATACGCGTTATTTCCGCAGCCCACTCGCGAAGGCGGATGAGCCGCTGCCGGGTTTCCGTGCGCGGCCCTATGTCCCCGCCAGCGGCGCCGGCGTGACGCTGTTGGGCGAAGCCCAGTGGGCGTGGCTGGAGCAACAATTGCGGCAACCCGCGGAGGTGCGGTTGATCGGTAGCAGCATTCAGATCCTGAGCGACGATCACCCGTTCGAGAAGTGGGGGAATTTTCCGGAAGAACGCCAGCGGCTCTTTGATTTGATCGCGGCTTGCGAAGCGAGCGGCGTTGTCCTGCTCAGCGGCGATCGCCACCTCGGCGAGATCTCGCTCGATCCTTCGATCGTCGGTTACCCGCTCTATGACATCACTGCCAGCGGGTTGAACCAAGGGGCACAAAAATGGCGTGCCGCCGAGGCGAATCGGCTTCGCGTCGCCGCGCTGCCGTTCGGCAATCACTTTGGCGCGATCGAGATCGATTGGGACGCGGGCGAACCGGTCATCAGTTTGCAGCTTCGGCACGAAGACGGCGCGGTCGCGGTCCAGTCGAGGGTCCCGTTAAGCGTCCTCAAGGCACCCCCGGCGCCATTGGCCAGGGCCGCGGGGACGGTCGGCCCGATCCAGGCGCTGCGGACCAAGGCCGGGGAAAAGGTCTCGGTCCAATTCGCCGTCCGCGGCGGCCGCGTGATCGGTGACCGCGATAAGATTTTGCTCAATTCCGAAGCCGATTTTCGGGACTCACGCAACTTCACCGTCGTGGTCGAGCGGTCGGCGCTCGCCGGCGATTTGGCCGATGCCGATCTGAACCGATTCCTCGGTTGCACGATCCGCGCCGAAGGTTTGATCACCCCCTATCGCGGGATCAACCAGCTCGTCGTCGAAAGCGCGGAACAGTTGAAGTTGTTGGAAGCTCCTTAAGAGTCAGGGCTGTTGATGAAGTCGTGCATGGATTATCCGATCGTTGTGATCTTGTCGCGGGTCGTCGTCTGCGTCGGGCTTTTGGCGTGCTCGATTCCGTCGGTGTTCGCTGAGGAGCCGAAGCCGGAAGCGGGAAGTGAGTCGGGGTGGGAGCGGGGGATTCCGCGTGACCCGAGCTTTTTCCCGCTAGCCGTGTGGTTGCAGAGCCCTCGCAACGCGGAGCGTTATGCCGATGCGGGCATCAACCTTTATGTCGGGCTGTGGCGCGGGCCCACCGAAGAGCAGCTCGAAACGTTGAAGCGGGCCGGGATGCGGGTGATCTGTCACCAGAACGAGCTTGGGTTGGGGTCGCCATCGGGCGACATCATCGTCGGATGGATGCATGGGGACGAGCCTGACAATGCCCAGCCCAAAGAGGGGGGCGGTTATGGCCCACCGATCTTGCCCGAAGTGATCGAAGCGAATTATCGCAAGATCCGCGAGCGTGACCCGTCGCGGCCTGTGCTGTTGAACCTTGGTCAGGGGGTCGCGTTTGACCAATACATCGGCCGCGGCGTCCGCAGGAATCACCCCGAGGATTATCCGCTTTATGTCCGCGGGGCCGACATCGTGTCGTTCGACATCTATCCCGCGGTCCATGACCACCCCGACGTCGCCGGGAAGCTCGAATTCGTCCCTCGCGGGGTCGAGCGTTTGATCCGTTGGTCCGAGGGGAAGAAGATCGTCTGGAATTGCATCGAATGTAGCCGGATCAGCAACACGAAGGTCAAGCCGACTGCCGAGCAGGTCCGTTCCGAGGTGTGGATGTCGCTGATCCAGGGTTCGCGTGGGATCATCTATTTCGTGCATCAGTTCGAGCCCAATTTCGAAGAGGCGTCGCTATTGAATGACCCGGACTTGCTCGCCGCCGTCACGAAGCTGAATCGCCAGATCACCGAGCTCGCCCCGGTGCTCAACAGCCCCACCGTCAACGACGCGGCGCTGCTTGAGGCTGATCGGGCCGATTCGCCGATCAGGATGATGTGCAAACGCCACGGCGATTCGCTCTATCTGTTCCTAGTGAACATGGGGCCGGGACGATCGGCCGCGACCGTGCGGATAGCCGATGAGAAGGGTGCGGCCGGTAAGGCCGAATCGATCGATACGGGCGAGAGTTTGTCGATGGTCGAAGCGAAGCTGGCGGTCGATTTGCCGGGCTACGGTGTGTCGCTGGTACGCGTCCGCCAGCGTTAACCCGCTGAGATTTCGGTTGTGAAGGTTTCGGTCGCGGCGGGCTGGGCGGTGTCCGCCTCCACGCTGTCGGTTTCGGCAGCGGGGAGCAGCAGGATTTCGAATTCGCCCTCGGCGGGGAGCGGGCTTGCGGTTGGGGAATTCGCCGGCGGGGACAATGACGTCGGGGTCAGGGGTGGGGCGGGTGACGCGTCAGCGGGGGGCTCGGCGTTGGCGGGTGTTTGAAGTTGTGGTGCCGGCCCCCCTTCGGTCGTGGGGACGCGAGGGAGTTCGAGCGTGGGTGGTTGCGACGGGGATGGGCTTTGCGGCGATAGCGATGGTTGGGTCGGGAGTGGTGTGGGGAGTTTTGGAAGCTGCAACCCGGGTGATGGAACGGGTTCCGGGGTGGCGGTCGGCGGTAGCGATAGCGAGGGAGGCTGGGTTGGTAGGGGGTCGGTGAGTTTGCGTAGTTGTTAGGACACACCCCGTGATTGTATC
>JBEIRZ010000365.1:0-4534 GCA_040375695.1 Planctomycetaceae bacterium
ACGGGCCCGCCACAAGAGTCGCCCATAGATGGTCTCGGCATCGGTCGGGTCGTCGACGTTTCGTTGATGCTGATCGATTCGTGTCCCGCCCACCGCGCCGTTCAGGATGCAAATCGGGATCTGTTGTTTGTCGACCAAGGCCTTGGCCAATTCTAAGCCCCAGTACCCAATTGCCAGTTCATCGCCATCGGCTCGGGCTTTGGCATCACCCCAAAGGCTGCGACGGGCCTCGTTAGGATCCGTCGAGGTCGATCCGAAAGTCCGCACCCATTCGCTGGATTCAGGATCGTTATCTTTCCCAAAGTCGGTCGCCACGGCGTTCGATTGCCCGACGATCAAGTAGACGTCGCCGCACAGCAAAGAGGTTGCCTGATGGAGCCTCTTTTCTTCATCGTCTTTCGCGGCGACCAATTCGCAGCGGTAACTTTGCAAGGCGGCAGGGAGTTGCAGCGATAACGAATAGCCCCCGTCACGATTCGGCTCGGTCGCAGTTTCGGCAATCAACTCGTCCCCGGCGAAAAGGCGAGCGATCAGTCGCTTCGGTTTCCAAGTCAACGTCGCCTCATCGTCCACGTCTCCGGCATAGACGATCGTGCCGGTTTTCGTTTGGCCATTTCCCCAACCGTCGCGAGGGATGAATTGTCCGTCACGGGGACGCTCGTTCGCGGTGATAGGGCGAGTGATCCACCTTTCCTGATCGCGGGGCGGTTGACGAATCTTGATGGAAGCGGTTGCGGTTGCCGGGGGTCCGCCGTTGTGGACCTTGAGCCGCACTTGCAATTCGCCGTCTCCTTGGGCGCGGGTCAGTATCAGCTTATCCGCTTGGGTTCGCATCGCGATCGCGACGCCCGATGTCTCCCACTCGTACTTCAGCTCGCCGCCGCCCGCATCGTCCAAAGCGTCTTGATTCGTGACTTGGGGACGGAGGACCAGTTCGGTTCGACCATCCCAATCGAGGGGCGCGACGATCTCGCTCAATTCCGGTTCGGGGATCCGGTTACGGACCGTAACCGGGATTCGGATCGAACGCATGCCATCGGGGTAAAGGCCTTTCAGCACGACAGCGAAGGATTCGTCCTTTGCGACTCTTCCGGCCGCGATCGGGCAAGAAAGTCGATCGGCCAAGACGGTTTCATCGACCCCATCGCGGTGAATCTCCCATGAAATTTTTTCGGCCCCCTTGGCGATGGCGGTGACCATCCCGATGGTCCCTTCGTCAAGTTCGAGCTGTTGGGGTGAAACCGAAAATTCATCGCCGGGGACGACAGCCGTGCCGACGAGCGGCGAGCCCGGTCGCTGATTTTAGAATTGCAACCCCAACCAAATGGCGTCGCGCTGGAGGTTTGAGAGCCGAACCTCATCGATCGCCCCTTCGAAGTCATATCGGTCGTACCAGCCACCGATCGAAAACCTTGCGGGGCTTTCGATCGCTAGCGTCGGTTGTTGCCTTAATTTCTCGGCGACCAAGTTTCCATCGACGTAGATGCGAGTCGACTGGGGCGAATAGGTATGGACGATCTGTTTCCATGTCCCCAAGGTGATGTTGCTATCGGTAGCGATGTTCGCGCCGGAAAAGTAGCAATCCATGTTGATGCGAGAGGGGCTGCGGTGCTGCATGACGACTTTCCCCTGGGCCTTTTCGTTCCCCCATGCGAGCAGGGTGGAGTTGGGTTGATCGACGCGAACCCAGGCCTCGGTCGTGTGGGGGGATGCCCCGGCAGGTAAACCGGTGATGGTTTTTCCCGCATCGATGCCTTGGCCGGGGGAAAAGGCCCGCGCCAGACCAAGGGGGCCTTGCGCTGATTGCGTCCCGTGATCGGTGGCCTGCAACAAGCCAGTGGAATCGACAATTCGATCCGCGAAATGCCAGACCGTCACGAAGCCGTTGGACTCATTGAAGACGCGTTCGCCGGAAGACTCCGGGGACACACCCGGTTTTCCCCAGTAGAGATTGAGCTCTTGGCGCTGGTTGCCGCGGATCACCGGGACCCGAACCCACAGGAGCGCGAAGCCATTGGTCGGATCCCAGGTTTCGATTTCGTAAGGCAAGAGACGGTCGGCGGTTGGGGAATGGACTCGCAGATCGGCCCCATCCGGTTCGCATTGTTCGAACGGGAAGGTGTCGGAATACAACCTGATGCAGAGGGGGAATTCACGGACCTCCGCATCGGCATCGATCGGGACGCCGCTGGGGGTCGTGTTGATCCAGACGGATCGCGAGTGTTTCCAATCCTGAAGCATCCCGGACGAAGACGGCTCGGGCCTTTGGGCCGGCTGTGTTCCCCATAATGCCGATAGGAGTGCGGTGCATTCAGGATCGTGTCTTTTGAGTTGTTCGATCGAAAATGGGAAAAAGTCATTGGTCGAGAAGAAGGCTTCGCTCGATTCGGCGAAGTATTCCTGGGGCGTGGACAAGGCGTAGGCACGCGTGGTTGTCGAGCTTCCATCCGCGAAGCGTTGTTCCACCGCATCGTACTTACCGCTCGCTTTGGCCTTGTCGAAGGCCTGCTGGATCTTCTGATTCGCGAAACCGTCAGGCAACACGCGATCGTGGTAGGCATGGGCGAGTTCATGCAGGGCGAAATTGGGCATCCGCCGCGTTTCCTCCGCGAAGATGCGAACGTTCGTGAATTCGACGCCCTTTTCCATCGACGGATCGCGGCCGTTCTCTTTCAGCCATTCGGCACCGGGATGGTACTCGGCTCGGGGTGACGTCCCGGGATACTCGGCAGAGAACCACAAGGGAACTTTCTTCAGCTCAACGACCGCTTGCTCGGGGACGACCCGCACGATTTCTTGGAGCTGCTTGGTCAGGAGTTGCAGCGATTCGTCGAGCAGCTCCCGATCCTTCTCGTACAGATCTTCGCTGATGTGAAGCTTCCATCCCTCGCAAGTGACGACTCGACGTTTGGGGAAATTAACGTTAGCTTCGGCTGGGGTCGTTGGCCGTTCCGGTTGTTGGCCGTTGCCGACGCCCGTGAGCCCTATGACAAGTGCGATCGCTTGGATGATCATCAGCAACGTGCTGGTGAAAAGGCCTTGCGATCTATTTTTTGGCGGGATAGCAAACGAACTTGTCGGGCGATTCAAAGGGGCACCATGAAAACAAGCGAGTGGCGTTGATAAGGCGGGCTTCGACGGCTTTCAGATCAAAGGTCGCTGCATGCGATCGGGCAAGGTGCGTCACTTTAGACGGAAAAGGGAGCCGGGTGTCATCGCGTCGGACTTTTATAGCGTTGCGTCTTTCCATTTGGCGAGTGACGGGAGTCGATTTCGTCAAATAATGCGGCATCGAAAAAGGGGTGTGCCACTACGAAGCGACTCGGCCTGATCGGATGTGTGATTTGACGCGGGGTCCCTTCGCGAAGCTTCATTCGGATCTCGTTGAGTCGCGGCGATTCACGTTTGACACAGGACATCGACATCGTCGCCGAAAAACGGTTTACGGCCCTGTCGCTACGGGGCGACTGCGATCGGCGATCCATTCGCTCCATGATCCGGCGTAGAGCGGGGGGCGTTGACCGTAAGCGATCTCATACGCCAGGACATTGTGGCAGGCCGTCACGCCTGACCCACACATCATCGCGGGATGCGTCGCATGCTTAGCGATCTCGAACCGCTTGCGGAGCAACACTGGGGGCAGGAAGCGGTTTGACTCGTCTAGATTCCCAATGAATGGGATGTTCATCGCCCCGGGGATATGCCCCGCGACCGGATCGATCGGCTCGGTCTCGCCTCGAAAGCGTACCGCTTCGCGGGCATCGACCAGCACAAAACCTTCTTGCCCGATCCCTTTTTCGATCGCTTCGGTCGAGAGGATCATCGTCGGATTGGGTGACCCCGGGTAGGTGTCGTCGCTCGCGACGGCTGATCGGTTTACCAAGGGAGTAACGTCCTTGGTCGTCGGGAGGCCGGCGGTTACCCATGCCTGGTACCCGCCATCGAGCACCGCGACATTTTCGTGCCCGACCCATTTGCACAACCACCACAAGCGGGCGGCCATGGCCGAATTGGCCGAATCATAAGTGACGATTTGGCTATTGGGCGTAACGCCTGCACGACCAAGAAAGCGGCAGAAGTCGTCGGGACTGGGCAGCGGGTGGCGACACCCGACTTTTTTGTCGAGGCGGGAGAGGTCTTTATCGAGATCGGCGTAATGGGCGCCGGGGAGATGTCCTTGGTCGTAGAGGTTTCTGCCGAGGGAGGTGTCCTGTAAAGAAAACCTTGCGTCAAAAAGGACCAAGCCGGTCTGGCCGACGATAGGAGCCAGATCATCGGTGCTGATGATGGTGTTGTAGGAATGCACGGCGGGCTCCTCCTGGGCTGAGTGATTGACGCGGCTTGGGGCAACGCGCGACGGCGGGCTAGAAAGGGATGTCACGCCCGGTGGTCGCGGTTCGTCGCCGCGAGTCAGATGATAACCGGGGAACGAGACATCATCACCGATGCCGAGCGTTTTTTTCGCGGTTCGCAGACTTTAACGCGTGATCGCGCAGCGCACCACCGCCACAGATGGCGATCTCGTATCGCGGCG
>JBEIRZ010000107.1:0-13452 GCA_040375695.1 Planctomycetaceae bacterium
AGGCGAACCCGAATCGTCTCCCCATCGCTATCGACAACGTCGACCGTATCGCCGTCGCGAACGACCGTCACCGTCGCTTCGAAAGAGTCGGGTAACGATCGGGCCGGTACGGTCGAGCCGTGATCGAGCCCTCGCGATCCTCCCGCAGGCGGGCCCTCTCGATTCGTCTCTGGCTGCCTGCCTAAGCGGTCCTGGCTCGTCGTTTGACGACCACTACCCCGGGGGGCTGTGACGACGACGTCTGGGGCCGTGGCAACGCCGTCTGGACCCGTGGCCATGTCGGGCAGGTCGACCCCCAATCGCTTGATGGCCCGTGTCACCTTGCCGAGTTCAGGACGCAGCAACGACAGCAGGACCAAGGTCAGGCCGAAAACGACGATGGCCGCCCGCAACCATCGACGGATCCGACTCATGGGGCCTTCGCCTTCGCCCCTTCGCGGATGCAATAGACCCTCGCGGCCGTCCGGATCAACAGCGTCCCGCCGACGATCGCCGGGGTCGCCATCCCCATGTCATCTTCGGCCAGCGGGTTGGTGTGGAGCAATTCGAAGGTGTCGCCTGCCTTGAAGACGCTCGTCACGCCATCCTCATTCAGGCAGAAGACCTTGTCGTCATAAGCCCATGGCGATGCGGTGAATGATCCGCCTTGAGGGATTCGCTTGCGGCTGAAAATTTCCTTGCCGTCGCTCGCATCGAAACAGGCGAGGATCCCCATGTCGTAAAGGGCATAAAGCCGATTTTCGTAAACGAGCGTTGTCGGGTTGTAAGGTGCCGCTTTGGGTTGCGACCAAACGATGTATTCGTTGCTCGATGCCCCGTCCTGAAGAGAAATATCGCCGCTCGCACCCGGTCGGATCGCGTAGATCGGCCGTTTCGAATCCATCACGTACCCCGAGCTGATGTAAAGGAGGTCGCCATCGGTGTACGGCGTCGCGATCGTGATACTGGACATCCCCTTAAGTTCCCACAGCAACTTGCCGTCGAGGTCATATGACCGGACCTTCCCCGTCCCCGGCGTGACGATTTCGGTCCGCTGTGCATGCTTCCAGATCAACGGCGTCGACCAATTGCTCTTTTCGTCTCGCGGCACTTTCCAAATCTCGTCACCGCTCCGCTTGTCATGTGCGGCGAGGTAGGACTCGTCTTCGTTGTCGTTGATTAGGTAGACCCGTTCGCCGTCGAGGACCGGTGACGCGGCAGTGCCCCAACCCGAGCGGGTCTTGTGCGGGGCGAGCAACTTTTTCCAGAGCTCTTTCCCTTCGAAATCGAAACAGAACAGGCCGAGGTTCCCGAAGTAGCAATAAACCCGCTCGCCATCGGTCACGGGGGTCTCGGACGCGAAGCTGCTCTTCAAGTGGATCGACGTCGCTGGCTTGCCCGAATGGACTTCGCGTTCCCAGCGGACTTCGCCTGTTGCCAGATCGAGGCACATCACGACCCAGCGATGGGCCGCGTCCGGTGGCAGGGGGCGGTCGCCGCCGAAGTACAGCCCCTTGCGAGGATCCTCTGACTGTCCGGTGTTGATCACCGTCGTCAAGAAGACGTGCTCGCCCCAGACGATCGGCGAGGACCACCCGCGGCCCGGGATGTCCTGCGTCCAAGCGACGTTTTCGGTCGCGGACCAGCGGTCGGGAGGTGTCGGCCCTTCGCCGACGGCGATCCCACGCCCCTGCGGCCCGCGGAACTGGGGCCAATGTGATTGCGCCCAAACTTCCGTCGCGGCGATTGCCAGCCACGCCAACACCATGCCCCTGACCATCATTGCCGGAATCATCGGGTAACCTCCAAAAGCATCCTTTAAAACGACCGCGCATCGCCACATCGGCGGGGAGATGCCGCTCCCGAAATAGCGTACCAAAGCGCACAGCCCTCGGCAGGCACCGGTACCAAAGAGGCCGCGTAAAAGTCGCTCGCTTCGCATGCCCGGCAAATCAATAACTCTGGCGACGCTGTTGATCGATGCGACCTGTTGTCAGAAACGTTTTCGGTCCCTTTTCGCGACGATTTGCCCGCCGCAGTGCACCCCGATTGCAGGCCCCAGCCCGGGCCCCAACCAAGGTTAATGGGTCGTTTTGGGGGTCGGTTGCCGGGCCGGGCCACAGTCCCCCGATCGTTGACATTTTCCCGTTTTGACGCGATAATTAGGGGTTCAAGCGATTCATCTTCAGGCCAATCCTTTGCGGAGGGCGGTGCTTCGTTCACGCCACGCCGGCCAATCCCATCTCGCCAGCGTTTGGCGTCATCAAGAATAGACCAGTAATAGACTCCTCACAGTCGAAGAACTGACAACTCGGCTCCACACCATGAATGATCGTCGTCACGGGGAAGATTCAGGGCGAATTCCCGGTCTCTACACCGACCCATCGCTCGCCACCCGGCCGATGCCTTTCCAAAAATTGCTCTTGGCTGCCCACCGTCGGGCGGGTGCCAAGTGGCAACAGCGGGCCGCCGCAGCCCCCGCGATCGCTGACCTGATCGAGCTCTGTTTCAAAAGGCTCCCCAAGGACGCGATCGAGTACTTCCGTGGCGGTGCCGGTGACGAGATCTCGTCCAAGCGAAACAAGGCCGCCTTTCAAGATGTCTATCTCAACCCCAACGGCGCGGTCCGTTTCGACTCGGTCGATCCCTCGACGACGCTCTTGGGGACCCCGGTCAGCATGCCCTTGGTCGTCGCCCCCGTCGGCAGCATGCGATCGCTGTGGCCCGAAGGAGAAGCCGTCGCGGCCAAGGCGGCCTCCGAGGCGGGTGTGATTTACGCCCTTTCGACGCTCACCGGGACCCGCATGGAACGGGTTAAGGAGGCGGCCGCAGGACCCTGCTGGTTCCAGCTCTATCTCGTCGGCGGCAAAGAAGTCTCGCTCCGAGGGATCGCGCGTGCCAAGGCTGCCGGTTATCAGGCGTTGATCTTAACGATCGATACCGCCGTCGCCGGAAATCGTTTGGGTGACAAGCGGAATCGTTCTTCGCAACTGATCGGCGAAATCAACGCCGCCTCGACGAGCAATGCCGGTTTCGTCGGAAACCTCGCACGCGGACTTTACAACGAACGGATCCGCCAAGCGATCAACCCCAGCATGTGGAAACACATCTCCTGGATCTTGGGGTTCCTCGCCGACGGACAATTGATGGACTTCCCCAACATCGAATTGGTCCCCGGCTCCCCGATGCGATTCGCCCCCATCGGCGAACAGCTCGCCCAATCGGCCGTCACCTGGGACGACCTCCCCTGGATCCGCAAGGCTTGGGGCGATGGCCCGATTATCATCAAAGGGGTGCACAACATCGATGACGCCCGCCGGGCCGAACGGGAAGGTGCCGCGGCGATTGTTATTTCGAACCATGGCGGCCGCCAAGTCGACCGCACCCCCGCGACGCTCCACATGTTGCAAGAGATCGCCCCGCAATTGCAGGCCTCCGGGTCGTCGATGGAGATCTACCTCGACGGCGGCATCCGCACCGGCGCCGACATCGCGATCGCCCGTGCTTCGGGCGCCCGCGCCGTGCTGGTGGGGACCGCGATGGCCTTCTCGCTCGGCGCCGGCGGTCCCGCCGGTGCCGCCCGTTGCCTCAAGATCTTCAAGCAAGAGCTCGAAGACACGCTCAGGCTGCTGGGCCGGGGCCGCGGCAGCATCGACGATATCGATCGAACGATTTTCTACGAATTCAAACATCGCATCGGCTGATCGGGACGAACCGCGACCAATCGCAGCTTCTGCAGTTTCTCGATCGTGATTCAGCGGGTCACCCAAATGACGCTTCGATCCTAACGCGCGGGCTTCGCGTGCGATATTTTTCGTTCGACTTTGTAGTGACAATCCGGCGAGGCTCGGACGGGCCCGTCCCATCGAGCCGCGCGATCGGTTTACAATCAAGTCCCGCCGCAAGCCGCTTCGAACCTCACCCCACCGCGTGACCTTGCCGATGAATCCCCTCGCCGATCGCCAACGATTTCATCTCATCGGCTCAGCACGCCGAAGCCGGTTTTTATCGCGACCATCTGCGAGGATAGCGATTTTTCATCTGTCGCTGTCGCTAGCAACACTCGCCGCGCAAGTCGGTCGGTCCTATTCGGCGATGGCGGCATCACCGGCAGATGATGCCGCAGCCAAAGCGGTCGCTTCTTCCGACGAAGCGGTCAATGCCCAGGTAGCGGTCGCCCCTTCACTCGACGCGCTCAAGCGTTCCGGGTGGCTCCATTCCCGCTACCGCGACCTTGCCGCTTCGCCGCCGCGGCCGGCCGAAATCCCGCAACCGAAACTCGCCGAATACGAAGCCCAGATCAAACCGATCCTGGCGACCTTTTGCTTCGATTGCCACGGCCCTGATACGAAAGAAGGGAACGTGCAAATCGACACGCTCGATCCCAACCTTCACACCGGGAAAGACGTCGATTGGTGGAACGAGATCTTCGCCGTGATCGGAAAAGGGGAAATGCCGCCCCCTGACAGCGAGCAGCTTTCCGAAGCCGATCGGAAGCGGATCTTCGATTGGTTGTCGGGCGAATTGCAGTCGGCCTCGATCGTGCGTCGGCAATCCGGTTCCCATTCGGCCTTTCGCCGATTGACGCGTTACGAATTCGATCACGCGCTGCAGGACCTGCTCGGGCTCCCTTGGAATTTCGCCAAGGACTTGCCCCCCGAACCCGTTTCGCCCGACGGGTTCCTGAACAGTTCGGACCAATTGCACATGTCGGTTTCGCAGTTCGAGACCTACCAACGGTTGGCCCGCACGGCGCTCAAGCGTGCGACGGTGCAAGGGGATAAACCGCAGCCGCTCCGCTGGGGTTTGACGATGGGTGAAGTTTCTCGCCACGAGTGGCCGAAGCTCGATGCGCAGATCGCGAAGGCGAAGGAGATGTTTCAGGGGGATGAGTCGAAGCTGAAGGAAGAGCTTGACCGTTTGGAAGGATCGTTCCGCAAGGCCCACCCCAGGGCCTATTTCCGCCATCTCGCATCCGGGCGTACCGCGGTCGCGAATTGGGATTATTCCGGTGCCCGATACGCCAACGCACCCACCGATGCGGCGGTCCCACCTCCCGATGCCGTCGAACATGTCGCGATCCTTCCGGCCGGTCAGGCTTTCAACATCGAGCTTGGTAACCAACTCCCTGATGAAGGGGTCTTGAGGGTCCGGGTCCGCGCCAGCCGCACTTCGACGCAGACCCAGCGGCTGCCGAGCATGGAGCTTCAATTCGGTTGGCAGGCGAGCAACGAAGGGCGGGCGCTGTTGCGAGTCAGCCTTCAAGACACGCCGATCACCGCCAATCCGGGTTCGCCCGAGTTCTATCAGTGGGACATCCCGCTGGGTGAGATCTACCCTCGCAACTCGGTCCGCGACAGCTCCCCGATGGGGGCGATCCCCAGCCCCTCCGAATACATCCGTCTGGTCAATAGTTCTGCTTCCCCCGACGAGATCTTGATCGATTACGTCGAGGTGCTCGCACCCGTCTACGACCAATGGCCCCCTGAGTCCCACCGGAGGATCTTTGATATCAGTGCCAGGGCCGGTCGCGATGTTGTGGCCGATAGCCAGGACGCGGGCACCGAGCCAGCAGATGTCAAGCAACCGGGTGTTGACCCGCATGCCGATGCGGCCGTGATCATCCGCGATTTTGTCGCCAAGGCGTGGCGGCGTTCACCGACCGAAGACGAAGTGCGGCGAAAGCTCGAGCTGTTCGAGAAGATGCGGCCCCATTGTGAAAGCTTCGAAGAGGCGATCGTCGAGGTCCTGGCGTCTGTTTTGGCATCACCGCAATTCCTCTATGTGGTGCAAGACGCGTCCGAGGTCGAAGCGAATGCGGGAACATCGTCACGTCGGCAGTTGACGCCGACCGAATTGGCGACGCGGCTATCCCTGTTCGTCTGGTGCAGCATCCCCGATCCGGAGCTCCTCGAAGCGGCCGAAAGTGGCCAGCTCGCGAACCCGCAGCTCCTGCAAGCCCAAGTCCAGCGGATGCTCGCCGATCCCCGCTCGCACCGTTTTGCCGAGCAGTTCGTCCAGCAGTGGCTCGATTTGGAGCGGCTCGAATTCATCAATTTCGAGCAGCATGTCGGCGGCTTCGACCCGCTGCTGAAGGAGGCGATGCGTCAGGAACCGGTCGCACTCTTTAGCGAAATGCTGACCAACAACGAGAGCGTGCTGAATTTCATCCACGCCGATTACACGATGGCCAACGAACGGCTCGCCAGGCATTACGGGATCGACGGCGTCTTGGGGAACCACTTTCGGAGGGTCCGCTTGGACGGCGATTTCCGTCGTGGCGGATTGCTCACCCAAGCAGGACCACTTGCGATGAATTCCGATTACCCCGATTCCCACCCGCTCAAACGCGGCAAATGGCTCCTCGAAAGCCTGCTCAACGACCCACCCCCGCACCCTCCACAATGTGTACCACAGATAGATCTTGCCAACCCCGAGATCGCCAAGATGACGCTCAAGGAGCGGATCGAGGATCATCGCAACCATCCCGCGTGCATCTCGTGCCACATCAAGATCGATCCGTGGGGGATCGCCTTCGAAAATTATGACGCGCTGGGGAAATGGCGCGACCAGGTGCAAGGCAAACCGGTCGACGCTTCGAGCGAATTGTTCAACCACCAGACGCTCGATGGCATGGAGGGGCTCAAGCGATTCCTGCTCCAGGGACGCCAAGACCAGTTCGTCGCGGCGCTGGTTCACAAGATGACGACTTTCGCGATCGGCCGGCCGCTGACCGTTGCCGACCGGGCTGACCTCGACGCGATCGCCGCCGAAGTGCGACACAAGGGTGACGGATTGGCTACGATGGTCACGTCGATCGTTTCGAGCGAGCTCTTTCGTTCGAAATGAACCCGACCCCAAAATCCTGTTGCTTCCTTTGATGCTTTTGATCGATCACCCACAACCGCAGCTCCGAGCCGCAAGCCTCACGACGTAACCCCCAAACCGTAAGGGCCCGACCGAGATGAACAGCCATATGATGAGCCGCATCGACCGCCGAAGATTTTTGCGCGGCACCGGCGTCGCACTGGCGCTGCCGATGTTCGATTCGCTCCTGTCGGCCGAACAGGTGGCGTCGAAAGAAAACCCGAAGCGGTTGGGGTGCTTTTATTTTCCTGACGGCGTCCCGATGCCGCTGGCCAAAGACCCCGCCTATCAGGATTGGTCGTGGTTCCCGCATGGTCAGGGTAAAGACTTCACCTTCTCGAAGTGCATGGAGACGCTCGAACCGTTACGGAATGAGCTGACGGTGATGTCGGGCTTTTCACACGTCGCCGGTCGCAGCGTGCATGGCCATAACAACGCCGACCAATTCCTCACGTCGGCCGCCACCGGTACCGGCGATATGGAATATGCCAACTCGATGTCGCTCGATCAGCTCTATGCCGGGCATGTCGGCGACCAGACCCGGATCGCGTCGCTGGTCATGTCGACCGACGGCGGAACGGGGACGGCCCGTGGTGCCCACACGATCTCATTCGATCGCAACGGTCGCCCGGTACCTGCGGAGCACCGTCCCAAACAGGTATTCGACATGTTGTTCGTCAAGAGCGACAAGGATTCGGCCAAGCGATTGGCTCTGACCCGCAGCGCCTTGGATGACATGCTCGCCGATGCCCGATCGCTTCGCCAAGACCTGTCCGAGGCGGACAAAAAAAGCCTTGATGAGTACATGGAATCGATCCGCCACGCCGAGGTCAAGGTCGATAAGGCGAAGCGTTGGTTGAGCGCCCCGTTGCCCAAGGTCGATAGCGACCATCTGAATCTCGAATTGACCACCGACGACCCGCGCGAATACCTGCAGACCATGTTCGAAATGGTCTACCTCGCGTTCCGCACCGACACGACCCGCGTCGCTACTTACCAGATCGGTCGCGAAAACGGGATCGGCCGCAGCGACCATCTATCCCGGGCCGTCGGGTTCAACCTCGCGCACCAATTGTCGCACGAAACGAAGAACCCTGACGGATGGAAAAACTTCGGGATCTATTGCCGATTTTTGAACGAGGAATTCGGCCGCTTCGTCGCCAAATTGCGTGACACGCCCGAGCCGGCCGGAACCGGTTCGCTCCTCGATAACACCGTGATCCTTTATGGGTCCGCTTCGAGCGCCTTCCACCTGTCGCGGAATTATCCGATCATCCTCGCCGGGGGTAAGAACATGGGATTCGCACATGGCCATTACGTCAATCATGCCGGGGCCAATTTCCAAGGTGGTCCGTGGATGGGTGATCGTGAACCGTGGCAAGACAAGGCCAAGGGTGAAGACCTGCCGCTGTGCAATCTCTTCGTCACCATGCTGCAGCGGTTAGGGATGCAGGTCGATTCGTTTGGCGACAGTACCGGAAAGGTCGAAAATGTTTGATGCGATTGTGTGGTTGAAGCGCACCGCCACCGTGATGGCGATGGTGGTCGGTAACGCAGCGGTCGCTCGGTCGGCCGATTATGACGTTGTCGTTTATGGCGGGACTTCGGCCGCCGTGATCGCCGCCGCCGAAATCGCCGGCGCGGGGAAACGGGTCGCGATCGTCTGCCCCGACAAACACCTCGGGGGCCTCAGCAGCGGCGGGTTGGGCTTCACCGACACCGGCAACAAGGGTGTCATCGGCGGTTTGGCGAGGGATTTTTATCATCGCGTTTGGAAACATTACGCCGATGACTCCGCGTGGCGGCAACAGACTCGCCAATCGTATGGCAATCGCGGCCAAGGGACCCCGGCCATCGACCAGGGGCAACGGACGCAGTGGATCTTCGAACCCCATGTGGCGGAAAAGGTCTTCGAACAATTCGTCGCCGAACACCAGATCGCGGTCCATCGTGACCGCTGGCTCGATCGCGAGCGGGGTGTGGTCAAAAAGGGTTCGACGATCGAGTCGATCACGATGACCAACGGCGAAACGTATCGGGCTAAGGTCTTTATCGACGCGACCTACGAAGGTGATCTGATGGCCGCGACCGGCGTCGATTACCACGTCGGTCGCGAATCGACGTCCCAGTACGGCGAAAAATGGAATGGCGTGCAGGTCGGTATCCTCCATCATCGCCACCATTTTGGTGTCCTTCCGAAAGGGATCGATCCCTACGTCGTCCCCGGGGACCGGTCGAGCGGCCTTTTGCCGGGGATCAGTCCTGACCCGCCGGGCGAATACGGCGCGGCCGACCACCGCGTCCAAGCCTATTGCTTTCGACTCTGCATGACCAATGACGATTCGAACCGATTGCCATTCCCCAAACCGGAGGGTTA
The DNA here is from genome assembly GCA_040375695.1 of Planctomycetaceae bacterium. Lineage (GTDB taxonomy): Bacteria > Planctomycetota > Planctomycetia > Pirellulales > Pirellulaceae > UBA6163. The sequence goes on from JBEIRZ010000107.1 coordinate 9,224, forward strand.
CGACCCCCGCCAATACGAGCTCCTAGGGCGTGTGCTCGATGCCGGTTGGCGTGAGCTGTTCGAGAAGTACGACGAGATCCCGAACCACAAGACCGATACGAATAACCACAGGCCGTTCAGCTCCGACTTCATCGGCATGAATTACGACTACCCGGAAGCGAGCTACGTGCGTCGGCAGGAAATCATCGACGCGCACCGCCGGTATCAACAGGGGCTCCTCTATTTCATGGCGAATGACCCGCGTGTCCCCGGCGATGTCCGCGACGCGATTTCGCAGTGGGGATTGTCCAAAGACGAATTCGAAGACAACGGGAATTGGCCCCATCAGATCTACGTCCGAGAAGCCCGACGCATGGTCGGCAGGTACGTCATGACCGAAAACGAACTTTTGAAACGCCGGCCGACCCCCGAATCGATCGGGATGGGTTCATACACGATCGATTCTCATAACGTCCAGCGTTACGTCACCCCAGAAGGTTTTGTGCAGAACGAAGGGGATATTGGCGTTGGTACCCCGGGGCCTTACGAGATCGCGATGGGGGCGATCGAACCTAAGGCCGAGCAAGCGAGTAATTTGGTGGTTCCCGTCGCCGTTTCCAGTTCCCATATCGCTTTCGGTTCGATCCGGATGGAGCCTGTCTTCATGGTTTTGGGCCAATCGGCGGGCGCGCTGGCAGTGCTCGCGATCGACCAGGGCTCTGCGGTCCAAGATGTTCCCTACGATCGGCTTAAAGAGCGGTTGGAAAAGGCCGGCCAAGTGCTCCATTACGACGGACCGGCTTCGGGTGGCCGAGACCTGAAGGGGATCGCCGGTATCGTCGTCGATGACGAGGCGGCGAAACAAGTTGGCGATTGGAAGAACAGCACCTCGCTGGGCGATTGGATCCACCACGGTTACCTGCATGATGGGAATCCGAAGGAGAAGACGGCGAGCTTGACCTTCGCCGCCAAGTTGGCCCGTCCCGGCAAATACCGCGTCGAATTCGCCTACCCACCGCATGTCAATCGATCGACCAAGGTGCGAGTCACCGTTCGGCATGCCGGCGGTACCGAGATTGTCGTCATCGATCAAAAGCGACCGCTCGAGACCCCCCCCTTCATCGCGCTGGGCGAGTTCGTGTTTGATGCGGATACCCCGGCCGAGGTGACGGTTTCGAATGCCGGGGCCGACGGCCATGTCGTCGCCGACGCCGTCCGTTGGTTGGAGGTGACCCGATGACCGAACCGACTTTGACCGGATGGCAACGTGATGATGACCCGTCTCGCCCGCCGCTCCTTCGCCTGCATGACGTCTCGGTCGTCAGACAGCTCCCTACCGCCGGTAATCCGGTGGTTCGGATCCTCGATCACGTCAGCCTGACGATCCCGCATCGTGAGCATACCGTGATCTTGGGGGCCAACGGCTCGGGCAAGTCGTCGCTGCTCAAACTGCTGTTGCGCCAGTTCTACCCGTCGGTCGATGACGGCCACACGGGTGACGTCGAGATTTGGGGGAGGTCGCGGTGGCATATCGACGAGCTCCGCAAGCGGATGGGGGTCGTCGGTGGTGATCTCGATCGCGAATTCGCCCTGGAAAGGAGCGGCCGGATGACCGCGCTCCAGGCCGTCCTGTCCGGTTTCGATGGCGTGGAACTGATCACCTTCACCGACCAGGATGACGCCAGTCGAGTCGGCTTGGCCTACAACGCGCTCGATGAGGTCGGTTGCCAATGGTTGGCCGAACGGCCGATGATGACGCTGTCGACGGGGGAACGCCGTCGCGTGCTGATCGCGCGGGCCCTCGTCCATCGCCCGGGGGCCTTGGTCCTGGACGAACCGACCACCGGTCTCGATGTGATCTCCGCCGCGGCGTTCCTACGGACGATCCGGCATCTGGCCCAATCCGGGATCACCATCATCCTGGTGACCCACCATATCGAAGAGATCATCCCCGAAATCAACAACGTCATCATGCTGAAAGAAGGACGTGTCTTCGGGCACGGGACGTGTCACGCCATCCTTGAGAAACGGACGCTGAGCCAACTGTTCGGCGCCCCCGTCGAGGTCGCGCGGGGTGAGGATGGTCGCTATCGCATGTGGGCCGAGTGAGCCCGCGTCAGAGCCGTTAACGCAAGTAATTCAACTGCAGGATCGCTTCGAAATCGAATTGCTTATCCGTCCCCGAACGGAGTGGCACCGCGATCCCGGGGGTGATCACGACGTTGTTGGCCAGGACCCAGTGCTGGCTAAAGGTCGCGTTCACGATGTTGAACCGACGGGCAAGATCGGTGATTTCGAACCCCGGGCCACGCACGATGTCGGCGTCTTCCAGCGAACCGGTGTAATGCAATTCCGCGTTGCCAATCACCTGACGCACGAATGCGCCTCGCGGGCTTTGTCGCAGCAACCGATGGAGCGAAAAATCGAGCATCAGCAATGTCGAATCGTTGAGACGGCCGGCATACGGGAGCGTCCCGAGGAAGGCATCGCCATAGACAGGGTTTCCGTTGGTATCGACGTCGATCTCCGCGAACGCCTGAAAGAGCGTCCTGGAGTTCAATTGCTGCAACGTCGCGATGAACGGCAACAGATGAACGGCCTGGTTCTCGATCTGTACCAACGGTGTCGAACCACGCGTCAATAGCGAGTCATCCGCCAGCGGCGCCGTTACCCCCATCCCCGCGGTCCAGAGCGAATCCTCGTCGCGGAACAGAACGCCTTTGGTGATCAGGGTCAAGTTGCCGAGCTCGTATCCGCGATCACCCACCGCCAGACTGTCTTGCGTGCTTGATAAAGTCGAGGCCATCGGCAACCTCGCTTCGAGCGAGATCAGATCGTCGACCAAAAGGCGTTCGAGCCCTAATGTCCAGCGATTGACGTTATCGAGCCCGCCGATGGCGTTGTTGAAATAGTTGTAATTGAGGAAACAGCGATCGCGGACTTCGGGGCTAAAGTTTTCGCTCAGCTTGACCCGCCGCGTCGCGACGTCTGGCCCGGGTAAGTAAATCCCTTTCCCATAGTTCGGTCCGGTCGGTACCTGTCTAGGGATGATGCTGCTCCCTCCCATCCCGAAGAGGTCGCCGGTCATGTTGGGCGCCGCGGAATAGCTGCCGCGGCCGACCGAGGAATCGGCGAGGGCCGCACCGAACCCCGCCGCCGCGCCTGCCCCGAGCGCCGCGGAAAGGTCACCGGGCAGGCCACCACCTCCCAGACCCGCCTCAGGACCCTGCAGCGTATCGATCGGTGGCACCGCATTCACCGTCGGGTCATCGGCTATTGGCGGTTGGCCGGTCACCTCAGTAGGTGGCTGAGTCGCGTTTGGTTGTGGGGTCGATGGGGTCTGTTGCGTGGGTCTGTCGATTGTCCCCGGCGGGATGTTCGTACCCGGGATGTTCGTAACCGGGGCCTGCGTTCCGCTCCTGCCCGCCCGCGGGTTAGTCGGTCTGCCAACTGCCGGTTGCCGCGTCGGTACAGCAGGTTGCTGCGGGCGGTTGGTCGGAATTAGAGAATTAACGCCGCGTTCTTGATTTGTCGGCTGAGCAGCACCTTGCGCCCAGGCCGCTGGCAATGCTTTATCGATGGTCGCCCCACCGGTAACGAGCATCGCGGCGATCAGGCCCAACCGCTTCGACAGTCGGTCCGATCCCCTCCGATGGTTTCGCTGCGATCGTCCTAAATGGTTTTCCATGAGCTTACCCGACCGAACGGAATGATTCACTCCTTCGATCGGTGGTTGACGCGCTTCGGCATCAGCGGTTGAACACGATTTGTCGAAATCGTCTCAACTGGTAAGGTCAACGGCTCTTTTTCGCTCTGAAAGCTATCTTTTTTAATAGTTTAGGTAAAAGATTCCGGCGATTCCAATCATCCGACCTATCGGGATGGAATCGTCGTCCACAAGAATCTTCGTCCGTAGGAGTCTTGCTCGTTGCGGTCGATCACCATCATTCCGCTGACGGGCGGGTGGTCGTGGTCAATGGCAGAGGTGCTGTTTGCAACAGGTCGATCGGACCCGCCGTCGGCCGCTGGATGAAGCCGTCTTCCGCCGAATCCGCCGCTAACTTTTCTCGCAGGTAGGTGATCACCTCATCGAGCGTCACGACCCCGTCGGGGGTGGGTGACCCTGGCATCGATGCGTCGGCTTCACCCGAAAGCCCCTCGATCAGCCTCGATGTAAAACGTCCCAGCCGCCGCTGACGATCCTCTGCTGCTTCTTGATGCCCTTCCGATGCCGTGACGGTTAGGATCCG
>JBEIRZ010000621.1:0-1848 GCA_040375695.1 Planctomycetaceae bacterium
GTCTCGTAACCCCCTTCGGCATAAGCCCGCTGGGTCCCGATGTAACCGGGCCCATAATCGCCATACGCCGCCATCATCACCTGCAGGTCCGGACGCATCCCTTTGGCGGCCAGTTGGTACTCGACAAAGAGCTCACCCGGGAGGTGCAGCACCCGTGCGGTCCCGATTTGCAAACAGCTCACGTCGATCGCGTGTCCCGCGGCCGCGCGGCGAAAGAAGGCGAGCTGATCGGCGCGGGCGATCGTCCCCGTCGATTCCGACGCACGAAGTTGTTCGATCAAAGTCGGCTCGTTGAGGTGGGAAGCGATCGGCAGGCTAACGGGTTCGACCTTCCAGCCGATTTGTGATGCCGCGAGAGGAATTTTCTTCGATCGGCTTTCCGCGTCGCGGATCCCTTCGACCAACCGCTGGGCCAGGATCATTCGGTTCGGCTCGGCACCGTCGTTGTATTTCCCCGCGGTGACGTTCCCACCGGCGCCATTGAAGTGGAGATGAAACGTCGTGTTCATGTCCTGGCCGCGGATGAAGCGTGCGATCCCGGGAAAATCGGGGCTGGGGATGCCACGCCGGTAATAGCTCTGCGGGTGGCAGGCGTAATAGCTGAGCATCGCGACGGGTCGATCACCGTTCCAAAAGCTCAACAGCGAAACGATCGGGTCGATCACACCTTCGGGCTCGGCGCGGATCGCGGGGTCTTTGGTCGAGCTCGTCCGCGTCGCGCGGATCCGCCCGTCGGGGCCGGCGATCCGCCTTTGGCTAGCGACGTTTTGCACCCGCCCTTCGCCAAAGGAGTAATGGGTGATCGGCTGGGATCGCTCGATGGCAACGCGCACCGCGTCGGCGGCACGGCGGATCACCAGGCGATGGAATTCCCCGTCGAAACGCGAATAACCGCGGACGCCGATCTCGCGAATCAAACGTTCGGCGGTGAAATCACACCCCGGGGCATCGTGTTGGTGCAACGTGTGCACCGCGACCCTCCCCGGAATCGTCCCGGCGGCTTCGGCGAGCGCCTCGCGAAAGGCGTCGTGCCCTTCGTTCGCGATCCCGATCCAATCGACGGCACAAAGCACGATCGGCTGGCCCGAACCCAACAACACGATGCCGCGACATCGCAGCGTCAATTCATCGAGCCGCAGTACAGGCTGGTAGGCCATCGGCGCGCCCAGCGGCGGTGTGGCGTCGACGTCAAATGCGGCCAACCGCACCGGGTCCTCGCCAAGTGCGAGACGCGGTAAGAAAACCGATGCCAGCGCGATGGCCCGAACGATGCTAGTGATCGACATGCGATTCGCCCCGAAACGGAATGATGTGGCTGATGCAAACCCGACCTCAACGCGACCCGGCTTGGTTCGACTAGCTTACACCGCCGCGTTGCACGAAGGTACGTCGAGACCAACCGTTCGGGGGCGATGCGAACGAAAAGCCTGCGTTATTCCCTCAAATATTTGACTTCGGTGGGAGTGGCCGTTTAGGCTACCCGGAACAGCTCTTGTCGTTTGGCTCACCGCATTAGGTCTCTTATCTTCACTGCTCGTAACACACTCTGGAGTCGCCGATGAAATCGCCGCGCCTAGTTGTCATCTTCGTGCTTGCCTGTTGCTGCACCCTTGCCGTCGCAGATGAACCGAAACCTTACGACGTCTTGATCGAGGCAAAAAAGCTCGCCCGTGAAGGGAAGTATGAGGAATCGCTTAAAAAACACCTGTGGTATCACGATAACGCGTTGCGGCTCGATCGCGGCCAGGGCGGCGTTCGTCTCTCGTTCGCCCTTTCGGACTGGGCCGAACTCGGCAGGCAATACCCCAAGGCGATGGATGCGATGTTGCAGATTCGCGATAAGAAGAC
>JBEIRZ010000047.1:0-21030 GCA_040375695.1 Planctomycetaceae bacterium
CGCAGGCCTGATGCTCACCCGATCCGGGTGGGACCGACCCCAACCCTGTCGCCCGCTGACAACGGCAAGCGGGGCGCCAGCGACATTCGCCCTGGCAGCAGTCGCTCTGGCAAAACCTGCGCTAGGGCTAGTCCACGGCCGAAGCCGATCAGGCCCAGGTCAGACGGCAGACCCGGGTCAGATGGCGAGGCGAGGGACGGTCGGATGTGACGGTGAATCATGACTAATGGTCTAACACCGGACCTGGGGAGCGTCAAGCTGTGGGGCGTCAAGTCAGCTGCCACTGTGGCCACGGCGGGGCGATCGGTCGCTGGCGAAACGCCATGAAATGTCACGGCACTTTGCGGTTACGTGACACGCATGCGAGTCGCCGTCCAAATCGCGGCGGCGGTGAGCATCAAAACCGCCACCCCCCAAACCGGTCCGGCGGCGATCAACGCGAGGGCGGCGGAGTAGGGGGTGACGTTGAGGATCCCGGACCGCACGAGTTGCTGGATCGACTTGGGGTCGGGGTCGGAGAGCGTCCGCAGACCGCGGGCCGCGAGCGGTAAAGTGATCAAGGCGATCAGGAGGAGGTACGTCGCGTCAGGCCTGAAACGATAGACGGCATCATCGAGCGCGAGCCGTGGGACCAACGCTAAGCCAGCGGCGCCGATCAGCGACACGACAAGCCCCATCGCCAATGGCACTCGGCCAGTCCCCGCGAAGCCGGTCTCGAGCCTCGAGATCATCGTCACGCCGGTGATGTAAATGGTGAAGCCGGTGGCGAGCCCGAGGAGCTGCGGGGTGAAGGCGTTCGCTAGCGAGAAGGGCCCGATGGCCGACGGTGCGAGCGGTGCCGCACCGAGCAAAAAACAGAGCCCGCGACAAAGCCCCATGATCAGCGGCGCGATCGGGTTCTGCTTGAGCGGCCCGTCGTAAAGGACGACGCACAGGGCGAGGACCGATCCGACAACGGCCGGGGCGATGGTGAGGCCAAACCCCGCGACGGGGATCGCGCCGCTGAGGGCCGCGGTGGTGATCGACAAGCAGAGCAAACCGAAGGCGACCTTGCGGGCGAGGGGCAGCGAGATCTGGCCGCTGGGGAGAGGCCTGGAGGGGCGGTCGCGAAGGTCCTCGTCGTAATCCCAAATGTCGTTGAGGATCATCCCGGCCCAATAGATCGCGACCCCCGCGACGAGGGCCAACGCCAACCGAGGCCACGACGCCACGACGTGTCCCGACCCGCCGCCGGCGATCAGGAAAGCGGCGGTGATCTGGGCGATCACCGAGAAGACGGCGGGCAGCCGTACGAGTTGTCCCCAGGGGAGCCAAACGGGATTCATCTTGACGCGACGGGCCTCCGAAATTAGATGTTGATTTCGAGGCGGGGTGACCCGATTCGAAAACGCTTGAAAGCCGAGGGAGGTGTTTCTTGGTGCTTCAAAGTGGTTCTTCTTTTGGCGACCCGTCGCCGGGGAAGGGGAAGGGTGGTGATGGCGGGCGAGGAACCGTTCTGGAGCGATTCTTCGCGGGGCTGTCCGAATACATCTTCCAATCGCGTCTTGGGGTGGCCGACGTCCAATTGGTCGACTACCTCAGCGACATGTTGTTGCGATTCGTCCGGACCGAATCACTGCATAAGGTCCGGCGGAGTACCGGCAAACCGGCGGTCGAAGTCTACCAGATGTTGTGCGAGGCCGATAAGCGGATCGGGCTCGCCCGGCGGGAAGTCCACCGCCACATCGGCGACTTTACGCTCTTCTGGAGCGGGATGTATCCCGAGAGCTTGAGGAAGATCCAGGCGGCCGGTTCGGCCGACGGGTTCCTCGATTACTGCAACCAGGGGAAACGTGCCTATCGGATCGCGGCCCAGATCGAAGGGGGTGAAGGGCCACCCCCAAGCGAGCTGTTGATGCGTCTGAGCGAGCAGTTCGAACTCTGTGCCTATGGCCTGCGTGAGGTCCGCAGGGAATGGGAAGAGAACGATGGTGGTGAAGTGCTGATCCTTTGACGCTGCCGTTCGCCCGATACGTTTAACCCGCGTTTAACCCGGTACTTACAGGGTGAACACGTACAGGGTGAACGGATTTTAAAGTGATCCGAGGTCACTCGTCGGGGGCTTGGATCATCGGCGTGAGGATCGGGGTGTAATCGCAGAAATCCTCGGGGCGGAAGTAGAGTGCCAACTCGCGCGCGGCCGACTCTTCGCCATCGGAGGCATGCACCAGATTCATCTGGCGACTGCAGCTAAAGTCACCTCGGATCGTCCCCGGGGCCGCCTTCAGGCCGCTGGTCGCACCCAGCAGGTTGCGGATCACGGTGATCGCCTCGAGCCCTTCGACGGCCAAGGCCATGATCGGTGCGGAGATGATGAATTCTTCAAGCCCGGGATAGAACGGCTTGCTGACATGTTCGGCGTAATGCTTCTTGGCGAGCTCGGGCGTCACCCGCAGCATTTTGGAGGCGACGATCCGTAAGCCTTTGGCCTCGAAGCGGGCGATGACTTGGCCCATCAGCTTGCGCTGGACCCAGTCGGGTTTGAGCAGCACCAAAGAGCGTTGCATGGCAGTTCGATTCGATAGGGGAGTGGAGGTTGATTGCGACCGGAAACCATCGCAGGGGATTGGTGCGAGGGATTATGCATCAACGCCCGTGAGCCGCCAAGGCCGCGGGGCGCGAGGAGGCGATCGGCCGAGGAGGCTCAGCGGTTTTGGATGTTGGCGGCGACCAGCATCCCGATGCCCGTCCCCAACGCGGCGAGCGCCAGCAGGAGCGGCTTGCCGGCCACCTTGAAACGGCTGAAACCGAAGTAAATCAGGTAAGGCGGGATCAGCGAAAGGAGCCCTTGTTTGGTGCTTTCTTTGAACGCCCGGTAGAGGACGTTCAGGTAGGCCCCGGCGCCGACCGCCGTGATCGCCCCGCCGATCAGGGCGAGGAGCGTGGCGACGGCGTTGAAGGCGACCTTCTGTTCTTCCTCGCGTCGCGAGATATTAACGACGGTCACCATGACACCGGTGACGGAGACGAGGGTGAAGAAGATCAGACCCAGCATCCAGATCGGCATCCCGGCACCGACGAGTTTTTCCTGCATCTCTTTGGACTGCTCCATGTCCCTGGCGGCTTTCTTGAGGGCGGCCGCGCCGGACATTTCGCCATCCAGTTCGGTCTGGTGCCCTTCGATTTTGGAGCCGGTCTCGAAATGGAAGCCGCATTTGACGCAGAGGACGGCCTCCTTGGGGGCCGACTCGAAGCAATTCGGGCAGGTCTTGCCCGTTTTGACCTGGAAACCTTCCTGGGCAAAGAGATCCTCCAGTTCCGCCTTGGCCGGGGCCGGGGCCCCTTTCGCGGCGGGGGGCCCTTTCGCGGCGGGGGGCTTGGGGGCCGCCTGCCCCGCAGCCGGCTTACCCGCGGTTGGGCTCGCCGAGGCGACAACCTTACCTGGCACCGGGATCTTGATCACATTTTGGCAGGCCGGGCATTTGACCGCCTTTCCGGCCAACTCATCCTTCAAACTGAAACTCTTGCCACAGGAGCACTTAACGGGGATCGGCATGCTTTTTTCGAGGGGCAGTGGATGTCGAATGGATCGGCCGGGTGACAAAAACGGCTGCGGAGCGGGCGTCGATAGTCTAACCGGCGTCGCCGGCCTAGCCACGCCCAGGTGAAGCGAAATTCATCGAAAAAAAGGGACTTTGCTACGCGAAAGCCTTTTTTTCCCGCCGCCCCGGCTGTCTCGGCACAGCGATTGCACTATAACGCGACCGATCATTTGGGGGCTGCCGTTTTGGCCGGACCCCACTTATTGACCCATTTGAACTGACTCGAATCAGAAGGGAATGAGACGCCATGGCGACTGCCGCTAAACCGAAGAAGCAAATTCGTTTGCAGCCGATGGGGGACCGATTGGTGGTCCAGCGAGAGCAGAGTGAATCGAAGACGGCGGGGGGGATCCTGCTCCCCGATTCTGCGAAGGAAAAGCCGGCCCGCGGGACGGTGATTTCGCTGGGAACTGGGAAGCTGTTGGACGACGGCACCCGCTCGAAGTCGCAACTGAATGTCGGTGACCGGATCCTGTTCACCAGTTATGCCGGCGAGAACGTCGAGATCGATGACGTCGAGTATCTGTTGATGCGCGAAGATGACGTTTTGGCGGTCATCGGCTGATTCCCGCATCGAGTCCCTTCATCAACAAACCATCTATCCTCCAATTATCTGAAGAGCGGAAAAAACCCTCATGTCAAAAATCATCGCATTTGATCAGGAAGCTCGCGAGGCGATCCGTCGCGGCGTTAACAAGCTCGCCCGGACTGTCAAAGTAACGCTCGGTCCGAAGGGACGGAACGTCATCCTGCAGAAGAGTTTCGGCAGCCCGACCGTGACCAAGGACGGCGTGACCGTCGCGAAAGAGATCGAGCTCGAAGACGTCTTCGAGAACATGGGTGCCCGGATGGTCCGCGAAGTCGCCAGCAAGACGAGTGACGTCGCCGGCGACGGGACGACGACCGCGACCGTGATGGCCGAAGCGATTTTCAACGAAGGCCTGAAGGCGGTCGTCGCCGGTGTGAACCCTGTCCAACTGAAGAACGGGATCGAGAAGGCGGTCAAGGACATCACCGAGAAGCTCCATTCGATGGCGGTCAAGGTGAAAGACAAGGAAGCGATGGCGAACGTCGCTTCGATCGCTGCCAACAACGACCGTGAGATCGGCAACCTGTTGGCCGACGCGATGGACAAGGTCGGCAAGGACGGCGTCATCACCGTCGACGAAGGGAAGAGCCTGCAGACCGAGCAGGAGTGGGTCGAGGGGATGCAGTTCGACCGCGGTTACCTGTCGCCCTACTTCGTCACCGACGCTGCGAGCATGGAAGCGGTCCTCGAAGACGCTTATGTCCTCGTCTACGAAAAGAAGATCAGCAACATCAAGGACTTGGTCCCGATGTTGGAAAAGGTCGTTCAGCAGGGCAAGCCGCTGTTGATCATCGCCGAAGACGTCGATGGCGAAGCCCTCGCGACCCTGGTGATCAACCGGCTCCGCGGCACCTTCACCTGCTGTGCCGTCAAGGCCCCGGGTTATGGCGACCGTCGCAAGGCGATGATGGAAGACATCGCGATCCTGACCGGCGGCACCGCGATTTTCGAAGCCCTCGGCATCAAGCTCGACAGCGTCGACCTGACGTACCTCGGCCGGGCCAAGAAGGTGATCGTCGATAAGGACAACACCACGATCATCGAAGGGGCTGGCAAGAGCGTCGACATCAAGTCGCGGATCGACCAGATCCGTCGTGAGATCGAAAACACGACGAGCGATTACGACCGTGAGAAGCTCGAAGAACGGCTCGCGAAACTCGCCGGTGGCGTTGCCAAGGTGAACGTCGGCGCCGCGACCGAGAGCGAAATGAAGGAAAAGAAGGCCCGCGTCGAAGACGCGTTGCACGCCACCCGTGCGGCCGTCGAAGAGGGGATCCTCCCGGGCGGCGGCGTGGCATTGCTGCGTGCCAGCTCGGCCGTTACCCCCGCCGCGGACATGGCTGCCGACGAAAAGGTCGGTTACGGGATCGTCGTTCGGGCTTGCCGCGCCCCGCTGACCATGATCGCCCAGAACGCCGGCCAGGACGGCGGGATCGTGTGCGAAAAGGTCCTCAGCCACAAAGGTAACATGGGCTACAACGCCTTGACCGACACCTACGAAGACCTCGTCAAGTCCGGCGTCATCGACCCCACCAAGGTCACCCGGACCGCATTGGCCAACGCCGCCAGCGTGTCGACGCTGTTGCTCACCAGCGACGCGTTGATCGCCGACAAGCCGAAGGCCGAAAAGGGCGGAAAGGCGACCGGCGGCGACCACGACATGTACTAACGGCTCGCCGGCCAAGGTCGGATGACGCTTGAACCACGACGGGCCAGTCCCACCTTTGGGGCTGGCCCGTTTCGTTTTCTGACCGATCGCGCCCCGTTTTTTAGCAGCCTATTCAAAGCCCGCCTAATCAAAGCCCGGATAGTCAAGCCCGCCTAATCAAGCTCCCTGGGCGAGGTCCGGCATCCTCTCCCAGAGCAACCGTAGGCCATTGAAGACGACGATGACGGTGCTCCCTTCGTGGCCCAACACCCCCATCCAAAGCGGCAGGTCAAAGAAGGTCAAGATCACCAGGACACCGATCATCGTGAAGGCGAAGATCATGTTTTGGCGGACGCGTTTGCGGGCGAGCCGGCTGATCCAGACCGCCATCGGCAGGGCGCTGAGGTCGTCCCGCATCAGAACGACGTCGGCGACTTCGAGGGCCACGTCGGTCCCGGCACCACCCATCGCGATACCGACCGAAGCGGCGGCCAGGGCGGGGGCGTCGTTGACCCCATCACCGACCATGGCGACGAACGAACCGTCCTCGGTAAGCTTGCCGAGCTCGAGGACCTTTTGGTCGGGAAGTAGCCCCGCCCGAACCTCGTCGGCGGCGAGCCGCGAGCCGATCGCGGTGGCGACGCGAGGGTGGTCGCCGGTCAGGATCACGATTTTTCGGATGCCGAGCGACTTCAAGGCCCGGAGGGTTTTGGGCGCTTCGGGACGCAGTTGGTCCGCGACGCCGATCACGCCGAAATGGCGTTCATCGGTCTGATCATCGATCGCCAGGACGAGCAGCGCCGTTTCGCCCCGCTCACGCATCGCGGCCGCCTGCTTGGCGAGCGATTCGGGGATCGGGATGTTGTGGGTGTCGAAGAGCCCTTCGCGGCCGACGCCGACCCACGAGCCGTCGATGCGGGCATGGACGCCGTGTCCGGTATGGCTGTGGAATTCGATCATCGGCGCATGAGACGACTCGATACCAAGCCGCCGCGCTTCGGCGAGGACGGGGACGGCCAGCGGGTGTTCGCTGCGACCTTCGAGGGTGGCGGCCAGCCGAAGGAGTTTGGGGATATCGCCCCCCTCGGGCGCCCAGACCTCGGTGACGGCCGGTTTGCCGACGGTCACGGTACCGGTCTTGTCCATCGCGATCACGTCGACCTTGCCGAGCGATTCGAGGTGGACGCCCCCTTTGAACAGGACACCTTGGCGGCCGGCCCGGGCGATCGCCGACAGCAGCACGGCGGGGGCGCTGACGACCACGGCACACGGGGAGGCGGCGACGAGCATCACCATCGCGTGATAGAACGCGTCGTACCAGCTCGCCGTGTGGAGCCATTTGGCCCCGACGAAAACGAGGGTCGCCGCGGCCAACACCCCGAGGACGTACGGCTGTTGCCAAGATTCGACGAACCGCTGGGTCGGCGTCTTTTGGGCTTGGGCCTCTTGGACCATGTGAACGATTCGCTGCAGCGTCGTATCGGCGACCGCGCGGGTCATCTTCACCAGGACGCTCCCTTGGCAATTGATCGTGCCGGAGTAGACCATCGCCCCGATCGGTTTGTGGATCGTTTCGCTCTCGCCGGTGAGCGTCGACTCGTCGGCCCAGGTCTCCCCTTCGCAGACCTCACCGTCGATCGCGAAGCGTTCCCCAGGGCGGACGCGGATCAGGTCACCGATCTGAAGCGACTCGACCAAGACCTTTTCCTCGACCGCCCCGCCGGCCTGGACGCGTGAGGCCTCGCGGGGGCGGAGCTGGATCAGCGATTCGATCGAACGGGTCGTCCGATACATCGCGAACGCTTCGAGCGTGCCGCTGAGTGAGAAGAGGAAGAGGAGCACGACGCCTTCGAGCCAATCGCCGATGATCGCGGCGCCGATCGCGGCGATGATCATCAGGAGATCGACGTTCAACTGCCCTTGGCGGAGGGAATCGAGGGCATTGAGCGTCGGTTGGATACCGCCGGCGAGGTACGCCCCGAGGCAGGCCAAGATCGACAGCTCTTTAGCGTAAGGGAACGTCCCGAAATGCCCCGCGGCGCCGATCAACCCCAGCACCGCGCAGGCCACGGTGACGACAAGGCCGAAAACGGGAGGCGAGGCGGACTTGACGCGCGTCTCGATCGGGGTGGGGGTGCCGGTTCGGATCGTTTCTGCATCAGCTGGGGAAGGTGCGGTCAAGGGAGAGGCTTCGTTAGGGGATCGCGGTCCAAAGGGTTGTGGCGCGGCGGAGGGGTTAATGATAACGACCGTTAAGGGTTGACCAGCGGGGGCTCTTTTTTTGGCATTTTCCGGCACCCCTGCCGACCGATGCGTCGGACGGTGTGATTTTGGGAGTAGCGTCGCGGGGGCCAGAATGCCTTTAAGTGATGTCGTCGACTTCGCGGGCCTCGGCTGGCCCATACGGACGCCATCGTTCGTCGACCAAAGTTTTGACGCCCACCGGGAATCGGCCGGATGTTATTAAGGCTCTACGACTTACCTATTTGGGAAATGGTCGCCCTGATCACGGGGGCGTTCCTGTTGGTAAATTTTTTAGGATCGATTTTTATCCGCCCGTTCTTGAGGCTGATCGTTCGCAACCAGTACGGCGCGAACGATTTGATCTCGTATTTGCTTGGCGCTCACGGAGTCTATTTCGGTATCCTGCTCGGCCTGCTGTCGCTCGCCGCCTACGAAAATTTCAACAAGGCGGAGACGCAGGTGACGCAAGAGGCGGCCAGCCTGTCGGGGCTCTATCGCGTGTTCAGCGGCTATCCCGAACCGGCCCGCGCAGAATTGCGACAATTGCTACGGGAGTACGCCCGGTCGGTGATCTCGGAGGACTGGCCGGCACAGCGGCGTCGAGAAATCCCTCGCGGGGGGACAGAATTGGTCACGAAAATCCAAACCGTACTCTATGCGTTCGAGCCAAAAACTGCCGGCCAAGAATTGCTCCACGGCCAAGCACTTACCAGCTTCAATGACTTGCGGGACTTCCGCAGGTTAAGGCTTTACTCCGTCACCAGCGGCATCCCACAACTACTTTGGTACGTCGTTTTGATCGGCGCGATCACCAGCATGGTGCTCTTTTGGATGCTCGATATGAAGTTCTTGCCCCACCTGCTTTTGGGCGGGATCAGCAATTTCTTCTTGGCGACGCTGATCGCGTTCGTGGTCGCGATGGACAACCCGTTCTTGGGCGAAGTCAGCATCTCTTCGTCCCCGTTCGAGCAAATTTATGACCAATTGATGGTCCCTAAGGCCCCCGAATCACCGCGGTCCGAACCGGCCCAGTCCGAACCGGCTGCAGCCGCGGGCGAACCGAACACGGACAAGCCGGCGACAGCGGATACAGCGACCGAGGAGCCCAAGGGGGATGAAGGTGCGGCAGCGTCTCCACCGGCAACCGATGCTACTTCCGAAAAATCAGCGACCGCGGCGTCCGATGCGAAGCAGGAGTGAGCAGCATGGCGGAGTTTAGCATCGAGCATTCCGAGGGGATGCACTGGGTTAAGGTCGTCTTGAAGGATGACGCGATCCGCGCGGAACGGGGAGCGCTCAACCGTTACGTCGGCGATATCCGGATGGAGACCCCGCTCCCTTCGCCACGCGACCTTTGGGTTTCGCTCTTTTCGACCGAGTCGCCGCTGCGGCCTCGGTATCGCGGGACCGGAGAGGTCTACCTCGACCCGTCACTGGGCGGGTTTCACATCATGGAAATGAACGAGGACGAAGGGTGGATCGTTGAGAACGGGGCGTACTGGGCCTCGGACGACGAGATCAAAATATCGGTCAGGCGTGAACGGCTCATGACTGCCTTTTGGGCCGGAGAGGGTCTGCTGTGGTACCACAGCCGGTTGAAAGGGAAGGGGAAGGTGGTGCTGGTCGCGCACGGCCCCGTTCAGGAAATCCAATTGAACGACGAGACGTTGGTCGTCGACGGAAGGGCCGTCATCGCCCGCACCGAAGGGATTCGGTTTTCGGTCCGCCGCCCGACGAAGTCGCTGATCAGCTACTGGCTGTCGGGCCAGCGTGCCGCCTATGTCTACCGGGGGACGGGGCGGCTGTTGCTCTCCGCGATCCCGTATTGGCGGTATGCGATGAACACCCAGAAGGCGGCCGAAGCGAAGCGGTTGCCCTCAGCCGCCAATTGATCGCGATCAGATGTCCTTTAGCCGACGTACCGCCTGACGGGCGCGGCGGAGGAACGCGACCTTGTTCTCGCCTGGCTCCAACCACATCGGTGGGCCGATCGTGATGCAGCTCAGGAGCGGGACCGGAAGGAATTCGCCACGTGGCAAGATCCGATTGACGTTATCGATGTAGACGGGCACGAGCTCCAGGTCCGGGCGTTTTTTACCCAGGTAATAAAGCCCGCTCTTGAATTCCGACATTTCCTCCCCTTCGGAACGCCCCCCCTCCGGGAAAACGATCAACGAATAAACGTCTCCCATTTGCCGGATCATCAGGTCGATCGGGCTTTGATGAACCTTGATCTCTTCGCGGTCGATCAGGATCGCGTTGAACGACTTGGCGATGTGCGGGCGGAGCCACCCCTTGGACCAATAGTCTTTCGCCGCGACGGGCCGGGTGAGGGCCCGGATCGGCTTGGGGAGCGCCGACCATAGAACGACGGCGTCGAGGTGGCTGGTGTGATTGGCGAAGTAGATCCGCTGGCAGGTGTCCGGGGCGCAATCGACCCAGCGGACGGTAAAACCGCTGAACAGTTTGGCCAGCATCACGATCGCGTGACTGGTCAACGTCATCTTGTCTGCCGAAAACCTTGTGAATTACCCAACCTGTCTGCCACTTGGGTAAGTCTAACGCGACGCCTGCTCGCGTCGAGACGCTAGGGAGCGAGATTCTGGCTCGGATCCGACTCGGCCCCAGTCCCCCCGGCAAGCCAGTCCCCCGGCAAGCTTCTGGCCCGGTCGCCCCCCATGCGCTGAGCCCCCATTCGCAAACCCGAAGGGGAAGGAGGGACTAGCGAGTATCGCCACCGCCCCGGTCCGCCATGGGGGCTGGCTCCTGTTCCTCTGCTGAATCCTCTTTATCTTCCGCATCCGAATCTTCCGCATCCGAAAACCCCAGCAGGGTAACCTCGATCCTCCGCTGGGGGGCGGTGTAAAGGCGGAAGTCGTCGATCAGGCCCAGGATCTCCGTGTCGACCTGATCCAAACCGCAGGCTTCGAGGATCACACGGGAACCCTGCGGAATTTCGTCGAGCGCCCGGTCGAGCGCCCCCGTCCCGAGGAAGTCGAAACGCGGCGGCAATTCGATCCGGATGACCTCTGTGTCGTCGAGTTTCTCGACCCGCATCGGTAGCGGTTGCAACATGTTGTCGGCCAAGATCGCCGTGATGCTGACCCCCAGGCCGACCAGCACGCCGATCAGCGGGTCGGTAAAGACTGTCGCGATCAGCGTCGCGAAAAACGGAACCACCTGCACCCACCCCCCGGCACAGATGCCCCAAAACCCGCACCGCGAGATCAGCCGCAGGCCCGTCACGAAGAGGATCGCCGCCAAAGCGGGGAGCGGGATGAACCCGATGAGGGGCGTCATCAGCACGACGACCGCAACGAGCAAGACGCCGTTGAAGATGGTCGCGCGATTCGTCTGGGACCCGGCGTCGATCCCCGCTTGGCTGTGGACGACCAGGGGTGCCAACGGGAGACCCCCGAGCCAGCCGCATAACAGGTTTCCGGAACCCTGTGCGATGAGCTCGTCGTCCATCAAAGTCCTTCGGCGGCGGGGATCGAGATGGTCGGTGGCTCGAATCCCTAAGAGCGTTTCGAGGGTGGCCGCCAGTGCCAGGATCGCCCCCGAAATGTAGATCTGGTTGTTGTCCATGAGGGCCCAGTCGCAAGGCTTTCCCAGGTCGTAGATCGATCCGATACCCCAAGCGTCCGGCGGGGGAAGGAGTTGCCCCTCGCCGAGCCGCCAGGGACCGCCGAGCTTCTGAAAGACGAATTGCAGACCGACCGCGAGGGCCACAACCACCAAGGCACCCGGCAGGGGCCTCGGTCGTGCCGGGCGGCGGTCCCACCAAGCGAGCAGCGCGACCGACAGCAGCCCGATGACGGCCGCGCCCGCGTGCCCGTTGGCGGGAATTTGGGACAAGGCCGAAAAGGTCGTTTGGGCATCCGGTTGGATGAAAGAGAATTCGCCTTGCGGGTTACCGTGATGGCCAACCAGGTGCGGGACTTCCTTGAGCAACAGGATGACTCCCAGCGACGCGATGGACCCGCGGACAACGGCACGGGGCACGAAAGAGACCAGGAACCCAAGCTTCAACATCCCCATCCCGATCTGGATCGCACCGGCAACGATCACGGCGATGAAGAATCGGTCGAACGAACCGAGTGCCGCGACCTGGGTGATCGTGACCCCGATCAGGGCGGGGGAGGCCCCGGTGACGCACGTTCGTGAGCCCCCCGAAAGACCGACGACAAGCCCGCCGAAGATCCCCGCGAGGATCCCTGCGGCCAGGGGCGCCCCGGTGGCGACGCTGATCGCAAGGGAGGTCGGGACCGACAAACAAAAGATGGCGAGCCCGGCGAGCAGATCGCTGAGCAACCCTTGGCGATCGAAGAGGGTCCGGTCACCGAGCACCCAGTCACCACTTACCCGGTCGCCGTTGATCCCATTCCCGGTGTCCACGGCGGAGGTAGAAATCGCTGGGCTGGGTTTATCCATCGTTCCGGTATTGGCTTGTGGAAAAGTGATCGCTGGAGGAACACGCATCGCGGCCGCAAGGCGACACGTTACCGGTTACCGCGCGAGCGATTGTCGCTGCCTGCGGGTCAATTCGCGGATCCCGTCCGAGGCCAATCGGAGAAGATCCTGGAGCTGGTCGAGGTCGAACGTTGCCTCCTCGCCGCTCCCTTGGATCTCTACAAAATGCCCCCGTCCGGTCATCACGACGTTCATGTCGACGTCGGCCTGGCTGTCGAGCCGGTAGTCTAAATCGAGGTAATTGATCCCGTCGACAACGCCGACGCTGACCGCGGCGATGCTGTCCTTGATCGGCCCGCCCCAATCGCCCGAAACAGGCTCGGCGGAGGAGCCCTCGGCGAGCCCCGAGGAAATGCCAGGTGGGATGCAATTCGGGAACGCGGAGGCAATGGCATCGGCCAGGGCGATGAATCCGCCGGTGATCGCGGCGGTCCGTGTGCCTCCGTCGGCCTGGAGGACATCGCAATCGACGGTGACACTCTTTTCGCCCAGCGCCGCAAGATCGACGACGGCCCGCATGCTGCGACCGATCAGCCGCTGAATTTCGGTCGTTCGGCCGTCGGTCTTCCCATCCCGCTCGCGGCTCTTTCGGGGCGAAGTGCTGTGCGGGAGCATGTTGTACTCCGCCGTTACCCACCCTTTCCCTCGGCCCGCCATCCAGGGGGGTACCCCTTCTTGGATCGAGGCGGTGCATAAAACGACGGTGTCGCCGCTACGGTACAGGACGCTCCCGGGCGACCCCGAGAGGTAGCCTCGGACGATTTCGATCGGGCGAAGTTTGTCGGACGGACGCATCGAGCAATTGCCTTTCATAAATCCGGAAAAATAATTCGACAAATCCTTTTGTTTAACCATGCCAACCGGTTAATCTGCGGGTCGAATCTATGTTGTGACAGGTTCGGCGACGGTGGCCAATCGGCCAAGATACCCAGGGTGGAAAAAAAGGTTGGTGACGGGGTGCCGGTTTTGACGAATGAAACAATTGATCGCAGGCGTGGGCGATCGATTTTTAGCATAATGCTTCGTCGCTACCTGACCGGGACAACACTTGGGAATGACGGTTTCACTCAAGCTTTACTGTGGCGATAGCGACGTGGTGCGTTCGTTACGAATCGGAAGTCGACTCGATAAATACCGGTTGCTGAAACGGCTCGGTAGCGGCGGCTTCGCGACCGTTTACGCCGCGTTGGACCAGATCGAAAACCGTCAGGTCGCCCTCAAGGTGCCGGAAGAAAAGTACGTCAACCACATCCCGTCGCTGGAGGATTTGCAGCGGGAAGTGCGGATCATGGCGAAGCTCGACCACCCGAATATCCTGGCCCTCAAGGATGCCCGGTTCATCGATGGCCGGTTCGTGATGGTCTTCCCGTTGGGGGTGGAATCGCTCGATTCCCGCCTGCAACGCCGGATGTCTCGGCAAAACACCTTCGAATTCGTCGAGCAGATGATCAACGCGGTGGCGTACGCCCACGGCAATAAGGTGCTGCACCGTGACATCAAGCCCGACAATTTTATCCTCTTTCGCGACAACCATCTGCGGCTGACCGATTTCGGGCTCGCAAGGGTCAATCGAGGCCGGATCGACCATTCGGCCAGCGGCACGCTCGGCTACATGGCCCCCGAACAGGCGATGGGGAAACCGACCTTACGCAGCGACGTCTTCAGCTTGGGGTTGGTGGTTTATCGGATGTTCTCGGGCGAGCTCCCGACCTACCCGTTCGAATCGCCACTCCCCGGATTTTCCCGACTCCGCAGGACCCTCAGCGGCGAATTCCTCGACCTGATCTGCAAGGCGATCGACCCGAACCCGTCGAAGCGTTTCCGGGACGCCGTCGCGATGCGGAACGCGTTGGGTCGGATTCGCCACCCGCTCCGCGAGAGCCCCTCGTCCAAACGAACGACCCCCTCAAGCCGCAAGAAGTCGACCCGCGGCAGGCAAGCGGCCTGAGCCCAGTGAATGGTCGGTTCGGCATCGATCGCCGGACCGGTCGTCACGCTTTCCCTTGCGCCCCTCTCCCTTTCGGGATACCTGTCCCTTTAGGGATGGATGTCCCTTCCGAAAGCCCCGGCAGCAACGGTTGCGACGGGCCGAACTTGGCAAGGTATCCCTTCAGCTTCAATTTCCGCCGGGTGCTGTCGCTCGTCATGTAGCGGATGCTGCCAAAAACCGGACGCAAGGGTCCCCATGGCCGGTCGTAGCGCCCCAGGGTCCACATGATCCCGCTGTAGGAGTTCGGGTCGCGGCCGTCGAGGGCATATTTGTTGTTCAGGTCGATCATGATCCGCAACGCCTCCTCAGGCGATTCGCTCCAATTCAGGATCATTTTGCCCCACAACATCCGGAGGTAATTGTGCATCGCCCCGGTCGTCACCAATTCGCGCTGGGCGGCGTTCCAGATCTCGTCATGGGTCTCGGCCCGTTCGAATTGCTCGTGGGTGTAGAGGGCCGGCCGGGGGTCACGGCGATGTTTGTCGAGAGTCTTCCTGGCCCAATCCGGCAACGATTCCCAACGGTCACAATCGTCGGGATGGCGGTGGGTCATGTTGAACCCGAGCTCACGCCAGGTCAGCAGTTGGTCGATGAACGCCTCCGCCGGTTCGCTGGTCCTCCAAAAGCCGAGGTTTTTTCCGTTAGGAGGGGCCGCCTGATCCGGGGTCCAACCTTCCCGGTCGAGCAAACCCGCCAAGATTTGATGGGCCGAAATGTGTCCGAAGTGGAGGTAAGGGCTGAGCCCGCTCGTGGCCCGCGCATCGGGATGGTTGCGGTCATCGCCATAACGCCCCACCCCATCTTCCAAAAATCGCTTTAACCTCCGCGACCCCTCCGTGTCCCCACCCGGCAATGATTCACAGGGGGTGACTTGGTGATCGATCGGGATCGAATCGAACCCACCAGGGGCAAGCAGCCGGTCGAGCTCCGCCGCGGGCCAACGCTTCAAGACCTTCGGATCAACCCCCTCGAACCGCGGCAATTTCGCCCCCCGAAGCGGCTCATGATGTGGCTCGTCCAAGAGGTCATCGAGGATCCGCTTCTGCATCCAGCGGCGGTAACTATGGGCCACCGTGAAGGTCCGATCGGCCGACCGCAACGGGATCACCGTCGACGCATCGACCAACCGCAACCGGACCGGCAACCGACCTTTGACCGTCGCGATCATCGTCGGCAGGAAAAAGCAAGGATACTCGTCACCGATCACCAAACAGGCCCGCTTGGCCAACGTCATCAGCAACGGCGAGCCCTGTCCCGGGAGCGGCTCGACGTAGGGGTAGTAACCGATCGCGTGCCCGGCGAGCCGTGCCGCGTGGTCCCGCATCCCCTCGATCACGAACCGGTGCAACCGGTCGCTGGCCCAACGATAATGGACCCGCAGCGGCTCGAAGATCAGCAGCGGTTTGCCGAGCCCTCTCGCCGATTCGATGGCATGATCGAGGGCATGGTTCCACGCCAAACGGCGGTGGGCAGTCATCCAGTAAAGGACATAATCCCCATCCCCACGGATCGGGGCGTCGTTCGCGTCGGTCACTCGGATCGGTGGGGTCGGCATCGTTTGTCCATTTCCATTTGTCGAAACCGGCTGATACCCAGGCGGCGCCCAGTCTCTGCGACCAGCCACCTAGACCAGTTCGGCCCCGTTGACCAGTTCGGCCAGCCGTCTCATTCGGTTACAACATAACGAACCGCTGTCCGCGCGGAATCCTCCCTCCTTCAGCCGTTCACCACCCTCACCCACAGGACGAAGCCATGCACTCCCGCCGAATCCCCAGGCCGTCATTCCGCCTCGCCCCAATCCCCTCGTCCGACGCGGCGCGGCCATGGGCAACGACCCTGTCGGTGCTGATGGCGTCGATCACTCTGTGGGGCTCGGCCGTGATCGCCCTGTTGGGCTCGGCCGTGATCGCCCAGGAAACCCCCGCAGGGGACGCGGCGGCCGAGTCGACACTTCTCGTCTTTGTCTCGGCCTTCGCCCCCAAGAACGACGGCGCGATCCACGCCTATCGCTTCGACACGCGAACCGGAGCTTGGAAGCTGGCCAAATCGAACCACCAGGTCGAGCACCCGTTTTTCTTCGCGCTCTCACCGGACCAAAAATTCCTCTACTCGATCGACGCCCCCGGGACTTTCGGCGGCAGCGAACACGAATTCTTGAAAGGGTGGAAGGCCGACACCGCCGACGGGACCTTAACGCCGCTCGATCGCCAATCGACCCGCGGCACGGCGTCGTGCTACGTCGACATCGATTCGACCGGCAAGATGGCGATGGTCGCAAATTATTCGACCGGGAGCGTCGCCAGTTTCCCGATCCTGGCCAGCGGTGAGCTCGGCCCGATCCGCTCGTTCGTGCAACATGAAGGTTCGAGCGTCAACGCCGCGAGGCAGACCGCGCCGCACGCCCATTGCTTCGTGATCAGCCCCGACAACCGATTCGCCTTCGCCGCCGACTTGGGGATCGACCAGATCCTGGCCTATCGGCTCGACCCCGCCGAGGCGTCACTTTCCCCAGCGGCCCAACCCTTCGTCCGCACGCCCCCCGGCGCCGGCCCAAGGCACCTGATCTTCGACCCCCGTGGCGAGAATGTCTACGTGATCAACGAACTGCTCAATTCGGTCACCCATTTCGATTACCTTGCCGATTCGGGGATGCTGGTCGAACGTGCGACGGTGCCGACCCTGCCCGCCGATTTCAAAGGGACAAGCCACTGCGCCGACTTGAAGATCACCCCCGACGGCAAATTCCTCTATGGCACCAACCGCGGCCACGACAGCATCGCCGCCTACGCGATCGGCCCCCAAGGGGACTTGTCGCTGATCGAAATCCGCCCGTCGCTTGGCGAAGGCCCCCAGAACCTCGCGATCACCCCCGACGGCAAATGGCTCCTGTGCGCGAACATGCCAGGGCACAACGTGGCGACCTTCGCGATCGATCCGAAATCGGGAAAGCTGACCCCCGTCGGTGACCCTTTGGAAACGACCAGCCCTTCGTGCATCGCGATCGTCACCGCCAAGTGACCGCCAAGTGACCGCCAAGAGCCTGCATCGGCGATCCTCAAGAAACCCGCGGATCGACTGAGCGATCCGCCGCTCGCTTGACAGAGGTCGACGCGATGAAATGATGGGCTCGCCCACTGAAAAAAATGGGCGGGGCCGCCGAAATGCAACGGGCCAGTTCGGTCCTCAGCCCGTTTCAACAGCGAACCCAAGCCCTCGCAATTTCGCGTCGCCCCCGTTCGAGTCGCCCCGTTCAAATCGCCATGCGTCCGCCCTACGTCACCCACGCCGCGATCGCCCCCGAACGGCCGCTCGATCCCGAGACCTTCCCCGGCAAACTCCCTTTCACCCGCGACCTTTCGCTCGAATTCGATTCCGCGGTCACGTTTTTCGTCGGCGAAAATGGGAGCGGCAAGTCGACCCTGCTCGAAGCCATGGCGGTCGTCGCCAGGCTGCCGATCTTCGGCGGCGGGATGAACGAACTGGGGCTGGAATTGGGGCTCCAGGAACAGAGCCTGCTCGCCGAATCGCTCCGGCTGTCGTTCACCCGCCAGCCGAAGGATCGCTATTTCTTCCGCGCCGAAACCCAAGCCTACTTCGCCCAATTGCTCGACCAACGGCGCCACGACGCCGACTTCAACGGCGACCCTTACAAGCGATACGGCGGCAAACCGCTCCACGAGGTCTCGCATGGCGAGGCCTTCCTCGGCGTGATGACGTCCCGTTTCCAGTCGGGGCTTTTTTTCCTCGACGAGCCCGAATCGGCTCTCTCACCCCAGCGTCAATTGCACCTGCTGGCGCTGATGCACGACCGGGTCAGCCGGGGCGAAACGCAATTCTTCATCGCGACACACTCGCCGATCCTGCTGACCTTCCCCGGGGCAACGGTCTTGTCGTTTGACGAGGCCCCGCTGGCAAAGATCAAAGCGGAAGAGACGAACCACTTCCAAATCACCCGCGATATCCTCAACCACCCCCAGCGTTATTGGCAACACCTCGCCCGGCCGGTCGAACCGCAAGATCCCGAACAGAAACGACGCAAGGCCGCCAAGCCGACGTGAGCCCTTCGCGGCCGGTTCGCGGCTTGTGAAACGACACCAATCCGGTGACGGGTCGGGCCCGGTGATCGGGGCCCTTTCCTGCGATCGGGCCCCTTTCCTGCGATCAGGCCCGGTCCTGCGATCGGGCCCGTTCCCGCGATCGGGCCCGTTCCCGCGATCGGGCCGTCACTCGTTTTCGTTTCGCAGCGTCGCGGCCGCTTGGACCAATTCGACGAACTCCGCCCGCAACCCGTGCGGGTCGTCCCCGATCGCCGCAGCGGCCGCCTTGCGGACATCGGCCAAGGTCCACTTCCCCGCATAGGGGCTCGACCGGAGCTTCATGCCGAAACCGGCGACGGCGGCGGCGAACCGGACGTGGATGTCGGCGTCATCAAATCCCTTCCCCGTATCGGTTACCGGGAATTCGACCAACCGGCTGGTATCGCCATCGGGTGCCTTGTACCGCAACTTCACCGTCATCGTTTCGTCACTCGCCGCCGCGGCATCGCTGGGCTTCCCGACCGACTGGTACTTGAGCGAATCGACCGGAGGCGCGATCGCGTCGACCTCCTTACCCGCCGGGACGATCTCGTAAAGCGCCGTGACGGAATGCCCAGCTCCGATCTCGCCGGCGTCTTTCTTGTCGTCGTTAAAATCTTCCTTCGCAAGCACGCGGTTCTCGTACCCGATCAATCGATAGGCGGCGACCCGGTTGGGATTGAATTCGATCTGCAGCTTGACGTCTTTGGCGATCGTCACCAACGTCGCGTCAGCCTGCTGGACGAGCACCTTGCGGGCTTCCTTGTCAGTATCGATGAAGGCGTAATTGCCATTGCCACGGCCGCTGACCTGTTCCAGCATCGCGTCGTTATGATTCCCCATGCCGAAACCGAGCACCGTCAAGAACACCCCCCCCTTCGCCTCACGCTCGACGATCCGCACCAACTCGTCGGTCCCTGTCGTCCCGACGTTGAAATCGCCGTCGGTGCAAAGGATGACCCGGTTCGCCCCACCGGCGATGAAGTGGTCCCGGGCCGTCTGGTAAGCGAGCGTGATCCCCGCACCGCCGTTGGTGCTCCCGCCAGCGGCCAATTCGGTCAACGCCCGACGGATCTTTGCCGACTCATCGCCGGGGGTCGCGTCGAGCACCAGCCCGGCCGATCCGGCATAGGTGACAATGG
This sequence comes from Planctomycetaceae bacterium, assembly GCA_040375695.1. Lineage (GTDB taxonomy): Bacteria > Planctomycetota > Planctomycetia > Pirellulales > Pirellulaceae > UBA6163. Next base: position 19,744 of record JBEIRZ010000047.1, read on the forward strand.
CGACCCGGTCGTCGCGATCGAGCTTCGATAGCAGCAACTGCATCCCTTCCTGAACCAGCGGCAATTTGTTCGGGGCATCCATCGACCCGCTGGTATCGATCAAGAAGACAAGGTTGCACGGAGGACGCTGCTCCGCCTGAAGCCGTTTCCCTTGCAACGCGATCCTCGCCAAACGGTGATCGACGTTCCACGGGCAGGTGACGATCTCGACCCTGGCCGCGAACGGGTGCTCCGCGCCCGTTTCGGGTGGGGCGTAACCATAATCGAAATAATTGATCATCTCTTCGATCCGAACGGCGTCGGGCCGCGGCAGCTCGTGGGCCCGAACCAGATAGTCCCGCACCTTGCTGTAGCTCGCCGTATCGACATCGACCGAAAAGGTGCTCAGCGGCTGCTCGCCGACCCGCAAGAACGGGTTGTCGGTGATCGGTTCAAACCGGTCCCCCGCCATCCCGGGCCCGCGCCCTTCGTCGATCGCTTCGCCGAATGGGGCAACGCTGAGCTTCTTCGCAAAGGACTGCCTTAAATCTTTTGACTCCGCCAATTGCTGGACACGGGCCGCTTCGGAGGACCTTTTCGAAGCGACATCGACTCCGAGCGATCGAAATTCGGTCTGTTTCGCCAAATACCCCTCGGCTTGCGGCTTACCGGGCCCAGGGGCCCCGCCCGGGGCAGGCATTCCGAAGGGCATTGCCGGCAGGGGCTGTACCGAAAGATCGCCCCTTCTCCGCTTCGACAACCCCTCGTTAGTGGTCGCGTCCAAGGCGTCAACAACGGCTTGAACTTCTGCCCTCATCTCTTCCTTAAGATCCATAACCTCTTGCGATTTCTCCCTCTGCGAAAGGACCGACTCGGCAGCTTTGCCAGACCCCGCCTCTGCCGGGGCCTCTGCCTGGGCCTGCGCCTCGGCCAATCGCTCAACGCTGTAACGATCGTGAAGACCATCCAAACCATTGGCGTTCAAATGATCTGCCGGCGCGTCCCCAAGCGAATCGATCTCCCCGTCGCGGGAAAGACCCTCGGCCTGGTCGAGCATCACCGGCGCACCCAACGGGGCCGCCACTCGTGATGCCGGGGCGGGTGCAGAATCGCTGGTCGACATCGTCGTCTGCCGACCCAGCGGCGTTAACCGCCGCGTCATCGCGAAGCCGACCGCGATCACCCCGACCGATGCGGCCAGCGCAAGCGGTGCCGAGTAACGATGCCAAAAGCTGCTTCGCCCCCCCGACGCCATGCGCATCGAATCGGCCGGCGAAACCTCCGCTTGCGAGGCCTGTGCGAGCACCG
>JBEIRZ010000508.1:0-2873 GCA_040375695.1 Planctomycetaceae bacterium
AAAAAGGTAAACCGGTTCGAGACGTTGCCGAAGCTTGTGGCGTTGGCTACCAAGTCGCTCGAAGGTGGCGAAAACTTTTTTTAGAAAATCGGTGATACGTCCGTCGGTCGTATCAGATCATCGCGAATACCCTTCAAACGTCGGACTAACTTTTCTGCGTTTTGAAGGGTTTTTTTATGTCAATCGTAGGCGATCACAAGCCGTATTTAACGACCATTGAAGCCGGGCGGATCGCGGGTGTAACGCCTCAAAAGATCCGCACTCTTATTGAGCTTGGCAAGCTTCCGGCTGTCGACATCTCAACAACGAACAATCGGCCGCGGTGGTCAATCAGGTTGGTTGACCTGGAATCGTTTCTGACTCCTCCCATAGTCGCCAAGGCAGACGCCAAGCAGCAAGCGACAAGCCGTCGTCGTCGAATCGACGCAAATGTACCGAAGGTTTTTTAACCAAGGAGGGACGAAACATGCTTAACCAAATCATCACTTTTTGGGAGCGAGCCGAGCACTCCGTTTTCCCACCGATCGACGGATTGTTTTCGGCGTGTCACCGAGTCGAGAAGCTGGCCGAGTCGATTGATTTTCAATCACTTGAGCCGCGTGAGCGAATAGCCATTGTGCTGGCGATGGTTGCCGCTAAGGAGGCAATCGAAAAGGCATTGCCTAAGGCCGGACTGACTGACGCGTCAGATCAAGGCGTTTGGCAATTTATGAAGCGTTGCCACGGCATCGAACATTGAAAAGAAAAACGGCCACCAGGAGCTAACCCAGCGGCCGTTCACATCGTTCATCTGGTCGCGGGGCTGGCAGGCGTTCGCGACGATCCAAACCAGACACGAGGTCAGAGTGATTTTAGCACAGCTAACGCGCCCCGCCAGTTGCATTACAAACGAGGTCCAGCAAATCGCGCTGGACTATCTTGCGGCTGGCGTCTCGATTGTCCCGATCCGGCTGGACGGGTCGAAGGCGTCCGCGATCCCATGGAAGGAATACCAGACGCGAAGGGCGACCCCTGCCGAGGTGATGCGATGGTTCGCTAGGCCGCACGGAATTGGAATCGTCACTGGTCGCGTTTCGGGCGGGTTGGAAGTTATCGACTTCGACCAGTCTGAATTGTTTATGCCATGGCAATCGATGGTTGCCGAAATCGTCAATCGGTTGCCGATCGTCGAGACGGCATCGGGCGGTTGGCATGTTCTCTACAGGTGTTCTCGAATCTTCGCGAATACCAAGTTGGCATCATGGGAACCCGCTGATGCGCCGAGCTTTGAACGTTCGGGTTCGCGCCGTGGTTGCCATGGCATGGCGGTCAAGGCGACTAGGATCGAGACGAGGGGCGAAGGCGGTTACATCGTTGGCGTCGGATCGCCAGCAGCGGTTCACAAGACGAGGAACCCCTACGTTCAGGTCGCAGGGCCGGTTATCCCCGACATCCCGCGAATCACACCCGATGAGCGAGCGCGATTGTGGAAGGCCGCGGCATCCTTCGACTGCGGTCGGCCCGTGAGTCAAAAGGTTCAGACGATAAAGCGTGAGTTGCTGGCACGGCATTACGAGCACAATCGACCAGAGGGCGAGATCACGCCATGGGATGACTTCAACCGCAGGGCGCGTTGGGATGAAATTTTGACGCCGCACGATTGGGTTCAGGTCAGCGAATCGTCATGGCGACGACCGGGAAAAACATACGGCACATCGGCGACGACCGGCCGCAATGGCGACGGCATCGAAGTGCTAACCGTTTTTTCATCTAACGCAGGCCCGTTATCGGGTGCGGGTGGTCGCACATGCTGGGGGCCGTTCCGGGCGTTCACAGAATTGAATTATGGCGGTGACGGACGCGAAGCCGCAAAAGCTGTTCGGGGGCTGGGGTTCGGTGGAAAGGGGGACCGCTAAGCATGGATGACATCAACGGTTTTTTGAGTGAAGCCGCACAGATTGTTACGAATGACAATCCGCTAGAGCCGACCGACACAGAGGCCCGAGCTATCGCGGTTCGAGAGGTCAGGGGGGTAATCCGATCGCGAAGGAAAGAGCGAAAACGAATCCCGCTTGAGCATGCAGCACCCGAAAAGGTCGCAGGTTCTTTTCTTCGATCGCAGGTCAGGGGCGACGCGTCGACGATCCGTTTTTATCGTGATGCGTTTTGGAAGTGGGCAGACGGGCGTTATGCCGAGTTGTCCGATAGCGATGTTCGCAGCGACGTTACGAGGTGGCTGCAGCGCCGTTATGAACGAATCACAAAAGGCGGGGTCGGGAATGTTTTGTTGAACGTCCAAGCGGGTTGTGCTGTTTCGAGTCGGCTGGATATGCCGTGCTGGCTGGACGGTGGCGATAGAGACGCGAAGGCGTGGAGGCCGGACGAGATCCTAGTAACGCGAAGCGGAGTAGTTCATCTGCCGAGCTTGTTTGATGGTCTTGACCGGTTCGCAGTACCGAGCGGTCCGAGTTTTTTTAATGCGATCGCGACCGATTACGACATCGACTTGAAGGCACCGAAGCCGGAACGGTGGTTGAGGTTCTTGGATGAGTTGTTTAGCGATGACCACGAATCGAGAAGGCTGTTACAGGAATGGCTAGGCTACCTTCTGACTCGCGACACAAAGCAGCAAAAGATCCTATTGATGGTCGGGCCGCCAAGGTCAGGCAAAGGGACGATCGGCCGGATTATCAAATCACTGGTCGGGGACGGTAATTGCTGCGCACCGACGCTTGCACAACTGGCGTCCGAGTTCGGCATGTCGGGGCTACTTAATAAAACCGCGGCGATCATCGGCGACGCCCGACTATCGGCAAGGCACGACTTAGCACAGGTGACGGAAAGGCTGTTGAGCGTTTCGGGCGAGGACTTGCAGACTGTCAACCGCAAGCACA
>JBEIRZ010000326.1:0-5219 GCA_040375695.1 Planctomycetaceae bacterium
CGAGTACGAGCACGAGTACGAGTACGAGCACGAGTACGAGTACGAGCACGAGTACGAGTACGAGCACGAGCACGAGCACGAGCACGAGTTGAAAAGATGAGTTGAAGGATGCGACTCGAAGACGAGTTACCACCCCGAGCAGGATCGGGAATCGATAGGCGAGATGAAGCCGTTTGCCGTTAGCCGTCAAGCATCACCAAACCACCACACGACCACTTACGAATCCCAACGCCTCACGAGAACGATCATGAGCAGCCATCACAACCTGGACATCAAACGAGTCGCCATCTTGTTTGCCGGCGGGCCAGCACCAGGGGCCAACGCCGTCATCAGCTCCGCGGCCTACTCCTTCCTCGAAGAAGGGGCCCAGGTCTTCGGGATCAAACACGGTTACAGCCGCCTCGCCGAATACAGCGCCGCCGGCCCGCTTCGTGAAGGGACCGATTACATCCGACTGACCAACGATTTCTTGACCCACTCCCGCACCAGCCGCGGGATCATGATCGGCACCGCCCGGACCAACCCCGGGAAACACATCAACAGCCCCGATCACCTCAAGAACCCCGAACTCGTCGCCCCCCTGCGCCGCGTCTACGAAGGGCTCTGCTCCCTCGAAGTCGACGCCCTGATCTCGATCGGTGGCGATGACACCCTTAAGTCCGCGAACAAACTGAAAATGTACCAAGACACGCTCCCCGCCGGATCGCGTCGCTTCCCCGTCATCCACCTCCCCAAGACGATCGATAACGATTACACCGGCATCGATTTCACCTTCGGCTACTTCACCGCCGTCGAAGTCCTCGCCGAAGAGATCCGGAACCTCAATTACGACGCCGCCGCCGGCCGCGCGTACTTCCTCTGCGAGGCGATGGGTCGCAGCGCCGGATGGCTGGCCTACGGCGCCGCCATCGCCGGCGAAGCGAGCATGGTGATCAGCGTCGAAGATATCCAAGGCCCCCTCGCAGAGACCGAAATCCATCCCAAGACGGGCGAGTCTCGCAAGGTCATGGCGATCGATCGCGTCGTCGATCGCATGGTCGATATGATGCTCGCCCGCGAACGCGAAGGACGCGAATACGGCACCATCGTCATCGCCGAAGGGCTCGCCAACTTCATGCCGTCCAAGGTCATCGAAGGGGTCGATCGTGACGACCATGGCCACATCAACATCGCCTCGATCAACCTCGCCGCACGCATGTCCGACCTCCTCGGCAAACGCTACACCCAGCGGACCGGCAAAAGCCGTAAAATCAATGGCCTCCAAATGGGATACGAAGCCCGCTGCGCCCCGCCCCAAGCCTTCGACGTGATCCTCGGCGCGTCGCTGGGTGTCGGTGCCTACCGCGCCCTCGTCGAACAGAAGCTCAACGGCGTCATGGTCTCGGTCAGCGGCCAATTCAACCTCCGTTACGTCCCGTTCGAAGAACTCGTCGACCCCCAAACCCTCGTCACCAAGGTCCGCTACATCGAAGCCGGCAGCGATTTCCATCGCCTCGCCCGCTTCCTCGAAACCTGCAGCGATAGCTGACCCGCCCTGATCCTCCCAGAGCACACTCCTCGCCCTCGCCGGCTTGCTATTGGCTTCGTCGATCCGAATCGCGGATGCCCAAGATAACGCCAAAGCGTCGACGCTCGCCCGGCCTCGCACCTGGAGCGATTCCACCGGCGCGTTCAAACTCAAGGCGATTCTCGTGGAGGTCACCGGCGAAACGGTGACGCTTCGCAAAGGGGTGGCCCGAAGCCAACGGCGTCAACTGGTCACGCACGGCGCGGACGATCCGCTCTTCGATGTCGACCGCGAAAGGGGCCGGGAGCGATTGATCGATCACCGCATCCGTCCCCTCGTAGACCCCTTCCAGGAACACCCGGCGGCTCGGGATGTAAGAGCGCACCGCCGCATCGTCCCCAACCGCGCGACGCTTCGGGTAAAATGCGGAGTCGCTTGGTGATGCAGGTCGATCGCGACGATGACGCGTTGAAGGTAACGCGTTGAAGGTAACGCGTTGAAGGTAACGCTTCCCCGCTTACGTTAACGCATCGGCCTGGTGCCCATCTCTAACGACAACGCCCCGATTCGGTTTGCAGGAACACTCATGTTGCCGCGTTCCCTCGCTTTGCTGCTCCCCTTGTTGTTGATCACCCCCGCAGTTGCCGCCGAAGTCCATCACGCGCAAGGCGAACTGGCCTGCGAACCGACATCGACTTCGATCCTTCTGCAATCGCGATTGACGACCCTCCCGGGCCCAGAGCTCGATCCCAGCGGCGACCTCCCCGGTACCGCAGGGGTCGCCTGTTTCGAATACGACGAGTCCCCCGATTTCAACGCCCCGAAGCGTACCCCATGGCTCCGCGCCACCGCCTCCAATGACTTCATCGTCCGCGCAAAAGTGGATGGGCTGCGCCCCGCTACCCGTTACCATTACCGCCTCGTCTTCGGACCCCACGAATCGACGACCCGCAACGGCCCGGCGCGGCACTTCCGGACATTGCCGCTCCCTACCGACGACGCCCCGCTCTCGTTCGTGATGGGGAGCTGCCAGAACTACGCCTTCTTCATGAACGGCGCCGACGGGAAAGGGCCCCGGGCAACCGCCGAAGCGCGTCAACTCGGCTTCCCGGCCTATGCCGCGATGCTCTCGCTCCGCCCCGACTTCTTCATCGGGACGGGCGACATCGTTTACTACGACCACCCCGCCAAAGGTGCCGCACAAACGCTCCCGCAACTCCGCAAAAAATGGCACGAGCAATTCCGGTTCCCTCGCCTCGTCGATTTCTTCGCAACCACGCCGACCTATTGGTCCAAAGACGATCACGACTTCCGTTTCAACGATGCCGACCTCGGCGGGGCAAAGGCCCCGACGCACCGACCGGGATCAAGCTCTTTCGCGAACAAATGCCGATCCACCCCGCCGGTATCGACGACCTGCCGACCTATCGCACCCATCGCGTCCACAAACATCTCCAGCTCTGGTTCGTCGAAGGTCGCGACTACCGCTCGGACAATGACCTGGCCGATGGCCCCGACAAAACCCTGTGGGGCGCGACGCAACTGGAGTGGCTGAAAGAGACGCTCCGACAGAGCGACGCGACCTGGAAGGTCATCGTCACACCAACGCCGATGGTCGGGCCTGACCGCGACAGCAAACGGGACAACCACACGAACACCCGCGGCTTTCGACACGAAGCTGACGCGTTCTTCGCTTGGCTTCGCGACGAACAAATCAACAACGTGATGAGCTTTTGCGGCGACCGCCACTGGCAATACCACAGCATCCACCCCAGCGGCTTCGAAGAATTTTGCTGCGGCGCGCTCAATGACGAGAACGCGATCCGGGGCGAAAAACCGGGCGGCAAAAACACGACCGATCCCCAAGGGATGATCGACCAGCGATTCATCTACCCCGAACCGACCGGCGGCTTCCTGCGCGTCGCGATCGAGGACCAACCGGCAACGCTCCGCCTCGCGTTCTTCGATGACACCGGGAAAGTTCTCTACGAGACTGCCAAAAACTCCCCCTAAAGCCCAAGCCGAAAGCTACTAAAGCCAACAAATCGTCCCAGATCGCTTCGGCCGACCCAATTCATCTTTGCGGACCAACGAAACTTTTCCTACCCCGCCGCCCCACTTGAAAATAACAAATTCTTTTGGATTATCCGGAACATGCAGTCTTTTTCTGTTAACATCCGGCTGGCCATATCCAATCCGATAGAGTGCTTTTTGCTCCTCACAACCTCTTGATATAGCGTTTTCGGGGTCCATCATGAATGACAAGATCGAAAAGATGAAGAAGTTGATCGCTCAGGAGAATCGCGAAACGGCCGCGGATAAATCGAAAATGGCCACTGCGGCAGCGAAGCTCAAGGCGGCACAGGCTGCTGCCGCATCGACCAAAAAAGAACTCGACACCGTCGATGAGTGACCATCGCTGACACCGACCGCCCCCGAATTCTCCCTCGAAAAGTGGTCGTAAACCGCTATTTTTGGACTTGCCACATTCTTATTTGAGATCCATGACATGGGAAAGACGAGCAACGCATTCATTCACGACATCAACACTTTGGCCGCCACGGCGGAGAAACAGGCGGCGGCATGGATCGCGACGTCCAACGCCTTTACCAAGGTGAGTGACCTGATGTTGGCGTTGGGGAACGCGGAGACGAAACGTGTCAAAGAAATCAACCCCGGCGGCCTGGACAAAAGCCCCGGAGTCCCGTCATGGTCGAAAGTCATCAACGCAGACCCCCAAATTATAGCGATCGGTAAGCAACTCGACGCGTTGGACGGACAATTTTTCAAATTGACATCACAGAGGAATAAACAGCGGGCAGAGCTCAATGCCACCAAAAAAGCCGGGATCGCAAAGCTGAATGGATTCTCGGACTATGTCACGAAGAAAAAAGCGGCATGGACTTTGAAGAGCAAAAAATCGATCCCTGCGGCCGAAACCTTCATCAAGGTGATGCGCCAAGCTTTTGACGCCATCCCCTAAGTCCTTCGTGTTCGCGACTTTCTGTCCAGTTGCCGAAACCAACAAAAGTCGAGACACTATGGACCCATGGAACCCATCGGAACCCGATGGCCTGTTTCGAACTGACGCTTATTAGCGATCAATTCCCATTTATTTTCAAATCGTCACCCTGATTCGGTCTTATCGTCTTGGCAACCATCCCCAACAAACAAAGACTTATCTCAACCCTCTACAAAGGGATCGACGGATTTAGCTGCGACGAACCGGACGGCCGCCGGTTGCGACACAGGGCACTCGTCTACGGGGAATTGACCCCGCTGGGCGTGCAGCAGATGCTCAAGTACCTGAAACTCACCGAAAACGATGTCTTCTACGATTTCGGCTCCGGCGTAGGGAAACTCGTGCTGCAGGTCGCCGCAACAGTCCCGGTCAAAAAATGCGTCGGGATCGAGATCGTACACTCGCGGTACGAGGCTTCGCAAAAAGTCCTTAAGGAAGCCAAAGCCCAAGGCGTGCTACTGGCCGGACAGACGACCTTCCGCCACGAAAACTGCTTCGACTCAGACGCCAAAGGGGCGACCGTCGTCTACGTTGCATCGACCTGTTTCAACGACCGGATGATGCAAACCTTGGCGACCAAGATTAGCAACTCCAGCCGACCCGTGACGCTGATCACCCTACAGAATTTTTCACGCAAACATCGCGGGCTCGAATTCGTCGATACCATCAACCTCCAAGCGACTTGGTCAG
>JBEIRZ010000470.1:0-3219 GCA_040375695.1 Planctomycetaceae bacterium
CCACGCAAGCTCGAGCGTCGGCGGGTAATCGCGTGGGGTCGCCTCGTACCCCTCGGGTGGCGTCTTGCCGACGGTTTGGCTCCACTCCAAGCCCTCCGCTTTGGACCGCCGGGGGATATCGCCACGACGCGCCGAAGACGACCCGCGCGAACCCTGCGATCTGGCCAGCGGGTTCATCGGGGCGACGCCATCAGCCGGGTCATCATCGGCGACATTCGCTCTCGATGCGGCAGCCGCAGGCGACCCGTTACCGCTCGGCTTGCCGCCTGCGTCATCAGTCATGATCGACAGGATCACGCCACGCGGAAACTTGCGCGTCACCTTCCGTTTGCCGACCTGCATCTCGAGCACAACGACGTTGTTGTCTTGCGAGACGATCCGTCCCGATTGTTTGGCCCCCGACTTCAGGACGACAACGTCCTCAGCCAAAACGGCCGAAGGGACAATCATGGCGACGATCAAAATCGCGGCGGCACGAAAAAACGCGGCGGGGCGCATCGCCGGTGACAAGGGGCGTGTTGGCATTCGGATCAGGCGGGGTTGGGCGGGGATTTTTACGTCCCGGGTCGACGATGAGCGGAGGAGAACTCCCTATTAGGATAACGTCCTTTTCGAGGTGCGGTACGAAGGGAGAAGACTTACAATGATGCTTCATCACGGGCCCGACGGATCGATCGACTTCGGGTCTGCTTGAAAGTCTGTTGTCCCTTGCGAGGTGGTCGCGAAGATGTTGCTTCGACGTCGGTTCTTGCAAACATTAGCGGGGGGGTGCGTCGTGGGCGGCGTTGCCCCACGGGCCTTCGGCCAAGATTCGGTCGGCGCACCGACTTCGGAGGGGACCAGTCGGGTCGAAGTCAAACCGTTGGCATCGGCGGATGAAGACATCCCGGGGTACGTCCGCCGCGTCGCGGGCGGATGGGACGAAACGACTTATCGAAAATTGCTCGGTGCGGCGAACGAGTTCAAGGAAGGGGACGAGATCATCGGCGTGGCGGCGGCAGACGAAGCGTCGCGTCGGTACGCGCGGGAATTGCTCGCGAACACGTCGCTCGAATTCGTCGATCGTCACCCGCCGCATCGCGACCAATTGCAGAGTTACATCGGCTCGTTCCGATCGAATGTCGCGGAAGCGAAGACCCGACTGCCTGGCACCTTCGGCGAACTGAAGCGGTTTCTGCTCGAGGCGGAAGAGGGCCAAATCCACGCGATGAAGGATGGCTTATCGAGCGACGTGATCGCGTGCGTGGTGAAGCTGATGTCCGACGCGGAATTGACCGCGATCAGCGCGAAGGTTTTTAACCCGCTTCCGGGGACTCGAATCGGCGCGCGGGGGTACCTGGGGGCACGTGTGCAACCGAACTCGCCGACCGACCACCCTGACGACATCCGCTGGCAGGTCCTGGATGCCTTCGCGTATGGCGTGGGGGATGTGCTCTTGGGGACAAACCCGGTTTCGAGCGACATCGATTCGGTCCTGGCGGTCGAAGAAACTTTGAAAGAGGTGCTGGCGACGTTCGGGTTGACCGATGCGATGCCGCACTGCGTCTTGGCCCACGTCGACGTGCAAGCGGAAGTCGAGCGGGCCCATCCCGGATCGACCGCGCTCTGGTTCCAAAGCATCGCGGGGAACGACACCGCCAACGCGACGTTCGACATTTCGGTCGACAAGATGAAAGGGCACGCCCGATCGCGTCTGGGGCCCTATGGTTTTTATTTCGAAACGGGTCAGGGGGCCGATTTTACCAACGGCCATGGCCAGGGCTGTGACATGGTGTTGCACGAATCGCGGAAGTACGGTTTCGCCCGAGCGTTGAGCGACGAGATCGCCGGGGCGAAGGGCTTGACCGATCGGTCGCAGGGCTGGGTCCATCTGAACGACGTCGCGGGGTTCATCGGACCCGAAGTCTTTCGCACCCGCGAACAGTTGGTGCGGTGTTGCCTCGAAGACCTCGTGATGGGCAAACTGCACGGGCTGACGATCGGCCTCGACGTCTGCTCGACCTTGCACATGGACGTATCGCTCAGCGACCTCGATTGGTGTTTGCAACAGGTCGCCCCCGCCGCGCCAGCCTACCTGATGGCGCTGCCGACCAAGATCGACCCGATGCTGGGTTACCTGACGACCGGATACCAGGACCACGTGCGGCTTCGCGAGCGATTCGGTTTGAAAGTCAACGATCGGATGGCAAACTTTTTCGCATCGCTGGGGATCGTCGATCAAAGCGGCAGGCCCGGCCCCCACTTCGGTGACCCGCTGTATATCTATTTGCAATACAGGCTCCGGAAGGGGGATGGGCGGGACGCGGAAGAGATCGTCCGCGAAGGGCGGCGTCAAATGGCCGAGGTCCGCGGCCGCGGCGTTTTTCTTGCCGAAGGTCATGGTGCGAAGCCGTTCGATTTGCAGCCGCAATTGGCGGAACAGATCGAATCGATCTATGCCGACGCGAAGCGATCGATTTGGCTCGAGTGGGACGAAGCCTTCGTCGCGGCAATCCCGCAAAAGGTCGAATTGCAGACCCGTTCGGCCGATCGGACCGATTACATTTTGCATCCGACCACCGGCGAAGTGCTGGCCGATGCTTCCGAAGCGAAGATCAAGGAAATGCGGGCCCTTCAGGGCGGCCGGTATGACGTGCAGCTTGTCGTGTCGGAAGGGCTGAACGCTTCGGCGCTGACCGACCCGGGGAATCTGATGCCGCTAATCCGCCGGTTGGTCGCGGGTTGTGACACGCTGGGGATGCGGGTCGCGCCCGAGCTGTTGGTGGTCCATAGCGGCAGGGTTCGCGCGGGTTACCGGATCGGCCAGACGCTGTTTGCCGACCTTCCTGGCCCACGGACGATTCTGCACATCATCGGCGAACGCCCCGGAAGCGGTCACCACACGATGTCGGTCTACGTGACCCGTGCCGATGGCGCGGCGTGGGGTGCCGGGAAGATCGACCACGACATCACCCGAGTCGTTTCGGGGATCGCGACGACAACGCTCGACCCGCAGCGCGGCGCGGCCGATGTCACCAAGATCCTGAGCCGCGTCTGATCAGTTGCCGCGTTTGATTAGTTTTCGGGTAGGCCGAGTTTCACGCGGCCTGACGGGGACAAGCGGTTCGAATCCCAGGGGTCGTCCCATGTCGGTCGGATGACGACTTGCCGAACCCCTTCGATTCGCATCAACCGTTCGCGGATCGGCACCGACAGCGTCGGGTGGACCGAGATCGAACC
>JBEIRZ010000609.1:0-1972 GCA_040375695.1 Planctomycetaceae bacterium
CTTGGGGCTGGACCACAAACGGCTCACTTTTCGCCACGCCGGCCGCGACTTCAGGCTGACCGACGTCCATGGCAATGTCGTCGAACAACTTTGGGGCTAACCGATCAGGCGAGCAGGGCCGCTGGGTATTCTGAAACGCTCCGATCGAAGATCGGTAGCGCATCGAATGACTACGTTTGTAGTCACTTGATGACAAATGTAGTCCGTGTTGACTACGTTTGTAGTAATTTATGACTACGTTTGTAGTAACCATTGACTACGGTTGTAGTAACAAGCATCCAGACGCGTACCCGATCAAGGGCGGACATGCTTCGGACGAGCCTTTCTTCGGCAAGGGCTTAGGGTTTGAGATGCGTATCGAACCAGTTGGCGAAGGCCCGCAAATCCCAGATCATCGACGGCCAACCGTGCCCGCCGCCGGGGTGGACGACGAGCTTCACTTCGCGGCCGAGCTTTTGGGCCGCCGCTTGGTAACGGACCGATTGGTCCAGCGGCACGAGCGTGTCGGCATCGCCGTGGTAGATCAATGTGGGGGGGCAGGCGTCGGTCAGGTAATAGATCGGCGAACATTCGCGGCCGATCTCTTTCCATTTCGCCATGTCGTTCGCGTCGGGGCCGAAACCTTGGACGAAACTCTTGGGAGGCCCGCCGTCACCGGGGTCTTCGGTCGAACCGCGAAGGTCGAGCAGATCGGTGACGGGATAAAAGATCGCGACGGCATCCACCTCGCTGCTTTCGCGATCGATCGGGTCTGTGGCCATGGGATCACCCGGGCCGCCGCGCGTCGCCAGCATCAGGCTGAGGTGCCCGCCGGCGCTGCCGCCGGTCACCCCCATCCGATCGGGGTCGATGCCATATTTCTCGGCATGGTGGCGGATGAAGCGGACCCCGCGATGCATGTCCTGGATGATGTCTTGGATCAACGAATCGGGTTGCGAAACGTGGCAAACGGCGAAGACGGTGTAGCCGCGACGAAGCAGCGGCGTCATCAGCCACGCGTCGACCCCGCCCGGCCCCTGCGACCGCCAACCGCCGCTGACCATGAAGGCGACCCCTAAACCGTTGGGGTTTTCGGGACGCAAGATATCCATCGTCAAGTCACGGTCGCCACGCCGGCCGTAGACGATCCCATCGGTCCGTTCGAACGCGGGGTGATAATACCACCACAGGTAACCCGCCACCGAACCGATGACCGCGGCCAGCGACAAGGTCAGCCACATCGCCCGTCGCAACCAACGTTTCCAACGCGATGCACTCGAGATCTCGGGCCCCACCATCAAGCTTCTCCCAAACGCTGTTGCTAATCAAAGATGCCCGGAGCCCCATACACGCCGCACGACGCGAGTGACACCGTTTAGCAGAGATCGTGCGATCGTCAGCCGAAGAGGCTCACCGAACCGAACCCCAACAAACATCATCACCGATCGGGCTGGCGATCACAATTCCGTTCTGGCCTAGTGATGCCCTGGCCTGGAGATACCCTGGGAATCGGTTACGATTTCGTCGACGGGGCTGCGTCGCCGCGGGGTTGGATCGGGAGCGAATGAACGGAATGAGACTTTTCGAAGGGACCCAGTGGGATCGGCCCCCGCGGTGCGAGCGATGCGGAGAACTGGAGGCCGATTGCAAGTGCCCGCCACCGCCGAAGGAATACAAGCCGCCACAGCAGCAGACGGCGACGCTCGCCACCGAGTCGCGGAAAAAAGGGAAAGCGGTCACCGTGATCCGCGGCCTGTCGCCCGACGAGTCCGACCTCCCCGCGCTACTTGATCGGCTCAAAGCGGCCTGCGGCGCCGGCGGGACGCTCAAGGACGAGACGCTCGAAATCCAAGGCCAACACCTGATCCGCGTCCGCGAATTGCTGACCAAGATCGGTTACAAAGTCCGCCCTTAAAGGGAACGTCACACCAGGACTCAACGCCACGCATGTCCTACCCTTGGCCAGGCCCCTATCATGGAATGTGATTTGAAA
>JBEIRZ010000156.1:0-9956 GCA_040375695.1 Planctomycetaceae bacterium
GCGCCGACAAGATATTCGTAACGTCGTCATCATCGCCCACGTCGACCATGGCAAGACCTCGCTGGTCGACTGCTTGCTCCGGCACAGCGGCCAATACCGCGATTCGGAATTGCGTGGGGAGCGGATCCTCGACAGCAACGACCTGGAGCGTGAACGGGGGATCACGATCCTCGCCAAGAACATCGCGATCCATTACCGGGGGGTGAAGATCAACCTCATCGATACCCCGGGTCACGCCGACTTCGGTGGCGAGGTCGAGCGGGTGGTCAGCATGGCGGACGGGGCGTTGGTGTTGGTCGATGCCGCGGAAGGGCCGATGCCGCAGACCCGCTTCGTGCTCGAAAAGGCCCTCGAAGCGGGGGCCCGCCCGATCGTGGTGATCAACAAGGTCGACCGCCCCGACGGCAGGCCTTTGGAGGCGCTCGACGAAGCGCTCGAGCTCCTTGCCGAGCTCGGTGGGGAACATTTGCTCGATGACGTTTCGTACCTCTTTACCTCGGCCAAGGAAGGTTTCGCCACGAACGACCCGTCGCAGCCGACCGACAGCATGCGTCCGCTGCTGGACCTGCTCGTCGACGGCCTCCCGGGCCCCGAAGCGAAGCTCGATGCGCCTCTGCAGATGATGGTCACGACGCTCGATTGGTCCGAATATGTCGGCCGGATCGCCGTTGGCCGCATCCGTGAAGGGAAGGTCCGCGCGGGCCAGAGCGTCGACTTGCACGGCCCCGACGGGGTCAAACGGTTGAAGGTCGCCGGGCTCTTCGTCTTCGACAAGCTCGGCCGCTTAGCGGTCGATGAGGCCTCGGCGGGTGACATCGTCGCGATCGAAGGGTTAGAAAACGTCGAGATCGGCGACACGATCACCGAAGTCGATTCGGGAGTCGCGCTGGAACGCTTGGCCGTCGACGAACCGACCCTCGAAATGATCTTCAGCGTCAACTCGTCGCCGCTGGTCGGCCGCGAAGGGAAATACGTCACCACCCGACAATTGAAGGCCCGGCTCGAAAAGGAGCTGGAGCGGAACGTCGCCCTCCGCGTGGAGCTCGTCCCCGGCACCGAAGCCTATGCCGTCCGCGGCCGGGGTGTGTTGCACTTGGCGGTGCTGATCGAAACGATGCGGCGTGAAGGGTTCGAGCTCAGCGTCAGCAAGCCGCGGGTCGTCTTCAAGCAGGTCGACGGCAAGACGCACGAACCGTTCGAAACGCTCGTTGTGGAAGTCCCGACCGACAACATGGGCCCGGTGATGGAGCTGGTCGGTAATCGCCGCGGGCAATTGGAAGAGATGAACCAACGCGGCGATTTCAGCCTGTTGCGGTTTTTGATCCCCGCCCGCGGGCTGATCGGGTTGCGGACAAGGCTGCTTAACGCCACCCGCGGCACCGCGATCATCAACCACCGCTTCGAAGGTTACCACCCTGTCGAAGGGGATGTGCCGAAGCGGAGCAACGGGGTGATGGTGTCGATGGTCGCCGGCAAGACGATGCCGTTCGCCCTCTTTTCGCTCCAGGAACGGTCAGAACTTTTCGTCGGCCCCGGCGAAACGGTCTACGAGGGGATGATCGTCGGCGAAAATGCCCGCGACAACGATTTGGTGGTGAACCCCTGCCGCGAAAAGAAGCTGACGAACATGCGGGCTTCCGGCAGCGACGAAAACGTGATCCTCAAGCCGCCCCGTCAATTGTCGCTCGAAGCGGCACTCGAATACATCGAGGATGACGAGCTGGTCGAGATCACCCCGCAAAGCATCCGGCTCCGCAAGATGCTGTTGACCGAATCCGACCGCCGCCGTTTCAACCGCTAGCCAATCGGCTCGCCCCAACGATCGCGAGCCTAATCGCTCGCTATTTCGATCGCGAGCGAAATCATCTGCAAGGCGATAGCCGCCGGCCTTAGCCAACCGCTGACTACAAATGTAGTAACATCACCGAAAAAGCTTCATGCGTCTCGCAACCCGCCGATCGCTCCTCGATCCGAACTTCCAAGGCATACTTAGACTCGCACTCGTATCCGAACTCGTATCCGTATCCGAACTCGTACTCGTACTCAGCGCAGCGGTACTCGTACTCGTACTCGAAATCGTTGCGCGGTCTTCGAGTACGAGTACGAGTACCATTTCATTGAGTACGAGTACGAGAATTGCTAAGCGATACGAGGATTGCAAAGCGAATCGATCCCGTCGCTAGAGCAAATCATTTCCCTCTGCGGTCCGGCGGCGATCGGCGAAATCAATTGACCGGCCGCGGAACAGGCGGCTTGGCCCCCGCAGGTTTCACCTCTTGCGGTGCGGCAGCTTGGGGCACTGCCAGCGGGACTTGCACGGGTGGGGCTTGCACGGCGGGGGCTGGCTGCAAGGGAACTTGCGGAAGTGGTGCTTGGACCGCAGCAGCTTGAACCGGCGGGGCGGGCACTGGGGCCGCGGCCGGAACTGGGGCCGCGGGGGGTTCGTCGGGTAAGTACATCGCGGCGTAGGGGCGATGGCGACCCGGTAACTCGACCGCCTTGCGGAAATATTCTTCCGCCTTCTTGGGGTTGCCGTCGTAATGGAGCATCATCCCCATCAAATAATTCAACCCGCCGTCTTGCGGTTGCCGCCGCAGCGCCGCGCCGAGTTCGCCGTAATGCTGTTGCTTCGAAATCGCGTCACCCTTGTAAAGCGTATCGAGGGTAAAGCCGTCGCGGACGGTATCGCGAGAAAGTTCCAACCCCATCCCGAAGTAGGTCACGGCGAGGTCATAATCCCCCAGCACCGTGTGGGCGTGACCGGCGCGAAACAGCGCCAGCGGATAATCGGGGGCCCGCTTCAGCGCGTCGCGATAATCGAGCATCGCGCGGCGATATTGGCCGTCGGCGAATTCTTGGTCGCCATCGGCGATCGCTTGGTCAGCCCGCGTCCGGTCGTTCGCGTCGCTCTTGCGAAGGGCGATGACGCGACGAAGGATTTCGGTTTCGGCACCTGGGGCGTTGGCATCGGGCCGGATCACGCGTGGCGGAGGCAACATCGCGTTATTACCACCACCCGCAACCGGCGGTTGCAAGTTGCCCGCCGCGGGACGATTCGCCGCCACCGCGTTGGCCGGCAATTGCGGGACCTGCACGGGTACCTGCACTGGCACATGCACGATCTGCGGTTGGACGACCACGACCGGCGGGGCCACGCCATACCAATTGTAACCCGGGATGAACGAATAACCCGGCCCGGCATATGGGTAAGGGACCGGATAACCCCAGCCCCAACCACTTCCGCCCCAACCCCATGGAGAGTAACCGCCGATCCAATACCCCGGCAGCGAACCGTGGTGATGGTGACCCGCGCCGCCTCCCCCAGGCCCATTGAATACGGGACCGTTAACGATCGGACGCGTTTGGTTCGACGCGGGCCAAGCCCCGAGCTGTTGGTTGAAGATCGGCTGGACCCCTTTGAACTGCGCCTCGGCCGATGGGGCGAGCAGAACCGTCCCCAGTGACGCCACAACGCAACCCAGCGGGAGCCAAACCGCCCACGCGATGGAGACCGCGGGCTTGGCCGCAGCTTTCCAAACGGGGTCGTTTCCGGGACTGGGCCCGCCGGCGACAGGAGCCCCCAGCGGGTCGTCGCCGCTTCGCACGACTTCAGGTGTCGTCATGATGCACTCGATAACGAGCGATCGAGGGAGGTTCGATTTCGGAAATCGGAAGCGGTTTCCGATTTTCACGACTCGGGGATTGATTATGTTGAACGCATGGAAGTTTCAGCCGAATTGGTCGACCGAGTTTTGCGTCTGGTCAACGCTCCGGATTATCGCCCGATCAAGCCCAAGCAGATCGCTCAATCGCTCGGCCTTGATACCGATGATTATCGCGAATTGAAGCGCGTTGTGAAAGCGCTCGTCCATCGAGGGCAACTGCGCTACGGGTCCAATCACCTCGTCCTTCCCCCCGAACTCGCTTGGCGAAGCATCCTCGCCGAGCCGGGCGTACGGATCTCAATTCCCACGCCGGAGGCGAGAAGCGAAACGCCAACGCCGGAGGCGAGAACCGAAACGCCAACGCCGGCCGACAAAATAGGCCCAGACGCCCCAGCTTCACGTTGGGAAGCGAGCGACGCTGCCTCGGCGTCGGCGGAAGAAGAAGCTTCGGTCCCGTCGACCGAGGGGGAATTCCGAGGCCAGCGGCCGGCGAAGGGGAATTCGGCGACGCCGCGTTCGATCGCCCGTCGGGTCGGCTTCGTCCGCGGGACGTTCCGAGGGGCGATGGGCGGGTTCGGTTTCGTCCGCCCCGGGGATGCGTTGACGGCGGGGGACAGTTCGGAGGACATCTTCATTCCCCCCGGGGCGACGGGTGGGGCTCTGGATGGCGATACCGTCGAAGTCCGGTTGCGTCCCCGCAGCGAACGGCGTGGCGACGAGGATGAAGGGTATGTCGACAAAGTGCTGGCCCGGGGACGCCGCCAATTCACCGGGACGGTCGAAATCCGTAGCGGCGCGGCGTGGGTCCATCTCGATGGCGTCCCTTGGAACCATCCGATCCGGGTCGGCGACGTCCGCGGCTTGCCGGTCGAAAATGACGACAAGGTCTTTGTCGAACTCGTCAAATTCCCCAGCGACGCCGAGACGATCGGCGAAGGGGTGATCCTCGAAGTCCTCGGCAAGACGAACAACCCCGCGATCGACACGCTGACGATCCTTAGGCAATACGGCCTTGCGGAAGCGTTCCCGGAAGAGGTCCTACGGCAGGCGCGGCAGCAAGCCGACGCATTCGCCGAAGGGGCGATCCCGCCCGAACGGCGCGACCTGACGGGGCTGCTGACGCTCACCATCGACCCCGCCGACGCCCGCGATTTTGACGACGCGATTTCGCTCGAAAAATCGGAAGGATTTTGGACACTTTGGGTCCACATCGCCGACGTCACCGCCTTCGTCCCCGAAGGGGGCCCGATCGACCAGGAGGCGCAGCGGCGGGCGACGAGCGTTTACCTGCCGGACCGCGTCGTCCCGATGATCCCCGAGCTGATCAGCAACCACCTGGCGAGCCTGCAGCCCGACCAGGTGCGGCTGGCGAAGACGGTCGAAATCGAGATGACGGATGACGGCATCGTCACGTCGTTCGAAGTTTACAATTCGGCGATCCGCAGCGACCGCAGGTTCAATTACGAACAGATCGACGAATTCATCGAATCGCCCGGCGCGAAGGTCGAGGCTTGGGGCGAACCGATCTGCGAGCTGCTCAAGCGGATGCATACCTTGGCGATGGGTATGCGTCGCAGCCGTTTCCGACGCGGGTCGCTGACGCTGGACCTCCCCGAGGTCAAGATCGACCTCGATAAGGGCGGCAAGGTGAAAGGGGCCCACGTCGTCGCTTACACCGAGAGCCATCAGATCATCGAAGAGTTCATGCTCGCCGCGAACCAAGCGGTGGCGACGTGGCTGGACGACCAGAAATTACAATTCCTGCACCGGATCCACCCCGCGCCGGACCGACGCAAGCTGCGTCAGCTCGAACAGTTCGTCACCGACTTGAGGCTCCCGGTCGCGACGGTGCAGGGACGCCGCGACATGCAGCGGGTCCTCGACCTGGCCCTCGGCACGCCGCTGGAGAACGCCGTCAACTTCGCGGTGCTCAAGAGCATGAACAAGGCGATCTACGCGCCGCATCGCGAGGGTCATTACGCCCTCGACATGGAACATTACTGTCACTTCACCAGCCCGATCCGACGGTACCCCGACCTGACGGTGCACCGGTTGGTGCAAAACCTGATCGACAAAAAGCCGACACCGGACGAGGCCTTTCCGGTGCTGCTGCGGTTGGGGTTCCATTGCAGCGACCAAGAGCGGAACGCGGCGGCGGCCGAACGGGAATTGGTGCAGCTCAAGCTGCTCCATTTCATGAAGAAAAAGATCGGCGAATCGATGCGGGTGATCATCAGCCGCGTCTTCCCCGATGGCATTCTGGCCCGCGGGATCGAAGTCCCGGTCGAAGGTTACCTGCCGATCACGGCCCTACCGAGCGACCGCTATCGCTTCGAACGCCGCGGCATGATGATCGTCGGCCACCGCGAATCGAACCAATTTCGGCTGGGGGACGAACTGTCGGCCAAGGTCAGCCGTGTCGACCTACGCGAACGGGAGCTCGTCTTTGAGCTGATCAAAAACCTGACCGTCGGCAGGACACTGACGTGGAACAAATCGTCCCGCGACCCCGGTTTTGGCGACGTGCCCGCCGCCACCAAGCGGCCCAAACGGGTCACCGACCGGCAACGCAAAAAAGAGAAGAAAAAGATCCGCCGTTCGAAACGCTGACCCGTGGCCCAGCGAAGCTTCGACAAGAAGACTCGCGAAGCTTCGACAAGAAGACTCGCGAAGCTGTGACGAGAAATCTCGCGAAGCCGCTATCCAAAAATGGCGAAACTGTAGGCCGCAGAGCGCGCGAAGCGTTAACCGAATAGCCGCGTGAACAATGGCGGCAACAGCGTGATCAAACCGACGGCCGATGCACCGATCGCCGTCGCCAGCACGCCGCCAGCCGCCAGGTGCAGCGCCGCGGCGAATTCGGGCCGTCGTTCGGACGTCACCCCGCGGACGAGCTGCTCGATCGCCGAATTGAAATACTCCGCGGCGATCACCACGGTGATGCACAGCCCGAGGATCCCCCACCGCCACGCTTCGAGCCGCAGCCAAGCGGCGATCAATAACGTCGCCAAGCCGAAGGCGAAATGGACCCGCAGGCTCGATTCGTCCTTTGCCCCGCGCCGCAAACCGTCGATCGCGTCGGCGAATTTTCGCAGCCAATGGGCCGTCACCGACATTTCGTGCCGCGCCGCCCCCGGATCGAATCCCGGGTCTGGCACCTGTTTCAATCCCGGGTCTGGCACCTGCTGCAATCCCGGGTGTGGCACCCGATCGCGTTGCCCCTGATCTCCGGACTGCCCATGATTCGCGGGCGATTCGGGGGTCATTCCAGCCCCTCCATCCCGACCGGCGGGATCCACTGGCCGCCAAGACGTCCGAGCCGCCCGGTGGCGAGGAACCGCGGTTCGATCATGAACGAGAAGCCGACGTTATCGCGGCCGCTGTCGATATCGAGCCCGAGGCGGACGAGGAACGATTCGCCGATCCGCGTCAACCCGACCGCCTGGCCGACGTTACCGGTGGGGCCGAAGTCGTAGGTGTTCATCGCCGAGACGATCCACTTTTCGTTCAGGCGATAATCGTAATTCGTGCGGAGGACCTGATTGTCGGTCGGTCCGTCGAGCGACAGAAATCCGATGTAGGCCTCACCCACCCCGGGGCGGCCGCTGCGGACGCCGACGCTGATCGACCGCAACCCGTCGTCGAAGAAGTCGAAATAGCCGTCGCTGACGAGGCTGACGCGGTCACCGACGTGGTAGCGGAAGTCATAGGTCGTGGGGCCGAGCGCTTCGCCAAAATTGTCGCGCTCGGAATCGGCGAAGACGATGGTGTCGACGTCGAAGCGGAGGAGGTCGACGATCCGTTCGCGGCCGGTCGCGCCGCGTTTGGTTTGCCACCGCTGGTGGATGCCGAAGCGGGCTTGGGCCATGTCATCGGCGACGACCTGGCCGGGGTTGGTGACGTAACGCTGCATGCCATGCCGCAGGGCGTAGGTCCGCGGGTCGTATTTCGGCGGCAACGGCGGACCGCCGAAGCTGTTGTAGACGAACCGCCGCCGGTATTCTTCTTGGGCGTTGTCATCGAGCTGATCGTAGTACGGGAGATCCTCGAACGGCGTGTCGCTATCGGCATAGAACAGGTCGCCGACGAATTCGACGCGATGCGACAGCCCGCGGACGTTCAGGAGGCTGCTTTGCACGGTCGGGTCGACCCGCCACATCGGCAACGCCCCGCGGATCCCCCCTTGGCCGATCAGCCGCGTCAGGCTTTCGCCCGTCATGTCTTCGCCGTAATGTGACGCCTCGCCGCCGAGGTAGGGGGCGAACTTGAGCGGGCCGAGCTCCAGCGGCATCGACACTTCGTGCCGTGTCGCCGCGATGATCCCTTCGGCATTGGCTTCGCCCGGCAATGGCGTGTCGGTGATCGCGGCCTGTGCGGGGTCTTCCGGCAATGGCGGGATGTTGAGGTTCGCGTAGCCGACCTCGTTTTTCATCGACCAGGTCAGCCGGTCGGCCAGCAGCGAACCGCCGAGCAGGTAATGTTCCAACCGCGGCAAGCGTTCGGTCTCGGCATAAAAATCGTAGGCCCGCACGTCGGCCGACAGTTCGAAGAGTTGGTTGCCGAGGTACTTGCGGATCCGCAGCGTCGTGTCGTGGTCCTTGTCCTGGTCCCATTCCTCTTCGAAGTACTGTTCGAGGAAATTGCGGTCGCTCAAGTAGCCGACTTCGGCGATCCATTCGAGGTCGGGGCTCAGCCATTGGCGGTGTCGGCCGAGGACCCGCCCCCGATATTCGCTTTCGGGGGGAATGTCGCGGCGGCCGCGGCCGAGCACATCGAGCCCCGTGTCGCGGATCCCCCACGCGTCGAAGAAGCCGTAGGTCGGGCCGGGGATCCCGAAGAAATCGTTGCGGCGATAGGTCACCGTCGTCCCCAATGCCGGCCCACGCTGGCTGAGGTAATCGGTCGACAACAACCATTCGACCCCTTGGGGCGGTTGACGCTTCCCGATCAGTTGGAACATGTCCCAATCGACGTAACCTTGCGTCCCGAAGATGCTGTCGTTCTTGACCTTCACCCCGGTGACGTAAAAGCTCGACATCGTCATGTCGCTGCTGAAGCGTGGCCAATAGAGCACCGGGACGCCGCCGAGGTAGACGAAGTTGTTGTTGCTCGTCACGAGCCGGTCGGCGATTTGCACCGGGGCCCCGGTCACCGGGTCGATCCCCGGCCGGGTCTGGTCGGTCATGCGGAGTTGCTCGCTTTGCAACCAATACCGCGGCACACCCATCCGGCTGGTCGTCACCGCGGCGTCGAAGGCGATGAATTCGCCGCGCGAGACCTGTTGCAACACGTCGGCCTTGAGCCGCACCACGCCATCGAAATCGAGCCCCGGGGTGATCGCCTCGGCTTCCATCACCATCCCGTATTGGCGGGCGACGTTGTAATACATCGAGTTGGCGTAGATGACGCGGTCCCCTTGGCGGAAGACGATGTTCCCCTCCAGGAAAAATTCACCCTCGGCCTGGTCCATCGACGTCTGGCCGCTGATGAACCCGGTGACCAGCGGCAACCAGGCGACGACGCGGTCGGCCGAAAGCGTTACCGTCCCCAAGTCCATCGTCGAACCGGTCGGCATTTGGGCCATCACGTCGCGGACCTGGATCGTGACGCCGCCGCGGGCGATGACGACCGTTTCGTTCGTCTCGGGCCGGTTCTGCGTCTCGATCTGGGCCGGGATCGCCTTGCCGCGCGAATAGATCTCGACCGCTTGTGACCCGCCGCCGAGAAGGAGCTGGAACTTGGCGTCGTTTTGCGGCGGCGTGGCGGGCATCAACGGCTCATCAGGCCCGACGATGCGTGATCCTGCGGGGGGCCCTGATCCTGCTGATGGCAGGGGTGGGCCGACGCTGCCCGATAACGGCAAGTTGCTAGGGGGCTGCAGCGCCCGCACCCGATCGTCGGTCGATCCCCCCGGGTCGTTTTCGATCAGCCCCAGCGGATCGGTGACGGAGGGACGACCGTTGGAGGGGGCCCGATCGGGAGGGATCCGGTCCGATGGCGAACGTTCCTCGGGGACCGGGATCGCTTCGGGGATCAGGCCAGTTGCCGAGGGAGATGTCGCGGCGGCATTGCCAGGGGCGTTGAGCGGCGGTGCCAACGATGGGGCGGCATTGGGTGACGACAAGTTATTCGGCCCAGTGGCGTTATTCGGTCCGGTGGCGTTAGTCGGGCCAGCGGCGTTATTCGGCCCAGTGGGTACAGGCCCCGCGGGGATAGGGAGTTCTGCTTGGGCGAGTCGCACCGATCCGTAGTCGGGCCCTTGCTGCGGCCCGCCGGTGGGGGCAACCGCCA
>JBEIRZ010000040.1:0-23221 GCA_040375695.1 Planctomycetaceae bacterium
CCGATTCACCAAGCCGTTTCCCCTGCCATCGTTGCCATGGCAAGTGACGCAATAAATTTCGAATTGGGCTCTCCCCCGCATCAGAACCTCTTCTGAGATTTCGAGCGGGTTCTTTTTCAGCCAGGGCGTCGTATCTTTCAACTGTGCGTTGGCGGCAGGGGCCGAAGGCGAGGCGACTGCGGGTTGACTTGCCGCTGCGGCGGGCTCGGGCTTTTTCTCTGCAGCAGGCTCATCGGCGGGTTTCGTTTTTTCCGCGGGTTTGTCCGCAGAAGGTGCCGTTTCAGCAGGCTTGTCATCAGCAGGCTTGTCATCAGCAGGTTTGTCGTCAGCAGGTTTGTCGTCTGCAGGCTTGTCGTCTGCAGGCTTGTCGTCTGCTTTGGGTTGTTCCGAAGGAGTCTCTTCGCCCTTCGGGAGATCTGCAGGCTTTTCCTCTGCCTTGGTTGGGTCGGAGGGATTTGCGGGGTCATCGGGATAGAGCATCGCTCGGACGAGACGACCCACGCGACCCGAATCGACCTTTGACAAGGCTTCCATGTCGATGCCGGTATAAAAATCCAGCTCTTCGTCAAACTGCCCGACCGCGACTGTTCCGGGTACGTCGGGACGTGCAGCCCTGCCGTCGGCAAAAAGCGATGTCGTTACCTGTGCGTCCTTCGCTGGCGAGAAGTCCATGTCATAAAAAACGTGAAATCTCGGTTTGCTGCTGTTGGTTACTCGCATTCTGGCTGCGATCAGCAGTGGGATCAACGAAAGCAAAGCTAGGGCACCCACTACCCCGATCACCCATTTGGGAACGGATGTTTCCGACTCGTCTTCGTAAACTTCCTGCAATTCACTGCCGCCTGCTTCGGCGAGCAAGTGCGAAACCCCTTTGGCATCGAACCTTGGGTCGGCAGAATCGACGTAAAGGAAGAACTTATCGTCCGTCGCCCGATCGAACCGGGGCGAAGTGAAAACGGGATTACTGAATTTGGGCAACCCGTTGAGGGCAAGCATCCCGAAAAAAGCCCCGAAGGCAGACAACAGGATTGTCAGCTCGAAGCTTACCGGTATGAACGCCGGCATGGAGAAAAACGGCTTTCCCGAAATGATGTACGGATAGTCGATCGTGTTCATCCAAACCTGCATCAAGACCGCGACCGTTGTACCGGTCAGGCCGCAGGCCAAAACGATCCACGGGAGCGCGGTAGGCTTGATCCCTAACGCTTTGTCGATCCCGTGGACGGGAAACGGTGTGAAAGCGTCGGTCTTCGTAAAACCGGCATCGCGCACTTTACGACAGGCTGGCAACAGCGTGTCGACCGAATCGAATTCGGCGTAAATGCCGTGCAGTTTCTTATTGGACTTGTCGGTCATGGGTAATCGATAAACGTCAGTGATTGCCGTGATGATGATGGAGTTGACCGGCCAGCGTCGATTTCACTTCTGCCATGTTGATGACCGGCATGAAGCGACAGAACAGCAGGAACAGCGTGAAAAACAGACCGAACGAGCCGATCAACATCGACCAGTCGACCCAGGTTGGACCGTAGTACCCCCACGAGCTCGGGAGGTAATCTCGCGACAGACTGGTGATAACGATCACGAACCGTTCGAACCACATGCCGATGTTGACGAAGATCGAGATCACCACGATCCGCCAGGGGATCGTCCGGTTCGCCTTAAACCAGAAAAGCTGTGGGCTGATCACGTTGCAGGTCACCATCGTCCAATAAGCCCACCAATAAGGGCCGAACGCTCGGTTGATGAATGCGAACTTTTCTTCCGGGACTTGACCATACCAGGCGATGAAAAATTCCGTCCCATAGGCCAAACCTACGATCGACCCTGTCGCGAGGATGATCTTGCACATGTTTTCCAAGTGCCGGATCGTGATCAGCTTCTCGAGCGAGAAAATCTGTCGCGCCGGCACCATCAACGTCAACACCATGGCGAAGCCGCTAAAGATCGCGCCGGCAACAAAGTAGGGAGGGAAGATCGTCGTGTGCCAACCGGGCACTTGGCTGACCGCGAAGTCAAACGAAACGATCGTGTGAACGCTCAGAACCAACGGCGCTGCCAAGGCTGCCAACAACGCATAGGCCTTTTCGTACCGCATCCAATGCCGCGAAGAACCGCTCCAACCGAGCGACAGGATGCCGTAAGCCATCCTCCGCCACTTGTTCTTGGAACGATCTCGGAAGGTTGCCAAGTCAGGGATCATCCCCATATACCAGAAGAGCAATGAGACGGTCCCGTACGTGCTGACCGCGAATACGTCCCAGAGCAGCGGGCTGCGGAACTGGGGCCACATCCACAGGTTCAAGCTCGGATAGGGTGCCAACCAAAAGGCGAGCCAAGCTCGGCCGACGTGGATTCCGGGGAATGTTGCGGCGCAGATAACGGCAAAGATCGTCATCGCCTCGGCCGCCCGGTTGATGCTCGTCCGCCAATCCTGACGGAAGAGATAAAGGATTGCCGAAATCAACGTCCCCGCGTGACCGATACCGACCCAAAAAACGAAATTAACAATCGGCCAAGCCCAAAAGACCGGGTTCATGTTACCCCAGACACCGACCCCCTCATAAAACAGGTAGAGGATACAGATGCCGAACCACGCCGCCAGCGACGCGGAGACCAGAAAGCCGATCACCCAAGCCATCGTCGGAGGGCGTTCCGCTATTTTCGATACCGACTCCGTAATGGAATGGTACGTCGAATCACCTAGAACGAGCGGGGCGCGTTCGCCCGGTCGTTCCACGGTATTGTCGAGTCCTTGAGTAATCGCGAGCGCCATGGATTCGTAGTTCAGGAGGTTTGATTTCGGTGTGTGATCGATTCGCTAAATGTCAACTTTTGCCCCGACCGGTCATGAACCGGCCGCCACGGTCGGGGGCTTAATGTTTGGCCCCAGCGGTTTCTTTTCCTGCCGGAGCCTTCGGGTCATGCCCATGGTCACCATGGGAGGAGTCGCCATGCCCCGGTTCGCCATGCCCGGAATCGCCATGAGCATCGTCGTGATGCCCGTGATGCTTGGGTTCCGCATACTCGACTAGGTCCCGAAGTTGGGCTGAGGTCATCAGTCGTGGGTGCGGGTTGCGGACCTTCGCCAGGTAGATCGTACGGGGTTTAATGTTCAACTGGCTCAGCATCCCGTACGCCAAACCGTCGGCCTGCTTCTTCGTCACCACCGCTTCTTTGTCCATGATATTGCCGAACTCGATCGCCCCGGTCGGGCATGCTGTCTGGCAAGCCGTCTTCACTTCGCCGTCCCGAATCGGGCGACCCCCTTCGGTGCGTGCATCGATCTTGGCCTTTTCGATCCGCTGCACGCAGAACGTGCACTTTTCCATCACGCCTCGGCCGCGAACCGTCACTTCCGGGTTCAAGACCAACGCCTGCAACTTGCGATTGGCCTTTTCGATCGTCCCTTGGTAGGCATCGACGCCGTAGCCGGTGCCAACATCTTTGTTGTAGTTGAAATAATTAAATCGCCGGACCTTGTAGGGGCAGTTGTTCGCACAGTAGCGGGTCCCGATGCAGCGATTGTAGGCCATCGTGTTCAACCCTTCGTCGCTGTGCACGGTCGCTGCCACCGGACAAACCTGCTCGCAGGGTGCGGTTTCGCAATGTTGGCAGGCCATCGGTTGTTGCACGACGTTCGCGTTGTCTTCATTCCCTTGGAAATAGCGGTCAACTCGGATCCAGTGCATTTCGCGGCTGCGGATGACCTGGTCTTTACCGACGATGGGGATGTTGTTTTCGCTCTGGCAGGCAACCACGCAGGCATTGCAACCGATGCACTTGTTGAGATCGATCGTCATGCCCCATTGAGGCAGGTTCGGCCGGTCTTCACGGATCTTCGCCATCACTTCCCGGAACGGCGAACCCTCCTTCCCGACGTGTGGCACATGGGGGCCCTTGTCCGCTACGAACTGGGCGTTCTTTTTGAAGAGCGGTACCGTTCCTTCTCGGATCAACGTCTGGCTTCGGCTGACAGTTTCCTGTTGTCCGAGTTCGTCGATCGCCCAGTGATTTTGCGTGCTAGCGATCTCGACGCCCTGGTCGGTCGGGCGGGCCGCGATTCCCGTTGCCAGCCTCGGATTGTCTGTGGGGCGAAGCGGGTTGACGTTGGTGCCGACGAGATCGACCCCTTGGCCGTCGAAACCGCCGATCATGCCGGCTTTCGTTCGCCCGTAACCGATCGGGATCGCGACCACGCCCGGGGCGCACCCGGGCATCTCGTAGACGGGAATATCGACCGATGTGTCTCCCCGGCGGAGCGTCACCTTCGTGCTGTCCTTCACCCCGATCGCACGGGCGGTCCGGGGGCTCATCATCGCGACGTTGTCCCACGTCACTTTGGTGAGGCTTTGCGGGAGCTCTTGGAGCCAGCCATTGTTGGCGAACCGGCCGTCATAGATCCCGTCAGCAGGAACGAACAAGACTTCCAATTTGCCAGGTTCGACATCGAGTCCGATCGCAGTGGCTGCGTCGCTCAATGGGTCATTCGGGCCGCTGTAGGAGGGCGAAACGAAATCAACCTTCATCGATGCGTCGAAGCCATCGTGCAGTAGTTTTCGCCACTGACGCTCACTGATCGCGCCTCCGGCCATGCCGTCGGCGGTCCGCCGGACGATCGCATCTCCGGTTGATTCTTCCTCACCAAGCAACGCTGCGATCACTTCGACCGCCGATCGACCGCCTAAAAGGGGGAGGATCTGAGGTTGGCATACCCCATACAGGCCATCCTCGCCGATGCAATCGCCCCAGGATTCCAACGGATGTGCCTGTGGCAGCGACCAACGACAAAGCTCCGCCGTTTCATCGTCATATTCGCCGAGGTAGATCGTGTTTTTGACGGCCGCAATCCCTTTCGCGATCGAGCCGTTGCCGGGGGCGGTGAAGACTGGGTTTTCACCGAGGACCAGCAAGGTCTCGACCTTCCCACCCGACAGGCTCGTCGCAAGTTCATCGATCGAAACGGCCTCGCCCAAGTCGCCGTCCACGCAGGGGAGAAATCGCTGGACCTTGCCGAGTGAGCCCAGTTTGCTGTTGATCCGAATGCCGGCAGCGACCGCTTGAGAGCCGAGGCATTCGCCGACCACGACCACGCCCGATTCTCCCGCGGCCGCGAGGTCCCCGGCCAACGCGTCTAAGAAAGCGGCAAGTCTCGCCGCCGGTTCGGCTTCATCAAAGCCAACTTCGGCGGGGGTTGGGTCGACGGCTTTGGGGCTGGAAGCCAAGCGTTTTTCGAGTTCTGCCAGGAAGGCCGGCATTTGGCTCGGCCGCAATGCTAAACGATTGTCCGCCGCCGCTCCGGTGCCCGTGTACGCACCCTCAACAACGTAGAGTCGGCTGATCTCTTCCCGAGGGTCGCGAGTCTGTGCGAAGCCATGGGCATTGCTAACGAAACCCGACTCGGTTCCGAGAATATCCGACTCGACCGTTAGAATGACCTTTGCCTTGGCGAGATCGAGCGACTGGCGGGCCGCTTTACCCAATGCCGTTTGGGTCGCCTGCCGCATCACGTCGCCCCGCACGCTATCGAACCGACAGAGAGTCATCTGCGGGAATCGCTCCCGGAGTTTGCTCACCATCCGCGCCAAAGACGGGGAGTGCGTGGGGGGCATCAAAACCGCGAACCCCGAGCCGCCATTCCCCTCGGCCGTCTTGAGCAATCCACGGGCTGCCGTATCGAATTCGTCCCAACGGATATTCGACGACTTCCCTTCACCTTCGCGAAAGCGAATCGGGCCGGCCTCGCCCCGCCCACGGTCGGGATCATAAAGCCCAAGGATCGAGGCCTGCACGTAGGCGTCGGTCCCCCCCCGGCCCCCGGGATGCTTCGGGTTCCCTTCGATCTTCAAAGGGCGACCGTCGACATTGGAGACCAACAAGTTGTAGACGCGGCCCGCGAGTTCGTAATTCGTCGATCGGCTGTAGGATTCCCCGGGGATTCGTCCCTCCGGCCGGATCACGAACGGGGCGATGATTTCGCTTGGGTAACGACATCCCGCGGCACCCGCCAGCGATAACGACGCCCCCATCAATTGCATCCAGCGTCGGCGGGAAACGCCATCGGGATATTCCGAGGCCGCGACCGGAAATTCACGATGCAAGTAATCGTTGACGAACGAATCGTCCTGATTGAGTTCCTGCAAGCTCCGCCAATAACGATCGCGGTTGGCTGCGGCTTTCTCGGATTCTGCTCTTGGGGTCGCGGTCATGGGGTTATTGTGAGCGATCGGGGATCGGGTTTTTAACGTTGGGATCGACAGGCCGCGACATCGAACAGTCCGCTACCGTGTCGGTATGGGTAGGCGATTAGCGGTGGCAAACCGCGCAGTGGACTTGAGGGGCGATATGGTTCTCTTCGATCAGCTTAAGCCCTTCGGTCTTCGCGTCCTTGCCCTCTGGCCAGGTCCAGTCGAGCTTAGTGACAAATTCCTTCGGCCGGATGTGCTCTGCCGGGTTGCGATGGCATTCCAGACACCAAGCCATCGACAGTTGCTTGTCCTGATGGACGACCTCCATTTGGTCGATACGCCCATGGCAAGAAACGCAACTGACCCCCGCGTTCAAGTGGGCGGCATGGTTGAAGTAGACGAATTCAGGGAGGTTGTGAACTCGCACCCAGCCGACGCTGCGTCCGGTCTTCCAGCTTTCATGAACCGGTGCCAATTTCGGGCTGGCTTGGTGAACGGCTGCCAATCCGGTCACCCCCTGATCATTTGCCGGGGAATGGCAATTGATGCAGGTGGCGGTCGGCGGGATCGCCGCATGGGCCGCTTCAAAGACGGTGTTGTGGCAATACCGACAGTCCATCTTCAATTGGCCGGCATGAATCGCGTGGCTGAACGGGACCGGCTGTTCCGGTTGATAACCGATGTTCAACGTTTCAGGGTCAGTCAACAGTCCGCCCATCGCACCGGCATAAACTACGCCGCCTACAGCGGCCGCACCGATCAACATGAGCGTCGGGTTGATCCAACGAGGGAAGAGAAATCTGTCCATAACTACCAGTAATGTCTCCGTGTCCGGGATCCCGGTACGGCCTGCCTCTTGAAGGAAAAATGAGGACGCTGACTCTGCAGAGGGCGAACCTCTATCGAGACGCCTCCCTCTGGGATCGCCAGTATCGGCCCGAAGTGTCCCTGCTTACAAGACCACAGCCGGCCAAGCGACATTGTGTCGCAGCCGCTCGGTCGCAACCTGCGCGTCCGTTTAAGGACCGCGATCGTCGAATCAGGTCAACCGCTGGGCCCCAACTCTTCGGCTTTCCCTGTCATCGGCACAAAGGCGACCGGAGTGATCCTCGATTCGCGGATTTCGCCATCTTCGAGACGCTCGATCAGCAGTAATTCCTGTTGGAAACGGCCTATAGGAAGGACAAGTCTACCACCCGGGCCGAGCTGGGAAACCAACGGATGGGGGATCTGCTCGGGGGCCGCCGCGAGGAGGATGATGTCAAAGGGGGCCAGATCCGGCCAACCTTCATAGCCATCCCCGTGCTTGACGTGAACGTTCGTGATCCCCAGGTCGGCAAGTGTCTTGGCGGCGCGACGTGCGAGCGGTTCGACGATCTCGATGCAACTAACCTCCGCGACTAAGGAGGCGAGTATCGCCGCCTGGTAACCGCTGCCTGTGCCGATGTCCAGTGCGCGGTCCCCCGGTTTTGGTCGTGCCAACTCCGTCATCAGGGCGACGATGTAGGGCTGAGAAATCGTTTGGGAGAAACCGATAGGTAATGGGCCGTCGTCATATGCGAATGGCTGCTGTTCCGGTGGTACAAAGCGGTGCCGAGGCACCGTTCGCATCGCCGCGAGGACGCGCCCATCGGAAATCCCTCGTCGGGCGATTTGAAATTCGACCATGTCGAGGCGGTCTGCTTGCCGTTCAGCCTCATGATCATGCGTTTCGCCTGTCATTGGTCATTAATCTCCTTTGCCCGTGAAGCGGCTCGCCGCATGCAAGGGAACCAACCCCTTGCCGGACGGTGTTGGGGAATCTCTGTTGATAGGTCCCGTTTTGCCAGATCGCAATAGGCCCGATAATCAGGCCAGCAATCCCGCCCTTTCGGTTCGGGATCCGAAACGACATCCCGAGACGTTGGCAACGACCTTGAAACCGATACGCGACCACAACGAAGTTTCTCGAACGAGGACGGCGATCGTCACCGGGGGATCTTCCGGATTAGGACTGGTGATTGCCGCGGAATTGTTGGCCGCCGGCTACCGGGTCGTGATCCTGGGGCGGGATCGACAGCGTATCGATTCGGCCCGGGTGCAAATCATGGATCGATCGCGACAGCGGCGATCATCCGAGGTGCACGAATCAAGCCTGTTATCTCGGACGGTCGATGTGACCGATGAAGAAGCGGTTCGAAGCTGTTTTGAAGAGCTCGAATCGGCGGTGGGGGTGATCGACGTCTTGGTCAATTGCGTCGGTAGGTCGGACCGCGGAAGGACTGAAAATCTCACCCCCGACCGACTGCGGGCGTTGATCGACGTCAACGTGACCTCTGCCCTGCTCTGCAGCCAAGCGGCTTTGCCGATGCTCAAGCGTTCGCATGGCGTCGTGGTGAATATCGGGTCGCTTGCGGGAAGGTTCGGGACCCGGTACATGGGCGGGTACTGCGCCGCCAAACACGCTTTGGTGGGTTTGACCCAGCAGATGCGATTGGAATGGTTGGAGTACGGCATCCATGTGGGGCTCGTCAGCCCGGGCCCGATCCTGCGAGAAGAGGCAACGCCTCGCTACGAGACGGGTGGGGAGAGTTTGCCCAAGTCGGCCAGCCGACCTGCCGGTGGTGCCGCCATTTCAGGGCTCGATCCCCTGCGTGTTGCCAGGGCCGTAATCTCCTGCATCGAGCGGCGAGAGCCGGATAGGGTCCTTCCCCCCAAGGCTCGGCTACTGGCGATCTTGACCCAGGCATTCCCAAGGCTGGGGGAGCGGGTCCTCATTCGCTTCACCGGGGGAAACGCCCGGACCGACGAGGCTTGACTTTAATCCGTAAAGATTACGAGTTCTGCGGTCGCCTCCGCTGCCGCGCTAAAGTGGTCTTTTTTGATCAACAGCATCAGTTCGTTATGTGGACGCAGCAGTTCGGTGATGTCGAGCCGAGATTCCGTCGGACCCTCCACGACCAACCCGTTAAAGCGAATCGAATCGGCGCAACCGAATAGCCCGCAGTCCAAAACGACCGTCGATTCAGAGGTCAGCCCGGTCGGCCTATTGAAACGACGTTCGAATAACGCCATCGGTGCGTCGCAAAACGCGACCCCTCGATCCGGTAGCTTGACCGTCGAGGATGCGGCCTGCGCAGTGTCCCAAACAGAACCTTCGCTCTGAGAGAGTTCCGACCTCTGCCAAGCGGCGTTCAGCCGAATGCGATGGGAATGACGCATTGATGGTCGATCCGAAGCCTTGGAGAATTTGACGGGCGATTCCCAAGGTACTCCCTCCAAGGAGGTGGCCTCACATCAAGGAATCAGCCGAGTCGGATGCGATTCCCAAAATTGAAAACGATAAGCAGGCTCGACGAATAACGGCCAATTCCAATTGCCCGATCGGACAACGAAGGTTCCCGACCGGGCAAGTGAGGATGGAGCTACTTAGGGGTTGCCGCCCATGCCACCGAATTGGCTCATGAACTTATCGACGTCATCACGGTATTGACCGTATGCCTCCATCGCGACGTTGCCGTCGGTGACCGACTCGAGCGGCGTCAGGGATGATGGGTTCTTCAATACCCTGATCACCGACCGGTTCGAGCTGATAATGAAGTCGCCAGCTTCTTTTGACAAGAAGTAGGTCTTTACCGAGCCGTCATCCATCACAAGAGTCAAAAGGGCCGTGGCACCGCTGGCATCGACTCCGACTTCAGCAAATTGAACGTTCTCGTAACCTTTCCCGAGCTCGAACAGCTGCTGTTGGCCGGTGGTCGGGTTAACGATGAAGGTGCCGACACCGAATTTCGGGTTGTTCAGGTTGCCGGGTGAGTTCGGGTTAGTGTCGATGTAGTCCGACACCAACAGCGATCCAGAGCCGGCTGCCGTGCCCCTGCGGCCAAGGACGGTGTAATTGAGACCCGTGGCATCGACACCACCATCCTGGCCGATCGTGATTCGGAACGTGGGTCCGGCACCTCCGCTGACGAGAGGGTTTTGGCTGACACGCATGCCAAAAATCAGCACCGGTGGGACCTGTAGCGTGATGGTGTAACTGCCTGGGGCGACATCGGGGAGCGTGTAGACGCCATCGGCATCGGTCAACACACGTTCGTTAATGTCGACCCCCAGAATGTTGTCGGCGGCATTCCCCGCCATGACGATCGTCACGCCACCGATCGAAGGTTCGTTGGGATCCTGGATCCCGTTACGGACAGGGTTGGTGGCGCTGGCGATGTAATCCGTAAACACCTTCCCGGAGATGCGAGAAGGGACAAACGGACTTAGCTTAAGCGTCGCGGTCGCCGTCGACGTCTGGCCGTTGCTGGTGATGGTGTAGGTGAAGGAGTCGTCAACGTTCTCCGCACCAGCCGGCGGGGTATACGTGAACGACCCATTCAGGTTCCGCACCAAATTCCCGCCTAACGCCGTCGTCGATTGGAAAGCCGTGATCTGAACACCTTGACCGGACAAAGGCCGAGCCGGAATGTCATTGTCGGTCAGCCGCGATGCCGGGAAGGTAGTCGGGACATTCGACGTTACGCGGAAGGAGTCGTTGTTGGCAACCGGCGGCAGGACCACCGGGTTGATCGTAACTTGGACCGTGGCGGTATCGGATACCCCGCCCGCGGTCGCCCTGAAGACGATCGTGTCGGTGAAGGCCGTTTGATTGAAGACAAAGCTTCGCGGCGTGTAAGTCAAGCGATTGCCGTTGAGCGTCGCGGTCCCAAGACTCGGTTGTTGAACGAGTGTATAGCCGACCGGGATGTTAACGGAGACGGTTGAGGTGAGGTCGACCGATCCGGATTGGGGTGTAGCCCCTGGCTGTGGCTCATTCACCGTCAGTGCCGCGTCGTTGGCGTTAACCGTCAACTGCGTTACTGTGATCGTGCCGACCGAAGAGACGCCCTCGACCGTCACTCGATAGGTGAAGCTGATCGAGCCCCAATTGCCCGTTGCCGGAGGCGTGAAGGTCAGCCGACCCGTCGTCGGGTTGACCGAGGCTTGCCCGACGGACGGCGGCGAAGCGATCCCGAAGGTCGGCGAGGCATCGCTGCCGGTGACAGTTACGAGCGGACTCAGTTCCGTCACCACCGCCGGCCCGCCCGGGTAAGCGACGATCGATGTGTTGCCCGCGATCACCGCGACGCCTTCAGAAATCGTGACCGTTGCGGTCGACGACTTGCCGTCGACCGACGCGGTGTAAGTGAACGTTGTCACCTGGAATTCGTCTGCCGGCGGCGTGTAGGTAACCGTCGAGCCGTTCAATACTGCGGTCCCCTTCAGGCCCGTCGTGTTGATCGTGAAAGTCGGCTGGTTGTTGGTCCCAGTCGTCGTGACAAGCGGGCCCAAGTTAATCTGGATCGACGGATCACCGGCAATCGCCGTCACCGTGGTCGGTCGAGCGGTGATCGAAGCCTCTTCGGTGACCGTGATCGTCCCCGTGTCCGAAGCTCCGGCAAAGCCCGGCGAGATCGCCGCGAGCGCTGCGGTGTAAGAGAACGTATCGGTGCCGAAGGGAACGGTGGGCGGCTTGTAGGTGATGACGCCGTTATTGATCGTTACCGTCCCCTTCACCCCGGCTAGGTTCAACGTGATCTGCGGGGTTGCGGCGGTCCCTGAAGTCTGGACCAGACCGTTGGGGAATAACGTGATCGGGAACGACGGGCCACCCTGAATCGCGCTGTATTGACCGTCCTGGGCATTGATCGTGATTTGCTGATTGACCGTGACGTTGATCAACCCTTCCGCGAAAACGGTCGGGTCGTTGACCGAGGTCACGCGATAACGGAACGACGTCGCACCGGACTGCCCAGACGGAGGCGTGAAGGTTGCCAGGCTGTTACTGGTCAATCCGACCTGCCCGAATGATGGGTTTTGAACGATCGAATAAGTTACCGGGGTGTTGGCAGGGGTTGTGGTAACGAGCGTTGCCAAGTTGATCGAAACGGGAAGGCCATTCTGGAATGTCGTCAATGACCCGTTACCCGCAGTCAACTGGACCTGCTCGGGATCGATCATGACGAAAATCGTGCCGTCGTCGTTAACCCCATCAACATTTGCCGTGTAGACGAACGTGTCTGCCCCGATCGCGCCGGGGTTCGGCGTGTACTGATAGACCCCGTTCACCACCGACAGGGTACCCTTAGTCGGTGGGGTTTTGATGGAGATCGTCGGATGCTCTGTCGTCCCCGTGACCGTGACCAGTTGTCGCAAATCGATCGGTACTGCGGGACCGTTCTGAACCGGATCCAGGCTTCCGTCCGCAGCGTCGATCGTGATGACTTCCCCACCGGTTGCCGTGATGAAGAGCACGCCCGTCGCACCCGCGGCGGTAGCCGGAGAAAAAGCCGTATCGATAACGATCAGGTTTGACGGGATCGGCTCATCGCGGCCGTAAAAGAGGTTGGCGGTCGCCGAAGTGTTGGGCGGGTCGATAACCAGTCGCATGTCGGTGACGTTCTTCGTCATCTTCACCGGGATGCTGAAAGCATCGAACGGGTTCGGAAGTGCCGTCCCCGTATTCAGCCCAGGCCACCCGGTGGTCAATAGCGGCCCGGTTGCACCGACGTCCGAGAAGCCGGTTGCCGCCGCGAAATTTCCGACCTGCGTCCCGGCGAAGCCAAAAAAGGTATCCCCAGCGCTGGCCGGCAAAGTCCGGCTATCGAAATTGATATTCAGCGGTACGGCGCGGCTGTTGATCGAACCGTCTTGGTTGCGAGGCTTCTCGTCGGTAACGGTCGAGGTCACCGCCAAATCCAACCGTGGCGTCACGATCAGGTTCGGAAGGTCCTGGTCGGCAAGGGCAAAGTCGTTGTAGCGGATCAGGTATCGGAACGGATCGGTCGAGCTCCTTCCTAAAGCCTGTACCGAAACGTTGGAATAACCGAGCGATTGGATCGCACCTTGGATCGACCCTGCCTGATTTAGGGCAAAGTCGTCGAACGGTACCGAAACGACCGAGGTGGCGTTCGGGTAGGTGAAATCGATCGTCCCGGTGCTCGCATCGATCAGGTTCGCCGAAAGCTCAAGAAACTGTGTTTCCGTCAATACGGGTTGAAGGTTGTTCGCGTTGGCGGCGTCGTAGAGCAGGTCGGCATAAATCGCGAACGCCCCAATCCGATTGACAGGGGTTCGGAGGTCGCGATAGAGGACTTCCAAATTGAAGATTTCGCCGACACCGATCGTCAATTGTCGAGAAGTCGTGTTGAAGGCGGTTGCGCTAAACGCACCATCTGCCGCCGTGCGGGCGTTAACCTCAAGCTTGAGAAGTTCGCCCACCCCTTCACCGGTGGAAAGTCGATTCAGGACTTGGAGCGCGTCGAGGGGGTTGATGTCGTTCGTCCCGCTGACGTCGTAAAAGTGGTCGAGCTGTCCGGGCAGGACATCGGTCATTTCTGACTGCGCCCCCTCCCTGCTGATGTGATTGAGGACGATCAACGCGTCCAAAGGCGAGATTTTCCAGTCGCCGTTGACATCCTCGGGGATCGCGTAGTTGTGGGCTGGTGCGAAGTCCGCAGCCATAAGCTGACGCTTCTCCAGCACCTCTGACCTTAGAGAACGACGCCCCGTCGTGCGCGACCTGTCACCCCCACGACGTCCCATTAAGTTGGCTAGCTGTTTCATCGCCTGTCTCAAATGTATGAGCGACCGCGAGGGTCGAAACCTGATTGACCGTTGATCGGACTCTCTGCCCTACAATCGAACCGAAAAGCCCCCAAACACCAGTAATTTTCCCATATTAGCAGTGGGGTGCGTGTAATCAACGCAGCTTGCCTGATCGGAAATGTGGGGTGGAAGAAAAGCTCTTTTTACGACGCCGACGGATGGCGAAAGGTTCCCACCAGGATCGACGAAAAGCGAAAAAAGGAGCGTGGGGTGAAGGTTTTGCCAGCCGCCTGTTGGCGTAAGTCGTTGTCAAGCTTCAGTTTAGTCGAGATCCGCCGTTAGAACAGTTGCCCGAAATCCACAGGATACCCGCCTGCGGGAAGATTCACCGGTTGTTCCTGATCTTCCTCCCCAGCGACTCCAAAGCCGGAAAAGAACTGATCGGCGGCGTCTGCAGGGGTTCCCGCTTTGCCGGCCGTTGCCGCTTCACCGCTTCCTGGCGTCCGCTGCCGGCGGGCCATTTCGTTGATTACCAGCAGCGCGTCGAGCGGTTGGATTCGGCCGTCGTCATTGGTATCGAAGTAGGTCGTGATGCTGTGCGGATCTTGCAAGATCCGCTCACCTTTGCGTGCCAGATCGTTCAAGATCAGCAGCGCGTCGAGCCCCTCGACGGAACCGCTGTTCGAGACGTCAAAACGATCCCGAGGGTTGGTCCAAGGGCTGAGGGCTCGGGCGAACTCTGCCACAACGGTTCGGGTAACGCCGTCGCGCAGGGGGATCACCTGGCCATTTTGCTGGGGGCGATAGATCCAGTTTGCGGGTGTCAAATCGACACGATAGTCCCCGCTCGGCAAACCCGAGAAATCGAATACCCCATTGTCCCCTGAGACGACCTCGGTCGGGACGCCATAAGCGAGCTCGCCAAAGGCGATGGTGGTGTTGGCATGGCCATAAGCCCTGACTTTAGCGATTTGGCCACCCGGGTCCTTGATCGAAACGGTCTCCGATTTCCCCCGCGTGAGGCCCGAGCTCGTCACCCGTCCCAAGGATTTCCCATTCGCGTCAAAGGCTTCCATCCTGCCATAACTCGGCACATCCAGGACGCCGATCGCTTGCAAAGAGACTCGCCCGACCGGTGATGCGAAACTGATATCTAGGACGCGTTCGTTGCCCCAGGTCGATCTCCAAGTTCCGGACATCTGATCGATGAAACCGAAGGCGCGTGGCCCTGAGACGCCTTGCTGGAAAATCGAACCGACCCTGTTGCTGGCCACGCCGATCCCCATCGCCCTCAGGGTCACCTGGCTGGCGGCCGGCGGATTGGAAAGTGTGAAATCGTTGGGGTCAATTGCTCCCGATAGCGGGGCCGGCCCATCCACGCGGGTCAATCGGACCGTAACCCCGGCCAAAGCTTGAGGCGACGGGGTCGTTTCTCCTTCGCTCGCACCTACCAGGAATGTTCCCCCACCCAGCGTCGCACCCGCTAGCAATGGCACCCCCTGATCGGCCGCGACGATGCTGCTCGCGATCCCCAAACGATCGTCAATCGCCCGCATTTCGATTTTGGAATAGGGGCTGACCGGAAATGAGATATCGACATCCCCACTTTGAAAACCGAGCGTCGCTGCGGTTTGCCAGAGCCCACCATCCAAGCGATACTCGAGCCGATCGACGCGATTCAGGGTAATGTCATTTTGCAACCCCGAACTGTTGCGGTTCGGCAGGGCTACGGCTCTGGCGGACCCGCGAAAATGGAATTTCCCCGCCGCCCGATCGTACCATCCGGTCCCTTCAAGATTCAGCGGTACGTCCGAGACATCAAAAATGCCGTCCCCATCGCTATCCTGCCAGCCGATCATCGCCTGTGTCGAAGGTGGTAGGGTGTAATTACTAAATGACGCCGACAGAGACATTCCGCCACTCATGATGCTCGCTTGCTGGATGAATCCTGTCGTGGGATTGTTCGCGGCATTGAGGTTTTGGGCGTTGTAATACCCACGGCGGTCGGTCCAGGAGCCCGCCCCAGGGTACTCGTCTCGAGCCCAGAAGATGTGCCCTGTCTCGTGAGCGATGGTGCTAGCGGGCCTCGTTGACGGCGTTACGATGTACATCCCTCCCGCAAAGGCGAAAGCGAACGTGAACTCGCTTCCGGATGCGAATTGGCCGTCGTCGTCATTCGTTGAGTTCACCATGAAGATGGTGAACGCCCAATCGGCATTGTGCTTTTCTCTCGCCCGATGGTTGAAGGCACGAATCGCCGACTCGATGCCATTAACGCTGCCCAAGTTTTGAGTTTCGAGGAAGCTTCCGACGTAGAGTTCCTGTTGTTGGCTGAGTCGAGAAATCGGCTCGTAATCCGTCGATACCGGGTTCCTCGCGAACGTCTCATCGACAACAAATTCCAGCGCGTGTTTGGTGCCGAGTCGGTCGAGCGTTTCCGACCACCAGTTCACCCCGATGCGAACTTTCGTGATCGCCTCTTCGATGAGTGCCGGGGTCCAGTTTTCCGTGTTCGCGTCGATTTTTCCGTTGCTTTCCAACAACACTGGAACGACGGCGACCCTTCCGAGCATAAACTCGGCGGTGTCGGCAGGGGCCGCCCCCAGCGGCATTGCCGCGAATAAGTGGCGATGCTCCAACGACTCCAGCGTCAACCGTCGCCGAAACCGATTCGGCCGGTCGCTACGGCGTCGCTCGTCAAGTGATCGGCTCATCTCGAACACCCGGCGGGTTGAGTGAACGAACTGCAACGGAAAGGATCAGGTCGCCAGATACTTTTAAAATCGACCGAATCGAACGATTTCCCCACTTTGATGCGGCAGCCCTAAAGATCATTCCCGAAAAACCGCGATTGCGTGGCGAAAACTCGACTTATCTTCCCTCGGGTCTCCGAGATCACGAAGATAAGGGCGAACAAGGTATCGGAAACCCCGGAAGGCGTTTGACGATCATCCCATCGGGGCCCGGCCAACCCCACCCGAATCGGGGCGGGGTGCCGGGTGACCGATACGATTGGGGAGGGTGCACCTTGGCGGTTACAGCCCCAATCCTAACCCGCTGAAGACGGCGTCGACCGATTCCGATGAGGCCGCTTCGGGTCTCCCGATGGCGATCTCATCCAAGATCTCGTCGAGGCCGATCACCTCCGGCGAATCGAAGACGGAACCGACGGCCGATTTGGTTCGGATCGACGGTGCCAAGTTCGAGGCCATCTCTTCGGTAGCCGCGAACTTCGAGCCTTGCCGGTCTTGGCCATCCTGTTGCGTCACGAAAGTGAGGGGCGATGCCAGTAATCCTTCGGCCACGGGGAAGAAGGCTTCTGCTAGGCCGGGCTGAGTCCCTGATTCCCCTTCTGCCTCACCGCGGCGTCGGGCGATCTCGTTGAGTACCAACAAGGCGTCGAGCGGTTCGACGAAACCGTTGCCGTTGACGTCCGGGAGGAACCTCCCGCTCGTCAGGTCAGGTAGCGAAGCCGGGGGTGGGTTCAATGGGATCGGGGGAACCCCACCGCTCGCGGTGTAGGCCGACAGGAGGTTCAGGATGTTGAGCGAATCCAGCGGCGTGACGATTCCGGTCTTGTTCACGTCGTAGGGATCGAGGGGATTCTGGTAGGGGTTTGATTGAACGAGGATCGCGATGTCTTCGACTTCGCCGCTTTCCGCTTGGCCGGTTGCCCCCAAGCCGCTCGTCTCGCTCAGGCGGAACCTACCCCAAGTCGTGCCGGAGGGTGTTCCTGGAGGGACGTTGAGCGAGATCGTGTTGACCCCGACCCCTAGGATCGCAAAACTTCCGGAGGCATTCGTCGCCTTGAACCGAGTGACTTCGCTTCCTTCAAACGTGCCGTTACGGTTCCAGTCGATCCATGCGTCGACATAGAAGGGTCGGCCATCCGCCCTGACGTCGATCGTGAACTGTGCCGGGAACCCGGTCGAGGCTGTCCCTACCTGCAGCACCCCGTCGTTTGATGAACCTCCCGGGATCACCGCATCAGCGCTCGGCTTGACGGTCGGGCCGAGCGAGAACGTTTCGTCGACACGGTGTCGGGCGCCGTTGTCTGCCAAGAGCGTCCCGTAGGAGGCCGGGGCGTTGCCGAAGTTGAACCCGCCGCCGACGAAGATCGTCAGTTCGGTGATCCCACCTTCGCGGTTGCTTTGCATCAGGTTGCCGACGCGGTCGCGGATCACGACGGAGTCAATCGATCCGACGCCAGAAACGCCGGCGACGCCATCCAAGACGAGCCGATCGCCAACGGTTTGGAAGGAAATGCCCGCAATGCCGGCGGCCACAATCGCGTTGCCATAAATCGAGGCCACCTCTTCGGAAGTCGCATCGATCGGGACCACCACCGGGATCGTTGCCGGTTGGCCTGCGATCCCGATTTGGAACAGCGTTGTGTTCGTCAGATCGAGGGCATAGTTCGCATCGCCGCCGAGCGTCACGCGGCCCTGACCCGCATTTGCCGGTTCCAAGCCGAGCCCGGCGCCACCGATCGCGCGAACCAAAGCGTTGGCTATGGATTCGAGCGAGGGGTTGACCCCAATCAGTACCGGGATCGCGCCAGCGGTCGTGGTCCCGTTTCCGAAATCGAGCTCGAACGTTCGGACCAACGATGCCCCACGAAGGATGCGGAACGTCTGCCCGTCGACAACGCTCGACGCGAGTTGACCGTTGTCGCTCGGTATGCCGATCCCGAATCCGACGCTCGTCCCCACCCGACCCGTCGACGTGAAGACCTGTGGCGTCGGGGCCAGCGGCGTCGCCGCGGTCAGCGAAGACGGGCCAAGGAGTTGGAGTTGCGATCCGACCACCCTGGCTTCGACATTGAGCGCTGTGGCGTTGATCGCCGCTGCCAAGGCCGCCGTCACCTGATCCGAGTTCGATGTTGCCGGAAGGACGACAGGGATCGTTCCCGTTCCCGTGACGCCGTTACTGTCCAATTCGAAACTCAATTCGAACGTTCCATCGAAGACCCTCAGGCCAAGGCCATCGAAGGCGCCAAAAGCCGGCCGCAGGTCGACGTTGACCGTGATCCCTGTCTCGACTTCGAGCGTCACCAGTTTGTTATCCAAGGTGAGCAGTGTCGTCGTCGTCGCGTCGTCAAGATCGACGCCGGCCCCGAATCGCAGCACCGAATCGGTCGAGTCGAGAAGCCGAACGACATAGACCGAATCGTCTTCCCAGATCCCTGCGATCGGTGTCAGCCGGATCGTGTTGCTCGAAGCGTCGTAACCGAATCGATAATCACGCCCTTCGACCAGTGGCACGCCGTCCTTGGTCAAAAGCACCCCTGCAGAATCGATGCTCGTATCGTCGATTCCGGATCCGGGGGTCGGGTCGACTGGCCCAATCCCGTCGATCAGTTGGATGTCGAACGAATCGAAGATTGTCCCGGACGTCTGCGCTTGGCCGGAATCACCACCCAGCTCGTCGGCCCGGGGCGAGATCAGGATCGCGCGTGGACCGACGAGGTCGGCGCGTTCTTCTCCCCCGCGATCTTTAAAGACCGATTCGCCGATCCCGATCGGAGAGGCGACGGTGGGGTCGTCAACCCGCAATTGGCCGTTGACATCGAATCTCGGGGCGATGATCGGTGACGGCGGGACGCCGATCGCATTCTTGACTGTCGTCATCGACACGCGTTCTTCCAGCGAATCGATCGAACTGTCGATGATCGGAACGCCAACCCGCGGGGTGAACGACAGGCTTAGAGGATTGACGAAGAGGTCGATCGAGTCATTAAGGACCTGGCCGAATAGCCCCAGCGGGTTTGCTTGGGGGTTATTCGAGTTGACCGAGTTCCGATAGAAGGTCGAGCTGCCAACGACTGTTCGCGAGCTCGTCGAATCGACACTCAGGCCGGTCGCGTTGTTAGCCACGACGTTGTTGAGCAATGTCGGGGCCGCGTTCTGCCTGACTTCGATACCGATACCATCCGGGACATACAGGTCGCGAGGCACTGTGGTGATCGCACCGATGGCATCGATATCGGCACCGACCGGCCCGGTCGTCAATGTCCCCTGGCGGAGGTCGGTTACCCGGACG
Source organism: Planctomycetaceae bacterium (assembly GCA_040375695.1). Classification (GTDB taxonomy): domain Bacteria; phylum Planctomycetota; class Planctomycetia; order Pirellulales; family Pirellulaceae; genus UBA6163. The sequence continues at coordinate 19,803 of JBEIRZ010000040.1, forward strand.
AATCCGAAACGGTCCTGGACGCCAAAGCCGAACGCATCGATATCGACGGTATTGTTGATCCCGCCAACGACACCGACGTTAAGGAACGTGACCCCGTCCCGGCTCAGTTCCACCCTAACCGATTCGATCTCACCCACTTCGTAAATGACAAGATCGGGTCGGGCGTCGCCACTGCCGGTCAGATAATTGTCGGTAAACGCCAGCGTCAAGACACCACCTCGGCCCAAGGACGTTGTTACCGAACCGTCGGTCGGTTCGGCACCGCGGCCGACTCGCTCCGGCGGGCCCAGGGCCCGCTGTGCGTTATCGAAGCCGAGCGACACACCGCTCCCGGGCACGAACGAGGTAACGGCGTCGGCGAACGAAATCGATCCGCCGGGGAACAAGACCCCGGAGTATTCCGCCGGGTCAGGTGTCAGTGCTTCGCGTACCAATCCGCCGACGACGGTGTTATTGACGAACTTGTCGAACGCGACAGGCGGTACCGTCACGGTGCTTTGGCCGAGCCCGACGATGCTCATCCCCGAAACGGTGTTGAACGCCAGCACGTTGCTCTGAGCCAAGATCCCGGGGATCAGGTTCTGGGTGTTCAGTTCGACGAGGTTTCGCGGATAAGTCAAAACGGTCGGCGTTTGTCCGACGGTAGCGCCGGCTCCCCGAACGCCAGAGGTGGCATCTCGGGTGACGCGCAGGCCGGATTCGCTGCTGTAAGAGATCCGATTGCCTTCGATCATCAGCACGCCCTGCCCGCTTCGCTCGCGGTTTTGGTCCCCGCGTTGATCGCTGCTGCTGACACCGGCCAAGACAATGCCATCGGAATTTCCGGCCGCGACACGACCGAAGAGGTTGAGCGAAGCGTTCCCTCGGCTATCGATACCGTCAGTAGCGACCGCGGCGACATCGATCAGCGATCGGACCGCGTCGCCATTGATCGCTGCAGCGATCGCCGCCGCTACCTGTTGGCTGCCGTCACTTCCGGGCGGCAGGGTTGCTGCGTCCGGGAAAGGGACACGAACGTTACCCGAGGCGACCCCGTTGCTGTTCCCGGCCGCATCGACTAGGTCCATTTCGAACGTGATCGTCGTCACGCCATCGGTGATTTGGAATTTCGCGCCATCGACGATCTGGCTTGCCGGAAGTGCCGTGATCGTTACCCCATCGGCCAGTCGGCGGTTCGTGTCGAAGCCGCGGAATGTGGTGCCTGTCAGGCTTGCCATGTACTCGCTGCCATCCCGAATCTCGAGCTGATAGCTTCCCGAGGTCGGCCTGGCCGCCTGCCCCGGGGCGGGATTGGGGTCAGCGATGAAGGCGCTATTGTTCGTCGCGTTGAAGGCCATCTCGCCGCGTTCGGCGAAGCCGACGATAAAGTCATCGACGAAGACCCCTTCGAAGGCGTTCGCGCGTGCCGTCTGTTGGCCATTGAAACCGAATCGGTCTCCCAATCGAACACCCGTGAGCGCGAACGGGCCCGAATCTTGAATCGAAAGGCCGTTCAGGTTGATTTGGTCCTTGGTGATCGCGTAAGCCGTATTCGCACCACCCGCAAACCGATCTGCCAAGACATCGCGAATCTGGACCGCCACTTCGGTAGCCGTCATGTCGGCATCGATCAGAACCGGAGTCCCGATCGTCCCGGGACGACCAGAGACCGCCACAACGCCGTCCGGACCCGCCGCGACCGTTGTCCCGCCGGTAATCTGCAAGCGGGCCGAATTCTGGACAACCCTCAGGTCGGAAGTCACGGTGACCGTTGCGGAGTAATCGCCGGGGATCCCGACTCCACCCGAACCAGCGACGTTCGGGTTGTAATCGTTGTTCGCGCCACTGCTAAATCCGATGACCACGGTTTCCGCCGCCGTCGCGGTGTAAGATGCCGAAGCCCCGTTAGGCGCCAGCGCCTTTCCGGAGAGGTCGAAGATCCGCACGTTGGTCAAGAACGGCAGCGACCCCGCCGCCATTGAGGCCGTCAGCGTCGCCCCGGCCGGCAGATCGATCCGATAAAGGTCGACGTCTCGGTTGGCTGTGAGTTGACCCGTCCCGGCGAACCGGACGTTGCCGGTGAAAGCCGGAAGGGGAGCAGCCGCGATCAGTTCGTTGTTGCCCGACGCAGTGAAGCTGAACGGGACATCAACCGTCGGGATCCCGTTGGCCGAAATTGCCGCCGACAGCACCGCCGCTACGTCCTCGGAAGTCATCTGGGCAAGCGGTCGGGTGAGGGGGACATTGACCTCTCCCGGGTTCACCCTTCGAACGCCATCGTTGAGGACATAATTCACACCCCCGATCACGACAGTGACGCGGTGGTTGGGGTTCGCGATATCCTGGGCGTAATACTGCGCGATCGTCAAACCGGCGGGGGCGAGTATCGTCGCACCCATCTCAAGCTCGAATGTCTCTCCGTTGACGACGAATTGCGCCCCGTCGACGAGTTGGTTCGCGGCTAAGGCTCGGATCCCCAACGAGCCATCGCTGAACGAACCGCTGGTGGCGAACTCCAATCGCAGGCGAAGGTTCTCTTGGCCCGCAAAGTCGGCCAACGAGACGCGTGCTTGCCGCCATGAGCTGGTGTTGTCAAACATCCGCTGGACTTGCAGCGACCCCTGATCCTCGTAAGTCGATGACAAAACCGGATCTGTCGAGAGGCTGGGGTCGTCGAATTCGTCGTTATACCCAGGGGCGGGATCGGTCGCCAAATTGTTGGTCGCCAGTTCGTAACGAACGCCATTCTCGGCGACGACATAGACCCTGAAGGCATCCTGATCACGTCCGAACGTCCCCAATTGGTCGGAAACGATTAGGCCATCGACACCATCGGTCGCCAGGAAGTAATTGAAATACAGCGTCGGTTGGTCTGCGGAGGAATAACCTTTGAGGCTAAAGGCACCGCTTTCCAAGGCCCCCTTAGCGCCACCCGGGAAGTTGTATGTCCCGTCGACCGGTTGGCCGTCCTGTCGTGCGACACCGAACGGGGAATCCCCGGGGGCAAATGGGAATCGCGGATCGGTCGATTCGCCGCCGAAGTAAAAACTCGTCCCGCCGGGACTTGGCGCCGGGGTGTCGGAAACGTCGTTGTAACGGATGCCGATGCCGTGACCCGGATCGCTGCCGCGACGGCTCGTCACGTGCCAGAGGTTCAAATCGAGCGGGCTGAATTCGATACCCGAAAGCCCCCCGCCGATCGGAATGCTCGTCGCCCCGCCCGCGAAGATCGGCTGCAATTCGCCCAGCGTATTGAACGCATACAGTCGCGACGAAGTCGAACCGAAAAGTAGCGGATTACCACTGGAATCGAGCAGCCCCGGAACGTTCGATGGGCCGGTTGTCAGTCCGACGAAATTCAACCCGACCAAATCGGTCGCCGACGATATGTACGTACCGATCTGGCCAGTTACCACACCGAACGGGTTCGCGACGGCATA
>JBEIRZ010000548.1:0-2475 GCA_040375695.1 Planctomycetaceae bacterium
ATGGGCCCCAGAGCGACGTGATCCCTCAGGCGGGAAACCGGATGCATGCCCAAAAAGGGCTCCTGGTGTGGCTGCTCGCCCGCCCGTGGGTCGACAGTAACGTCCCCGCCTGAACGGTCCCCGCCTGAACGGTCCCCGCCTGAACGGTCCCGCCTGAACGTTCCCGCCTGAACCATGAAGCCGCGAGGGATCATTCTTCCTCGTAGCCGGACGCTTCGCCGGACGCTTCGCCGCGGCTCTCGCCGCCCGTTTCGTCCTCGTCTTCGTCCTCGTCATCTTGATCGTGGCTGGTGATCGTGACTAGGTCGTCGATGATCCCTTCCCCTGGCGAGAACCGGCCACAGTGGAAATCGGCGATCAGGTGCTTGCCCAAGAACGTCCGCGGCCTGTGTCCTCGCAGCGTGCGGTAAACGACCCAATGTTCCGAACCGAGCTGGATGCGATAAGCCAACGCCTCGTCCGGGTCGACGATCCGCAACTCGTCGCCGACGGTCAATTGGCGATAGGTCCTCGGCCGTTCGAAACGACGCTGCTGGAAATCGAGCCATAGCGGCGCATAAATGCCGCCCCCGTTGTCGCTCGGCGGCTGGCTCTTCGCCTGCAACCGCACCTCGTTGCTTCCGGTCACTGCGATCTTGACCGCCGACTTGCCGACACGCCATTCGCTGGTTTGCAGCGACAGCATCATCGCCCGCTTGCGGCCTTGTGGGTCGATCAGCCAATGCTCGTTCGTATCGTCTTCCGGCTGGATCGTCATCATTTCGTGTGCGGTGATCACCGAGGCATAATCGATCTGACAACTCGGGAAGGCCTCGTCCCGCAGCACGGCGTCGGCGAGCAACACGCAGCGATCCTCACGCACCAGCAACACCTGACGCTGGACCTTGAGCCTCCCTGTCCACTGCTGTTCGAACTCCAAGTAATGCACATCGTCGTCGCTGTATTCACAATTGCAGACCCAGCCCCCCAGCGGCCGCTGCTTGATCCCATCACCTTCGACCGTCAATCGCCAATTCCCCAATAGCGCGATCCCCTTCCCGTGATCGATCTCGATCTTGAAACGGTCCTGGGCGTAATCGACGAAGACCCTCGCGCGTCGCACGTCCCATTCGGGCAGTAGCGCCGCCAACTTTGCCGGTTCGCTGTGCCAAAGTGACTCCGGCAAACCCACCGACCAGGTGAGGTTCCCTTTGTGCCCACGGCTCGACGAGGCATTGATCGCCGCGACCAAGGACTTGGGTGCCATGTGACGGATCGCTTCGAACAGGCTCCCCGCGGCGGTGTCTTCCTTGCAATCGGCGGGACCGAGGGTCGAGAAAACGGCCGTCCCGTCTCGCCGGGTAAGGGCCAAGATCCAAGTCGCCAAATCGACCGCCGCGTCCAGACGACGCTTGCCGACCTTACGACCCAGCACCCCTTTGATGATCGCCGCTTGGCGCAACACCGTCGCCAGGGTTAACCGCGCCCGCAGCCCCCCACCCGCGATCGTCGCATCGACCGCCTCATCACCCGCGTCCAGCCAAGCTTCGAATTGGTCCGCCCCCTGGTTGGCCAACGTGTCGCTCGCCAAATCACCCAGCCTCAACCGCAGGACGATCGCCAATTCGCCCGCCAACAACCGTTCGGTCGAGAGGGGCTCTGCCACCGCCAGCCCCTGACGCGCCAAACGGTCCAGCCCCTGACAGAGCTGCTTCCAATCGTTCTCACGAAGCTCCGCGATCAACGCTGGTAACGCATACGCCCACAATAAACCTTCTGCTAATCCGCCGAGCCTCAATTCCCCAGGGGAAGCCAGCGCCACCAGCTCCGCCAATTCCATATCCACCAGTGCCGACCAAGGGTCGTCCATCGCCGCGCGACCTTTGCTCCCGGTCGCCAACTTTGCCAATTGCACTTGGCTGCTTCTTAGAGGCTCACCCAACGCCACCGCGAGCCCGGCAACTAGCGGCGTCCATCCCCCGCGTTTGCCGCCGTCGCCCCAATCGCGAAAGAGCCGATCAAGGCCCCGCTTCTCTGCCCCTTTCACGATCTTCTTCGCTACATCTGACCAAGGCGGCGATTGCCAATCCTCCGGCGGCCGCGGCGATCCGGTCTCACCCTCACCCTCCATGCCGTCACCCGCCCTCCCCGCTCGTGCCAATTCGCCAATCAGTCCCCCTTCCGTTTCGTACTCCGAGGCAACCCCGTCCGTTCCGGACGCCGAACCAACCCCGTCCGCAGCCACTTCCACGCCCGAGGCGTTTGTCCTCGCCTCGACGCCCTCGCCGCTGATTTCACGGTTCTCAAGTTGTTTGGAGCCTGCCGCTTCTAAGCTTGCTGCTGAGCCTGCCCCTGCTGCAACACTACGCTCCCCTTTCTTCCCGCCACGCTTTCGCTTTTTGAGGCGTTTGGAACCCTTCCGCCCGCCAACTTCCGATCCCGAACCTTCCCTGCCATCCTCACCCCCTTCCAGGACCAACCCCGATCCCTGGGCGG
>JBEIRZ010000417.1:0-3892 GCA_040375695.1 Planctomycetaceae bacterium
CGTTATGGCTGGAGGATGGTCGCCAAATACCGTTGTTCATTCCGTTTCTCGAAGAATCGTATAAGTCCGATCTGGGGTTATGATCGAGGGATCATTCCTTCCGTAGTTCTTATCGATTCGATTGACACGTCCGCGCTGCAGCGCGTTTTCGAAACGGATGAGTGGCGCCGCCCTACCTCGCACAAGGGCCCGAAGGCAAGTGGGTGATGCGAGCCATCCGGGTTGCCGATCGGGAGCGAAGTTGAATCACCGTTGCTTGACTGGGACTGGGGGCTCTCCGCCGTGACGCCATTCGAAGAGATGCAACCGATTCGAATCTACCGTAGGTCGAAACGTCAAATCCGAGAAAAAGCCCCCCGTCCCATTTAACGGCCCGTCCCATTTAACGGCCCGTCCCATTCAACGGTCCCCGGTGGCGGCGTTCGTTCCTAGCGAATCCTTGAGGTGTGCCATCAACCCCTACGAAGCTTCATCGGTCGATGATCCGGGGCACGAGGACGAGTCTGCTGGTATCCGAGTCGGCGCGTTCGGTTGGAGCCTGGTGTTCTTCTATCCGGTGATCGCGACTTTCTCCGTTTACCTTTACTGGATCGTCGCATGGTTTCTGCTCGGTCATCGGCCGCGACCGAGTGTTGATGACCCTAAAGAAGTCGGGTGGGCCATGGGTTATGTTTACAACATCGTTTTGATCTTGGTCGTCCTCTTGCCGCCAATGAGTGTCAGCGGTTTGGCTTTGGCGATCCTCTGTCCGATTCGATCACTGCGCAAGCGTCGCTTCGGAAGGGTGATGATCGTAGTTGCTAACGCGCTGCTGGCTTTTAGCGTGTGGAAACTCGCGACGCTGGATCCTGGACAAGTTTTCGAATGGTTTATTGATTAACGACGATCCAGATTCGCTGACGCACACGGAATCCATCAACAAGCTGTAGGGCGTGGATCGCGGAGAGGACCTTTTGGCTTGGGCAAAGGGATCGAGTGACGTTCAAGAGGTCCATGGAAAGAAGGTTGTATCGAATTACACGGGATAAACGAAACACGATGTGGTTCTAGGCCGGCTTACCTGACGGGGGGATTCGGTGAGGGGTAAAATGATTAGCGGATGTGTATATTAACGCGGTTGGTTGCAAAGTGGTGTCGCTGTTGATGAGGCATAGATGAACCAATATCCGAACTGGCTTTCGCCTTCCGGGGGCGGAGATGATTGGGCAAGGCCGACGCGAGGGGGGGTGATCGCGTCGTGGGTCGTTGGCGTTTTGCTGTCGGTAAGCTTATCGGAGAAATGTCTATGACGAATTCAAGCCCGGATTCACAACCCCCGACCTCAGCATCAAAAGCGAAGAAGCGGGCTTGCGTGCTGTGTAGCGTGATGTTGGCGGTGGCCGCGACCCTAGTAGCGATCGTTGCGGTAGTCCTTGTTGGGGTGGCCTCTTGGGGGGCGGTGGTGGGGACGCGGGGTTCGTGGATTGGTGCGTTGATCGGAGCTGTACTTGGTCTGGCGTTGCGTCGTCACGGCCATTGGCTGCCGCGTCTGATTGGGGGATTCTTGGGGGGGATGATCGGGGGTTATTTCGCGGTGGCTGCCGCGGAGCAGGCGGTACCGGGAAGTAGCGAGTGGGCGATTCGAGGCGTTATGCTCGGTGCTGCGTTCGGGGTGCCTGTCGCGATGTTGTTCGCAGCGATTGTTGGCGCTTTGGTGCGGTTGGTTCCGCCCTGGCGGTGAGGGCTGAGGGGTGAGGCGCTGAATGGCTGTGGGTGTGGCCGGATGGGAATGACGATAATTCGTGGTTCGTTACGGCCCGTTGAGTTCTAAGACTTTTCGACGATTAGCGAGGATCCTATGAAAACGGTGATGATGGGTACGGTGTTGTGGCTGGCTTTGGCAGGTGTGGCGTTGTCGCAGCAGCCAACTGGCATTGGTGATCAGGCAAAGATCACCGTCACTGGGGAAGCGACGGTCAATGTCAAGCCAGACAAGATCGTTCTGGTGCTGGGGATCGATACGTCGGACGCCGATGTGGTCGTTGCCAAGCAGAAGAACGGCGAATTGATGAAGAAAGCGGTGGAGATCGCTAAGGAGTGCGGGGTGCAGGAGAAGCATATCCAGACCGATTACCTATCGATCGAACCACGCTGGAAAGACGGGTACGACCGAGAAAATTTTATCGGGTACTTTGTCGTCAACACGTTGATGGTGACGTTGTCCGATGTGGAGCAATTGGACCGATTGATCACGAGCGTCTTGCAGGCCGGGATCAGTCGCATCAATGGGATCGATTATCAGACGACGGAGTTCAAAAAGTATCGGGAGCAGGCGCGGGAATTAGCGCTCAAGGCGGCGAAAGAGAAGGGAGAAAAGATGTCGGCGGTCTTGGGTCAGAAGATCGGGAAGCCGATTCAGATCAGCGAAAATTACACCCGTTCGGGTTGGTATGGTGGCTGGGGTGGAGGGCGATCTTCAGGGATGAGTCAGCAAGTGGTCAATGCGATCAGCGATGTTGGGGGTGGAGGGGAGATTACGGAGAGCGTGGCGCTGGGGATGTTAGGGATCGGGGCGAGTGTCACGGTGACGTTTGAGCTAGCGGAATAACGTGCGGACCGTGTGACCTTAAGAGGGCGGCAATCGAGGTAAGCTTGCTGAGCGGAACGACCTGGCTGGTTAACGCACCTGGGGTGCTTACCGGTTTTCGCGTAAGGAATTGAAAACCGAAAACCGGGTACGACCCCGAACGGCGATCGAACGGTTTGTGATTTGCAAACCATCAATGCCAGAGGGGCGTGTTAAGATGCGCACCAGGATGTTGGGGCGATCCGCTAGCGTGGCGAGCGACAGTGAATTGCGACCTGAGCAAGGTCGATGCTTTGCGCGTGAGGCTTATTTTTTTCCGAAGACAACTATGACTAGGTTTCGACCAATGATTCGCAAGATCCTTATGCCGATGCGGACGGTACCGATGCTTCGCTTGATCGTGTTGTTTTGCGTGGTTGTCGCGGCGAGGGAGTTGGGTGCAGAGACGGATCGCGAGTCGACTTGGCAAAGCAAGGCCGAGTCGAGGCTAAAGGCGATCTATGAGCGTGGCGAGTTTCGGGCCAAGGGTTTTCGGCCGGACTGGCTGCGTGACGGTTCGGGGTTTTTGGTTGGCGAAGTGGATTCGGCTTCGGGCAAGGAGGCTAAGTGGTTTTACGACGCGAAGACGGGTGAGCGCCGGGAAGCGACCGAAAGCGAAATAACAGGCCCATTGAACGGTAAGGGTGATTCTGTCGACGGCGAGTTCAAGCTTGAGGCCCGTGACAGTAAGCTCGCTGCCGTTGATACAACAAACGGAACCGAGGTCGTGCTCGTGTCGTCGCCGGAGGGGCGTGAGGTCGAGTATCGTAATCCGGCTTGGAGTTCCGATGGTTCGAAGGTGCTGTTCGTCGAGGCGGACTTTAGCGGCGTGAAGCTGCGATCGGTCTTGGTTGCTGGCGACCCCTCATATCCCGAAGTCCGGCAGGATCGATTTGCCCGCGTCGGTGGTGAGATCGAGAAGTTGCGGGTCGGGGTCGTTAACAAAGACGGCGGGGAATTGACTTGGCTGGCACTCGAGTCTCCCGAAGCGGGGATGTACTTGGGGCAGGTCGAGTGGGCAGGGAGTTCGGATGAGGTGCTGGTGGAGCGGTTCAGTCGGTTCCGTGATCGGCGAGATTTTTTGTTGGTCGGTATCGGTGGCGAAGTCAGGAAAATTTTCATGGAGTCTAACGAGGCGTGGGTCGAGTCGAGTCAGGGTAAGAACTCGGGGCTGGTGTGGATCAAGGGGGGCCAGGAATTTGTCGTCATCAGCGAGCAGGACGGTTGGCGGCATGCCTACCGATATACGCGCGATGGCAAGGAGTTGGGGGTGCTGACGCCGGGGGA
>JBEIRZ010000050.1:0-20860 GCA_040375695.1 Planctomycetaceae bacterium
ACGGATCGTGATCCCGGTGACCCGCGCCGGGAGTTATTACGTCATGGCACAAGGGACCGGCTTGGGGTCGGTGCCGCGCGATTATCGCATCACCGCCCGCACGGTTGGCTACACGGTGCTGGATAGCGATTTCGGTGACATCGGGGCGACGAACAGGAGATGGGTCGTCGATCGCAGGCCCGGAGAAGACCTTTCGTCGCGAAACACGCTCAAGATCATCGGGGCAAAGTTCACGGGGCTGACCACGGTCGAACTGGTTCGCGGAGGACTTGTGATCGCGGCGACGGGCCACCACCTTGTCGACGGTTCGACCCTGTACGCGACCTTCGACCTGCCGGCGTTCGGCGTGTTGGAAGGTTTCGAAGCGGGTCGGTACGACTTGCGGGTCGTCGACCCTGCCGGCGGAAGCGTCTTGGTACCGAGCTCGGTCAACGTGATCCCCAATGGCCGCAATCAGGGCCGGATTTCGGTCCGTTTCGAAGCTTCCGATCGGGTGCGTGGCGACGGGGTGAACCCCTTCGCGGTCCGGATCGCCAACACGAGCACCGCGAATGGCTACGCCCCGTTGGTCACGCTGCGGTCGCGGCAAGCCGGAACGCTGTTGGGGATTTCACCCACGGCGACCACGTTGGAATCGTATCAATTCCTGGGGATCGCCAGCGAAGGGCCGGCGGGAGTCTATGCGCCGGGCGAGAGCGGGGCGTTTCACTTCTACCTTTCGGCAGGGGATAGCGAATCGGCGGTCGACATGCGGGTGATCAGCTCCGAAGACACGACGCCGATCGATTGGGGGTCGCTTCGCGATTCGCTCCGCCCCGCGACGATCCCGGTCGAAGCGTGGGGCCCGATTTTCGAGAACCTCACCGCGTCGATCACGACCTGGGGCGAATATGTCGTGCTGCTCAACGAAACGGCGATCGCACTGAGCCTGATCGGAGAGCGCGTCAGCGACTTGCAGACGTTGTGGGCCTTCCACTTGCGTCAGGCGATGAACGCGGTCGCGCCGGTTCCGCATCTGACGTCGATGGTCGATGGTTATGTGGGGTTGCCCGGATTGCCGCTGGGGCTCGACCGCACCTTCGGGGTGACGCTTGCAGATCGCTATGGCGTCGGGCTGTTTGGCCGAGGGTGGGTATCGAGCTGGGACGCGCAGCTGGAACGATCGGCCGACGGGATGGTAAGGATTTTGGGGATGGGTGGGGCGGGGCGTTTCTTCATGCCCGATGCGGTCACGCCGGGACGTTTCATCGGCCGATTCGGCGAGACGGCCGAATTGACTTTGACCGACGGCTTTTGGCGGTTGCGAGAAACCTCGGGGAGGATCACCGGCTTCCGATTCGACGGCAGGATCGAATGGATCGAGGAGGTCAGCGGGCATCGGGTCACCGCCGGGTTCGTGATGGGGCGATTGGTGACGTTGACACACAGCTCGGGCGAATTGCTGACGATCACGTATGGCGCGTCAGGGAGGCCGATCGAACTCCGCGACGGCGCGGGGCGAGTCACCCGATACGCCTATGACGCCAGCGGCGAGCGGTTGTTGTCGGCCACGACTCCTGGGGGTGTGACGACGACCTACGCGTATCAGCTCACCGGCACGGCTCAGCTTTTGGGGACGTTGACGTCGATCACGATCGGGACCGAAGCGACGCTCTTCAGCTATGACGAAGAGGGACGGCTGGCGATGTCGTCGCGAGGCGGTGCGAATGTGGTTCGGTATCGCTATGGCGTAGGCGGCCGGATCGATGTGATCGAATCGACGGGGACGCGAGTGTTGTTTCATGACGCGCTCGGGCGGCTCGTTCGGACCCAAGAGCGATTCGGACGGATCGAGATCGTCACACCGACATCGGGCGGATTCGGGTGGCATGAACTGGGCGGGGGCGGGCTGCTGTTCGATCGTGCCGGGATGATCGGCGGTGGCGAATTCGTCCCCGCCGTCGCGACCTATGCGCCGAAGGTGATCGATCCCCGGGCCGAAGCGCTCAGCGCGATCGTCGGGCCCGAGGGGGTTGGCGATGGGCGATGGGTTGGCGGTTTCGCACCGCTCGCCTACACGATCCGATTCGGCAATGACGCGACAATCGTCAAGGCACCGGTCCAGGTGGCGGAGATCACACAGCAGCTCGACGCGAGCCTCGATGCGAGCTCGCTCCGGTTGGGAAGCTTCGGCTTCGGCGGTGAGCTTTTCGAGGTCCCCGAGGATCGGGCCGAATATGCGACGCGGCTCGACCTGCGCGTCCATTTGGGGATCTTCGTCGATGTCTTCGCGGCGATCGATATCGTCACCGGGATCATCCGCTGGTCGTTCACGGCGATCGACCCGGTGACGGGCGACGTGCCGACCGATCGGGAGACCGGTTTTTTGCCGGCCGACGCGTTGGCGGTCGGCGGTGGGGGCTTCGTCAGCTATTCGGTCCGGCTGCGCGCGGGGGTGGCGACCGGGACACGGATCGACGCGATCGCCAGCGTCATCATCGATGGTGGCGTGGCGATCGAAACGCCGAAGGTGTTCAACATCGTCGACGTGACGGCCCCCGATGTGGCGGTGACCGAGATCACCGAGCTCGGCGGGCGGTATCGGGTGAAATGGCGTGGCAGCGACGGCGATGGGGGATCGGGGGTCGCGAGGTATGACCTCTACGTCAGCGAAAATGACGGCCCTTACACGCTGTGGCTCGATGACACGACGCTCGAGGAAGCCGACTTCGTTGGCGTCGCCGGGCGACGTTATCGTTTTTACTGCAACGGGTTCGACTTGGCCGGGAATGTCGGCTTGGGGTCGGCAAGCCGTGACCACGATTACGGCGACGCGCCGCTCCCTTACCCCGTGACGATCGCAGAAAACGGCGCGCGGCACCGCGTCGGCTCGCTTTTCTTGGGCGACGCGATCGGGGTTCACGTCGATGGCCTCCCCGATACCGACGCCGAGGGTGACGAAGGGGACAACGGCGTGCGGCTGATCACGACGCTGATCGGCGCGGACGCGGTGACGACGTCGACCTTCACGGTATTCACCAGCGGCAACGGACGGCTCGATGCGTGGATCGATTTGAACCGCGACGGCGATTGGGACGACTTGGGGGAACAACTCTTGGTGTCGGTGGGTGTCACGACGGGATTGAACGTCCTTCCGTTCAACATCCCGGCCGCATCGCGATTCGGCCGGACCGCGGCGCGGTTCCGGTTAAGCATCGAGGGGGGGCTGTCGGCCACCGGCGAAGCGGACAGCGGCGAGGTCGAGGACTATTTGTTTGTCGTCGAAGACGGTCGCGGCCAAGCGAAACGGGATGTCCGGATCGACATGCCTGAGAGTGGCCTGTTCCGATTGGCGATGATCGATCAACGGGTCGTCGTTCGCGGTGAAGGACGTGACCTCTTCGCGGCCCCGGTCGGGTCGGTCGGCAGCGTCGCCATCGTCGGCGGGCCGTCGGATGATGTGCTCGAACTGGGCGATTACGCGGGGAACTATTCCTACGACACCGGCGGCGGGTCCGACACGTTGCGACTGGTAACGCAAGGGCGTGTCATCGATTTGACACGCTCGACCCCCGACGTGCCACGTGGGTTGGCGGCGATCGATCTGCGTGGGACCGGTTCGAATCGGGTGGCCCTCGACCCGACTTCGGTTGATGCGATCGGGCCGGTCGGACGCCCGCTGCGTCTGGTCCATGACGCCGATGACGTCATCACCCTCGGAGCGGGATGGCGTGTCGAACGCCCCGTCTTTGACGGTGTCACCTTCGTGCATGTGCTCGTGACCGTCTCGGTGCAGATCGAGATCGTCAATACGAAGCCGTTCCAAAACCCGCTGAACGCGCTCGACGTCAACCGCGACGCGAAGGTCGAACCGCTCGACGCGCTGATCTCGCTGAACATGATCAGCCGGATCCTTGGCGGTCCGGTCATCCCCAACCCGATCGCTGGGAGCGACCTGAGTGGGCACCTTTATCCCGATGTGACCGGTGACGGGAACGCGACGCCGCTCGACGCGCTGTTGGTCATCAACTGGTTGGGGCGAAGGGCCGCCTCCGGTGAAGGGGAATTTGACGGGGCCTTGAGCGTCGAAGCGACCGTGTCCGATACCCAGCCAATCATCCAGGCAGCGACTGAACCCGATACCAGGCCAAGCTTCGAGGCAGCGGCTATTGGAAATGCCCCCTTCGGCGCGTGGGGTGTTGCCCCGCAGCCGGTTGCGACAGGTACATCAGGCGTTGATGGCAACGCGTCATCCGATGAGCCGTTCGGTATCGACCCGAGTGTCACATCGCGACCCAAGAGAGCGATCGTGGCCGGCGGGATCGCCGATCGGTCGTTGTGGTCATGCGCGGCGATCGACGATTACTTCGCGGCTTCGGTCGATGACGAGGCAGCGAATTCGGAATCAAGCATCGGCGATCAGGGCATCGGGGAATCACCCTTAGACGGTCTGAAGTGAATGAAACGGGGGAAGTTCAGGCAACAGTGGTACCATCTGATCGCAAACTGACACTTCGGATGATATTCTTGAATCACATCAAAACCACCTCGATAGCTACGCCGACATTTCCTTGATAAGTTGAACGACGCACCGATACTTCCACGGCCGGCTAAGGTCCGGTCACGACATTTGTCATGCCGCGTCATGACGGCCAGAAATGTAGTCCGCAATGAAAGTAGTCATTATCGGCTCGGGTATTGCGGGACTTAGCGCAGCAATTGCATTGCATAAAGCTGGCTTGCAAGTGGTTGTCTACGAGCGCGCGCCTCGGCTGACCGAGGTTGGGGCTGGGATCAGCCTTTGGTCCAATGCGTTACGTGCACTCGACAAGATCGGAGCTGGTGCCGTTATTCGCGAACGGATTGAACCACTTCGAAGAAGCGAATTTCGCGGCGATAGCGGCTTCCTTGTTGCTGCGTCGTTTCCCGCATCAAAGTTGGAGGCAGCGCTAGGGTACCGTCCGGTTATCGGGATGTTGCACCGAGCCGAGTTGGTGGAGTCACTCGCGGGTTGCTTGCCAAAAGGTGTAGCACGATATGGCTACGACGTTTTAGCCGTTCGCGATTCTGGGGAACAAGTAGAAGTTGAATTCTCCAACGGCCATCGCGAAGTCTCTGACTTGGTTATCGGGGCGGATGGAATTCACTCGAAGATCCGATCGCTAGTTTTGGGTTCGTCACCACCTCGATATTCTGGCTATACGTGCTTTCGTGGAGTCACGACGCTACCTTCTAGCATTGAGCCGGGTTACCTGGGCGAATGGTGGGGGCGAGGATGTCGCTTTGGCATTACGACATTACGCGATCATCGCGTGTATTGGTGGGCAACTATCAACGCGCCGCAGAATCTCCGCGTTGAAGATAAACGAAGTTGGGTATGCGATAAGTTTCGTTGCTGGGCCGAGCCCGTTCCCGAACTGCTGTCCTCGACACCGGCTGAAGGCTTACTTCAAAACGACATTATTGATCGCGTGCCTAACAGGAATTGGTACCGAGGGCGATGCCTACTCATTGGAGACGCCGCCCATCCGACCACTCCGAATCTCGGTCAAGGAGGTTGCCTCGCAATCGAAGACGCGGCCTGTTTGTCTTATTTATTCGCTAACCCAATGACTTTGGATACTGTCCTGCCCGCATTTGTGAAACTGCGATACGCAAGGGCGGCGGCAATTAATCGCGATTCTAACCGGCTCGGTAGAGCAGGGCAGTGGAACGGGAAATTAGCATGCTTGATACGAGACGCAATCGTTAAACAAGCGTTACCGATCATCGGGGTCAACGAGATCCTCAAGCATGCTCGGAATGTCGATCGTTTTCTAGTTGAGTAGCTCGCGATTGTCGGCGAAATATTTTTGGTAAAGATTTCGCCAAACGATCCTGGGGCTGAGTCACTACGGTGGGTCTGCGAATGGCCCCAGAAACGCTGTCGCTGAGATGGGGGGACATCGACTGGGAAATGAATCGAGGGATTGATGCCCGCGGGAATCACGTTGATCTTTTTGGCAGGAATACCCTGTGAGTTTATCACTCGCTACCGCTTGCCCTTTGGAGTAATTACTCGATGATTTGAATTGGGGCCGCGTGATGTCTGGCATGGACGTCGGCTTAGGCGGTCCCGCGGTTGACGCATCCTGGATGCAGTCGCGATCGACAATTGCGTTTTTTGGATAGTTTTTCGACCTAATTCACTGTTCTACTTAATTCGATCGAGTTTAACCGAGGAGTTGGCTATGCGGCTTGCTTGTTGGCGAGGAATCGCTTGTGCGTCTGCGGGTATTGCCATGTGGGCGGTATTCAGCCCACTTTCTTTCGGTCAGACGCCGCCGGAAGGTGCCAAAGCGTTGGACCGCAGCGTGTTGCCGATCCGCGAGCCTGACCGACCGTTTTTTAAAGAACTCGACGCGAGGAAAACGAAGCCTCCGGCGCGATGGGACGTGAAGGCTCCTGATGGTGCACCGAACGTCGTTGTCGTCTTGATTGACGATATCGGTTTTGGCCACTCGAGCGCGTTCGGTGGTCCGTGCGTCATGCCGACATTGGATCGGCTCGCGAAGAATGGGCTCAAGTACAACCGGTTTCATACCACAGCGCTCTGTAGTCCGACGCGAACGGCGTTGTTGACGGGGTACAATCACCACAGCAACAACGCGGGGGCGATCATGGAAGTGGCGACCGCGTATCCCGGAAATACGGGCATTCGCCCCCAAAGCATCACGCCGATGGCGGAGGTGTTGCGTATGAACGGATACTCGACATCCGCGTGGGGCAAGTATCACGAAACACCCCCTTGGGAGGTGAGCGTGAGCGGGCCGTTCGACCGCTGGCCAACCAAGTCTGGGTTCGATGAGTTCTACGGCTTCATCGGGGGCGAGACCAATCAGTGGGACCCGATGATCGTTCATGGGACGACGCCGATGCGGAAGCCCGAGGATGACGAGGACTATCACTTCACCACCGACATGACGGAACAGGCCATCTCGTGGATGAGGGCACAACAGTCGTTGACCCCTGACAAGCCGTTTTTCATGTACTTTGCGACCGGCGGGACGCATGCGCCACACCATGCGCCCAAAGAGTGGATCGACAAGTACAAAGGGAAGTTTGGTATGGGGTGGGACAAGCTGCGCGAGCAGACGCTCGCACGGCAGATCGAATTAGGGGTGGTTCCCAAGGGGACCAAGCTGGCTCCCAAGCCGGAAGCGATCAAGGATTGGGACGATTTGGGTGCGGACGAGAAGCGGCTTTTCGCTCGGCAAATGGAGGTCTTCGCCGGATTCGCATCGCATACCGATCACGAAGTGGGGCGATTGGTGCAGGGCATCACTGACATCGGAGAACTCGATAACACACTCATCATCTATGTCGTCGGTGACAACGGTTCGAGCGCCGAAGGTGGCATGTTGGGCATGTTCAACGAAATGACTTATTTCAACGGAGTTGCCGAGACGACCGAGTTCATGCTCGGTAAGATCGATCAATGGGGCGGACCCGAGTGTTTTAACCACTTTGCCGCCGGTTGGGCCGTGGCTGGAAACACCCCGTTTACTTGGACCAAGCAAGTTGCCAGCAACTTCGGAGGGACCAGAAATGGCATGGTTTGTCATTGGCCTGCGGGGATTAAGTCCGAGGGGCAGGTTCGCGATCAGTTCCACCACGTGGTCGACTTGGCGCCGACAATTTATGAAGCGGCAAAGATCCCGGCGCCTGTGGAAGTGAATGGCGCGAAGCAATTGCCGATCGAAGGGGTTAGCATGGCTTACAGCTTCGATGCGCCGCAGGCGGAATGTCGGCGGAAAACCCAGTATTTCGAGATCGGGGGCAACCGTGCGGTGTACCATGACGGTTGGTTCGCCGGGACGATTCACAAGGCCCCGTGGGAGGCCCAGCCGCGTCGTCCGTTGCTCGACGATGTTTGGGAGTTGTATCACGTCGATGATGATTTCAGCATGAGCAAGAATCTGGCGGCCGAAAATCCGGGCAAGCTCAAGGAACTGCAGGGATTGTTCACCCAAGAAGCGATCGATCACCATGTCTTGCCGATCGACGACCGAACCATCGAACGGTTCGACCCGAAGGTGGCAGGGCGTCCCGACTTGATGGACGGCAGGACTAAGCTGACGGTCTATCCCGGTATGGTTTTCCTCGCCGAAAACGCATTCATCAACGTGAAGAACGCTTCGTTGGATCTGGTCGCCGATGTTGAGGTCAAGGGTGACAAAAACCATGGCGTGATTTTGGCGCAGGGCGGTCGATTTGGCGGCTGGGCGTTCTGGGTGGATCATGGTCGGCCGATGTACTCCTACAACTTCTTAGGCTTAGAAGTCTTCCAGGTTGCGGGCAGTCAAGCGATGTCCGATGGCAAGCACACCCTCAAAATGGCCTTTGATTACGACGCGAGTCAGGGGCGAGGTGCGGGCGGAACCGCGACCCTTTTCATCGATGGCAAGAAAGTGGGTGAGGGGAAAATTGGCAAGACGCAAGCCAATGTTTTTTCGCTCGACGACACGGCAGATACCGGTGTCGATACGGGAACCCCTGTGGATGAGGCCTACGGCGAAGGGCGTGAAAACGCATTCTCCGGCGAATTGCGCCAAGTGACCGTCGAATTGAGGTAAGCGACGCCAAAGGGGACGGAAGTCTTTTTGGCAAATGAGGAAGCTCGAACACGAAAGGGGACGGCGGTCTTTTCCAAAAAGACCGCCGTCCCCTTAATCGTTTGCGCCGATGTTACGCTTCGTGAGCTTGGGATTTGGCGGCGCCGAAGCCGAGAAGTTTTAGATTCAGTCGGCCGCCGCGGACGAGCATTTCCCCCAGGGCGCGATCGACATCGTCGTGAGAGAGCGTCCCTTCGCCGCCACGTTCGAGATGGAATTGCAGCATGCGGCGGGTCAACTCCTTGATGAAGGCGGCGCTGACCTGTTCGGTCCGTCGGACGAGTTCCGCCATCAACGGTTCATCGATCACCAAACGTTTGGCGTAGAGCCGAATCAGTTTCTCGCGACCCTTGGCATCGGGGAGCGGGAATTCGATCGCCTGGTCGACCCGACCGGGGCGGGCGGCGAGGGCGGACTCGAGGGCTTGGGGCCGGTTGGTCGTCAGCAGGAAGAGGATCTCGGCGTCCTCCTTCAACCCATCCATCTCGTTCAGCAAATTGTTAAGGACCGTCTGTTCGCAGACCGAGCTTTGGCTCCGATCGGTGCCGATCAGGTCGACGTCTTCGATCACGACGATGGACGGTTGCAACAGCCGCGCCAGCTCCATGTAGTCGCTCAGCTTGCCGATCTGTTCGCCCGTGATTAGCAAGGTCGTGTGCTTGGGGAGCGCGGCGGCGAGGTAATGGATGGTGTGGGTCTTACCGGTGCCGGGCGGGCCGTAAAAGAGGAGCCCTTTCTTCGTCGATAGGCCATAGCGGGCGATCTCGTCACGCTGTTCGACGAAGCGAATGATATTCCGCTCGAGCTGTTCGACGGTCGATTCGGGGAGGACCAATTGGTCGCGGGTTACCTTACGGAGCTTATGCACTTTGATCTCGGCGATCGTTCCGCCGTAGGACGAATCGTTCGTTTCGAGCGACAGGATTTTTCCCCGATACGATTCCCCTTTGCGGATCGTCTCTTCGATCACCTTGAAGGCGTTTTCGGCGAATCGTTTCCCCTCTGCGGTCGGCTGGGTGGCGATCTGAAACCGGAGCGTGTTGCGGCCGACCATCCCGTTTCCCAACAGGGCGACCGCGGGATGGCCCTCGACGCGAAGGAGCCATAAGCCGTTGCTGAGGCAATGGCTTGGTGCGGCCTCGCCGATGTCGATCTCGAGCATTCGCGGGGGCGAAAGTTCGGCCGGGTTGTGATGGTTGCGTGCCATGCAATCCGAGATCGACAACCCTTCGAATTCGAAATTCGAACGGAGGCCGCTGAAACGGACGACGGTGATCGGGTCGACGAAGAGGCGATCGATCGCGCGTTGCAAATCGGCCCGCGCCCGCTCGGGGAAAATCCGCTCGACGATCGTCAGCTGCTTGGTAGAAGTCGGGGCGAAGTGATCGCCGATCACCTGGTAAGCGAACTCGCTCGCCTCGCCCTTAACGCCCGGCTTGTCACGCTTGAACCACAGGTAGCCGCCGATCCCGACACCCATGCCCGCGAGTAGCCAACCGATAGATAGGAGGAGTTCGAACATCGGATTCGGCTCGTTGGGTCGTACGTCGTCGAAAGAGCCGCCACGGGTTTCTGCGGCTGGTGACAATAAAAGTTACCAAATTGCCGTTGGTCCATCTTGAGAAGGTCGCAAAATGGAGGCGTCTGAGGGGGCTTACCCAGCCGGTGACGGCAACCGACGGCCGTAATGGCAAGGGAATCGGTTGTCCGAGGGAAAGGTTATGCGGTCTATCCCAAGGGAAACGGGGGCTGGCACCTTAAAAAGCGGCAATTTCCTTGACCTTTTCCAGCTTCTGACCCTAGGATAGACTGGCCGCTTCTATCGCTATCAAGTAATTGGCATGAATCACGGGTACCCTTTCGTCGCCTGGTTGCGTCGATCGGTTCCGCTTGTCTGCGGGCCTGTGATAATGCTCGCCCTCATGGAAGCGGTGGCATTTGGGAGCTGCGGCGATTATTTGATGCCTGCAAACGGCGAACACGCCTCGGTTGCCACACACCAAAATCGCGATGAAAACGGGTCATTGGCAGCGTCGATCAATGATTTCGAACGCGATGGCATGCCGATCAAGGGTCCGTCGCGATGTTCCTCCGGGAGGTGTGAAGGGATCCCGCCGCTCCCTGTCCCGACCCCGGTGACGCGGACGGAGGCGCACGAGCCGATCCATTTCTTGATCGACGTGACGGGCGGGGAAGCGGACTCCCCTTCAAGTTACCGTTGGTCGCGTCCTGCCGACGATCGGTTTCCACAGAGTCACAAGGGTTTGGTCGACCCGCCGCCGCCAAAGGGCTAGCCGGACCGGGGACGTTGCCCATTGGGCATCGCCCCGTAGCAAATGCTACATCCCATGGTTCCGAACCGCGACACATGATCCGGAGCCGAGGGGGGGATTACCCCTTCGGCTGTTTCTTGTTCCCGGTTCGGAACGGTCTTAGGCAGCACCTTTTCCTCATCAGTCCGAACGAACCGAACATGAACCAAGCAGTGAATCCTCCGGCACCGCCGCGGAAGGTCGTCAAGGCGATCGGCCCGAAACTCCGGAAGCTCCTCTACGTCGTCCTTTTTCTGCTGGCGTTATTGATCGCGAACTCTGCCTACTTGGCGACGATCACGTCGCTCGAGTGGTTCACGCAGGAGACGTACCAAAACTTTTTCTATCAGTGCATGTTCCTAGGGCATTTGGCCTTGGGCTTATTGCTGATCATCCCGTTCATTGTCTTCGCGCTGATCCACATGGCGAACACGCGATATCGTCGGAACCGGCGGGCGGTGCAGGTCGGGTATGCGTTGTTCGCGGTGTCGGTGGTGTTGCTCGCCACAGGGCTGTTGCTCTTTCGGGTCGGCGGGCTTGAGCTGCGTCATCCGACCGGGAGGTCACTCGTCTATTGGATGCACGTGATCAGCCCGCTGTTTGCGATTTGGCTTTATCTGCTGCACCGTTTGGCCGGGCCGAAGATCAAGTGGAAGTACGGGGCGGCTTACGTGGGGGCGGTAGTAGCGGCGGTCGGCCTGATGGCGACGATGCATTCGCAAGACCCGCGGAAGTGGAACGTCGTCGGGCCGCAGGAAGGGGAAGAATACTTCCGACCATCGCTGGCGCGGACCGCCAGCGGGAATTTCATCAGCGCGAAAACGTTGATGATGGACGATTACTGCAAGAGCTGCCATGCCGACGTGCACAAGGCATGGGAACAGAGTTCGCATCGGCTGAGTTCATTCAACAACCCGGTTTACCTGGCCGCGGTGCGTGAAACCCGCAAGGTATCGATGGAGCGGGACGGGTCGGTCAAGGCGGCGCGGTGGTGCGCCGGCTGCCACGACCCCGCGCCGTTTTTCAGCGGCGCGTTTGACGACCCGAATTATGACGACATCGGGCACCCGACTTCGCAGGCCGGGATCACCTGCACGACATGCCACGCGATCACCAACGTCAACAGCAATCGCGGCAACGCCGACTACACGATCGAAGAGCCGATCCATTACCCCTTCGCCTTTAGCGAAAACGCCGCGCTGCAGTGGCTGAATCAGCAATTGGTTAAGGCCAAGCCCGAGTTCCACAAGAAGACATTCCTCAAGCCCCACCACAAGACGTCCGAGTTTTGTTCCGGATGCCACAAGGTCGGACTCCCGGGTGACGTCACCGGCTACAAAGAATTCCTGCGTGGGCAGAACCATTACGACCCGTGGCTCCTGTCGGGCGTCTCGGGGCATGGGGCCAAGAGTTTTTATTACCCAGAAGTGGCCCAGACCAATTGCAACGGCTGCCACATGCCGGCGAAGGCGTCGGACGATTTCGGGGCCAAATTGCTGGACGACAGCGGCGAACTGAAGGTGCACGACCACCTCTTCCCGGGGGCCAATACCGGCTTGGCTTGGCTGAAGGATTGCCCCGAGGCCCAAGCCGCCCATACGGAAATGCTCAAGAACGCGACCCGCATCGACCTCTTCGCGATCCGCGAAGGGGGGACGATCGACGGGAAGCTCATAGCCCCCCTGGGGCCGACGTTCCCCGAACTGGAGCCTGGCAAAAACTATCTCGTCGATGCCGTTATCCGCACACTGAAACTCGGGCACCTCTTCACCCAGGGGACGGTCGATTCGAACGAGGTTTGGGTCGAAGTGACCGCGACCAGCGGCGGGCGTGAGATCGGTCGGAGCGGAAAGATCGACGAAACGGGCGAGGTCGACCGGTGGGCCCACTTCATCAACGTTTTCATGCTCGACAAGGACGGGAACCGCATCAACCGCCGCAACGCGCAGGACATCCGCACGCCGCTGTACGACCACCAAATCCCGCCGGGGGCGGGGAACGTCGTCAATTACTTGTTGGAACTGCCAGCTGACCTCACCGACCACGTGACGATCGAGGTCAACCTGAAGTATCGGAAGTTCGACCAGGAGTTCATGCAGATCGTCGCCGATTCGTTAGGCCCCGAAGATCATCCGCTCCGCGGTCACGAGCGTGGCAAGCCCTACAAGAACCCGCTGCCGGTGGTGACGATGGCGACCGACAAGATCGTCCTGCCCGTCCGCGGGGTGACGACGCCACTTCCCAAAGCGGAGGCGAGGCCGATCGAATCGGTCCCCGTATGGCAACGGTGGAACGATTACGGCATCGGGATGCTGCTCAAAGGGAAGGGGGCTTTGAAACAGGCCGAAGAGGCGTTCAAGGAGGTCGAGCGGTTGAATCGGTTCGACGGGCCGCTGAACCTAGCCCGCGTCTATCAAGTCGAAGGCCGTTTGGACGAGGCGGCCGAAGCGATCGGCAGGGCGGCAAAGCACACCGACCCGGCCCCGCCGCCGTGGACGCTCGGTTGGCTAGCCGGCGTGATCAACGCGCAGCAAGGGTACCTCGACGAGGCGATCGAAAATTATCGCAACGTCTTGAACACGAAGGTTCCCGAGCGGAAGTTTGACTTCAGCCGCGATTACACCCTCCGCAACGAATTGGGTCAGATCCTGTTCCAGCGGGCCCAACAGTATCGCAGCGAAAGCGGGAAAGCGGAAAAAGAAGCGTTGCTGCGTCAGGCGGTCGCCGAGTACCAGCAGGCCGTGGCGCTCGATTCTGAAAATGCCACGGCCCATTACGGCCTGGAGCTCTGCTATCGACAGCTTGGCGAAAACGATAAGTCGGCGGTGCACGCGGCGGAACACCTGAAGTACAAGCGTGACGACACGATCGCCGGAGATGTCATCGGCAAAGCACGCAAACGCTACCCGGCCGCAAACTTTGCCGCCGAAGCGCTGGTGATCTATCCGCTTAACCGCGAGCCGAAACCGGCAGCTTCGGAATGATCCGGTCTGCCGCGGCGGCTCGTAGCTGCCGCGGTAGGTGCTGCTACGGCAGGTGCTTACGGCACGGGCTGCGGCAGGTAACATGCAACAGGTCGGCGACCCAGCGGTCGGTCGCCACCCTCTCACGTCCCGCCCCGTTGGCTCCGTTTGAGACGGCTGTGTCGTTCCAACGTTTTACGTTCGGAATTGGTCAGGCTGTCGATGCCGAAGGCCTGGATCTTGTCGAGCAATCGATCGACCTCGGCCTCTTGCTGGGCGAGCTTTTTCTCGGGGTCATGCAGCTTCAACCGGGGGCCGCGGCGTCGAAAGAAATCCTGCACCTTGTCCAACCCGGAGAACGAAAAATCGGCCAGCCGCAAGCCACGCATGTGGTAGAGCGCGGCCCACGCGGCGCCCGCCAGGTGCACGTCGTAAGCCACGGGGGCGTTGCTGCCAATCATCCCCAACACGTTCATCGCCACATAAATCACCGCGACGACCCAAGCCTTCATCGGGAAGAGGAACATCACCAAGATGGTGGCGTCAGGAAAGAAGAAGGCGAAGAGGATCGTGACCGCCATGATCGCCCCCGAAGCGCCGATCGTCCCGGCACCTATCTCGGACAGGTCGACGCCATTGAGCGCCGCGACGAAGACCCAGCGGATCGCGGTGACGATTCCGCCGATCACGATGGCCGCCAGATAGAATCGCAAGTACTCTTTCCTCCCCATGCGTGGTTCGATCGCCGAACCGAAGATGAAGAGCCCCAGCATGTTGAAGAGGATGTGCTGGATGCCGGTATTGTCATGGACGAAGCCATAGGTCAAGAAGCGATACCACTGCCAAGGCTTGACGAGCGTATCGGGGCGGACCTCGAACCAATCGGCCATGGCGCTGGGGGAAGGGCGCTCGGCAATGCCGACGCCATCGGCCCCGACCGAAACCGCCGGGGCGGCCGACTGACGCTTGCTGTCGCTCAGCAGCATGTCGGCAAAAAAGACGGCGACGTTGATGGCGATTAACAACTTGGTGATCCCCGCCGCGCCGCCGAACGGGCCGAGCGACGAGGAACGCCGGTGATCTTCACCCCGCCACCAGCGGTCGTCGTCGTCCTGGTAGCGTGAATAGTCGCGGTCTTGTAATCCCATATTCCGTCGGCCCGGTGAGTGGTTGCGTGCCGCGGGCCGTTTCGCCCGCCGTCCTTGTCCCCAAGCAGTATCGCCGATTCGTCAGCGGGGTCTAGCCGATGAGCGTTTCGACCGGCTTGCCGAAGACGTCGGTCAATCGGTAGGCCCGACCCGCGTAGTCGAACGTCAGCCGTTCGTGGTCGATCCCGAGCTGTCGCAGGATCGTCGCCTGGATGTCATGGACGTGGACCGGCGAGCTGATCGGGTGGAAGCCGAGCTCATCGGTTTCGCCGATCGTCTGGCCGGCACGGATCCCGCCCCCGGCCATCCACATCGTGAAGGCCTGGGGGTGATGGTCACGGCCGCCGGATCGCCCCAGCGCCGCGCTGGCTTCGACCATCGGCGTCCTGCCGAATTCCCCGCCCCAAATGACGAGGGTGTCATCGAGCATGCCGAGCCGTTTCAGATCGGTCACGAGTGCGGCGCACGGCTGATCGGTCACCTTGCACTGGTTTTTGATCCCCCCTTCGACGTTCGAATGATGGTCCCAATCGCCGTGATAGAGCTGGATGAAGCGGACGCCACGTTGTGCCAAGCGGCGTGCCATCAGGCAATTGCTGGCGAAGGAGGCTTCCCCCGGTTTCGCGCCATAGAGCTCGAGCGTCTCGGCCGTCTCGTCCTTCCAATCCATTAGCTCGGGGGCACGGGCCTGCATGCGGAAGGCCATCTCATACGCCTCTATTCGCGCCGAGATCTCGGGGTCGCCGATCGCTTCGAGCCGTTTGCGGTTCAGGTCGCGGATCAGGTCAATCGTCTGACGTTGGGTCTGGGCGTTCACGCCTGGCGGATTCGCGACATTGAGGATCGGGTCCCCTTCGCCGCGGAAGAGGACTCCTTGATGTTCGCCCGGCAGGAACCCCGATCCCCACATCGCCGCGCCGCCCGAGAGGCTGCCGCCGCTGGTCAGCACGACGAACGACGGGAGGTCATTCGCCTCGCTGCCGATGCCATAGGAAAGCCACGACCCCATCGAGGGCCGGCCGGGGATGCCGCTGCCGGTGTTAAACATCAGCTGGGCCGGGGCATGGTTGAACTGGTTGGTGTGGACGCTGCGGATGATCGCCAAGTCATCGGCGATCTTGGCGGTGTGCGGCAGGACCTCCGATAATTCGGCCCCCGACTGGCCGTGCTTGGCAAATTTAAAACGCGGCCCAAGGACGGCGGCGTTGGGCTGGATAAAGGCATAACGCTGACCCGCGATCACCTCGGGAGGCAACGGCTTGCCCTCCAATTCGACGAGCTTCGGTTTGTAATCGAAAAGGTCGAGCTGGCTCGGCGCACCCGCCATGAAGAGGTAGATCACCCGTTTGGCCTTCATCGGGTAATGCAACCCCATCGGGTAGTCACGCGCGGGTGCCGACGACTTGACGGGCTCGGTGGTTGGCGGGACGTCCCCAAAGGAACGACGCGCCGCCGAGGTGGCCAACAGCGATGATAGCGCGATCTTGCCCAAACCGATGCCGCAAGTGGCGAAGAGCTGTCGGCGGGTGATGTCGCAAAGGACATCGCGCGGTCCCGGGGTGCCATTTCGGACAGGATCGCGGGACGGGGTCGAACGTTGGAAAAAATCGGAAGTCATAGCGGGTAGGTCTGTGGTTCGCGTCGGTGTGTTCGGTGTGTTCGGTGTGTTCGGTGTGATCTTTTCAGGACCACTCGCTTCGCGGCGTTCGAACAAGGGCCAAGGGAATTGTCCGAGTGTCAGGGGGTCGATATCGCTTCGTCGAGGTTGATGACGGCGCGGGCGACAAGGCCCCAAGCCAATCTTGGGTCGGAACGATCGAGCGATTGGTGAAAGGCGAGGATCGCGGCGAGTTCATCCGGCGTTGCCGGCCGGGTCATGACGCGGCGGAAAATTTTTCCGGCCATGGCCTCGTCGGGTGCGGCCGGGTCTTCGCGGATCACGTCATCGGCCAAGGCGGTCGCGATCTCCTGGAACATCGTGTCGTTCAGGAGGGTTAAGGCTTGGAGCGGCGAATTGCTGACGTCGCGGCGTGGGATGCAAGCCTCACCGGTCGGTCCGTCGAAGACGCCGGAAAAGGCGAAGGGTGCGGTCCGCTTGGCGTAGGTGTAGAGCGACCTGCGGACGCGATCCGCGCCGACCGATTCGCTCCAGTTCGGCCGTCCGTAGGCCTGCTGCATGACGGTGGCGGGTTGCGGGGGGAAGACGCCGGGCCCGCCCCAGACGCGGGTCAACAAGCCGCTGGCGGCGAGCAGCGAATCGCGGACCCGTTCGGCCTCCATCCGCCGCCTCGGGCCGCTGGCGAGGAGCCGGTTTTGCGGATCGATCTGACGGGCCTGTTCAACGGTTCGGCTGTCACGCTGGTACGCGTCGCTCAGGACGATCTCGCGGTGCAGGCGTTTGATCGACATCCCTCCCAAAGCGAACTCGGTCGCCAAGTAATCGATCAGCTCGGGATGGGAAGGGGGCTCGCTCTGCGTCCCATAATCGCCGGCGGTATCGACGATCCCGCGGCCAAAAAATTCGCGCCAGGCGCGGTCGACGGCGACACGTGCGAAGAGCGGGTTGGCGGGGCTAACGAGCCATTTCGCAAAGCCCAACCGATCGGTCGGCGGCTGGTCGGTGTAGGGGGCGAAGAGCTGCGGGACCGCGGGGGTGACGGGGTCGCGCGGGTTGAGGTATTCGCCGCGGTGGTAGAGCCTCGTGACGCGGCGATGATCGACAGGTCGATCGCGAAGGACGAGCGTCCGGACGGGCTCGGGCATTTGGTTCCGCAACTGCTCGATCGGTTTGCGCACTTCGCGCAGCGTCTCGCTTTGGCCGATGAACTTGCGGCGGACCTCATCGATCACGTCCGCAGCGGGAAGCTGATTCGGGTCGAGCTTCCAGCGATAAACGGCGGCTTCGGCGTCAGGGCCAATCGGCATCGCGGTCGCCGTCGTTTCGATCGCAGGTTCGTTCGGCGCAGGGACGTTTGGGGCAGTAACGTTCGGGGCAGGTTCGTTTGGGGCAGGGACATTCGGGGCAGGGGCGAGCGAGATGCGGAACCGCCCCAGCGCCGCGGCGAAATGGCGTTCGAAAATCATTTCGATCGCCCAAGGGGCATCGAGCTTCAGCGGCGTTTCGAACCGCGCGACCCAGCGTTCCGCTTCCCCTTCATGACCGCTGGTCGACCAACCGGTCGAGCCGTCCTTATCGAGCGTGTTGGCGGCATCCCCCGAACCGCTGCCGATGCTGATCTTGCCATAGCTGGCGGAGGCCTTGTGCAATTTCACCGGCACGCCGCCGAGCGTCAGCTCGAGTTCGCTGAGGAAAAAATCTCCGCGTCGCCCTTCGTAAAAGGCGACGCCCGGGCCCCCGGCCGGGAGGGACGCGTGCGGGAGCGCCTCCAAGCGGATCGCGGCGTAGGACTGCCCTGTGGCGAGCGGTTCGAAATGGAGCTTGTAAACCTCACGCTTCGTCACGTCACCAGAAGCCAAGACCGAACCGTCATCGAGCAGGTCGAGCTTAGGGAGCGTGCTTTCCATCCTCGCGGGTCGGAGGATCTCCCAATCGCAAGCGTTGTTGCGAAGCGACTTCAGGAACCTGACGTACTCATCAGCGGCATCCCGCTTTCGCTCGGCCAAAATTTGTTCGGGCGTTTTGGGCGGTGGCTGGTCAGGTTTTGGCTCCGCGGCCGGCGGCGTGGCGGGCTCTGCTTGCGGCTTGGGTTGCTGCTTTTCTGCAGTTTTTTCTGCTTGTACTTCTGCAGGTTTTTCTACAGGTTTTTCTGCAGGTTTTTCTACAGGTTTTTTTGCCGGCTGGGCCGCGGGCGGGGCGGGGGCGGGCGGCGGGGGATCAGGGAGCGATGGAAGTTCCGATTCGATCACCGTAGCGAGGTAATCGTTGATGAGCGTGTCTTCACGCTCGCGGATCGCCGCGGCGAGCTCTTGACGTCTCTGCGTGACGCTCGGGTCCGGTATCTCCTGTTCGATATCATCCGCCTCATCAAGGAAGGCGAAGAGGGAATAGTAATCGGTGTGCGAGATCGGGTCGTACTTGTGGCTGTGGCATTGCGCGCAGCCGATCGTCATCCCGAGCCAGACGGTACCGGTCGTCGCGACCCGGTCGTTCATCGCGTGGAAGCGGAATTCTTGAGGGTCGATCCCACCCTCTTCGTTGAGCATCGTGTTGCGATGAAAACCGGTCGCCACGCGGTCCTCGTCGGTCGCGTCGGGGAGAGCGTCACCGGCCAATTGCAAGATCGAGAATCGGTCGTAAGGCATGTCGCTGTTGATCGCACCCAGGACCCAATCGCGATAGGGCCAAATCGTTCTGGGTCGGTCCTTTTCGTAGCCGTTGGTGTCGGCGTAGCGGGCCAAGTCGAGCCAGGGCCGCGCCCAACGCTGGGCGTATTCGGGTGAGGCGAGGAGCGTATCAACCGATTTGGCATAAGCGACCGGCGAATCGTCATTGACGAATTCGTCCGCTTGCTGGGGCGTGGGCGGGATCCCGATCAGGTCGAGGTACAGGCGGCGGACGAGGGTATAGCGATCGGCCGCTTTACCGGGTTGGAGCCCCGCCTCGGCCAGACGGCGATCGACGAAGGCATCGATCGGCGTCGCAGGTGTCGCGTCGGCCTGCATGCCGATCGGCACCGCGGGGCGGGTGGGTGGGACGAATGCCCAGTGCGCCTTGTACTCGGCCCCTTGGTCGATCCACCGCGCGATCGTCTCGATCTGTTCCGCCGAAAGGGGCGAATGTTTCCCCGTGGGGGGCATGCGCAGCTCTTCGTCCTCGGTCGTCATCCGGACCCAGATTTCGCTCGCGCGATGATCGCCGGGGACGATCGCGCGACTCCCCTCGCGATCCGCGGTGGCGGCATCAAAACGGTCGAGCCGCAGCTCCGCTTCGCGAGCCTCTTCATCTGGACCATGACAACTGAAGCATTTGCCCGCCAAGATCGGACGGACCTGACGCTGGAAATCGACCGTCTGGCCGATCGCATCGGTTGCCGCTCCGACTAAAATGCAAAACATCACGAGGGCGAGCCACGGCAACGGCCGCGACCCGGGTTGCCATCGGTGCGAGAGATCAGGTTTCAAAGGGGGTAGGCCGAATTGAGGATGGGAATGGTTCACGTTCCTTTCTTCCATCGCTATTTTCTTCCTGGCGACCCGGCCACGCAAGTTACCCGCGGGGTAACATTTGGCACTTACTGACCGATTATCAACCGAGCCGGCATGTCTGTTCCGTTCGATCCGCCGTTGACGCTTCGTTACGTCGTCCTGTTTCACCGCTGG
Source organism: Planctomycetaceae bacterium (assembly GCA_040375695.1). Lineage (GTDB taxonomy): Bacteria > Planctomycetota > Planctomycetia > Pirellulales > Pirellulaceae > UBA6163. The sequence continues at coordinate 20,337 of JBEIRZ010000050.1, forward strand.
GGGGCCGACCGCCAAAGAACGGTCGAGGGCCAAAGGGGGGCCGAGGGCCAGCGGGGGGCGGACGACCAGAAAGGTAAGCATGTCAGGGGTGATCATTTCGATTGGATGTTCGAAGGAGAATCGGGGCTGCAAACCTGGTCGACACCGCGGGCACTGCGACGCGACGTCGATGACGCCATCGAGGCGACAGAATTGCCGCTTCATCGGACAGCCTACCTTGATTACGAAGGTCCGGTCTCGGGGGATCGCGGCACCGTCCGTCGCTTGGAAGCGGGCCACTTTCGCTTCAGGCATCGATCCGAAGATCGCTGGGAACTGGATGCCCAGGGAGATCGCGTCGGCCGACTCGTCATTCGGCGATCGTCCACGAGAGAGACAGCCGTTTGGCGGATCGAATTTCGCCCTCATGGCCCGGGTGAAGGGGATTCGCCCGATGCGAGTTTGTAGCCCGATGCGAGTTTGTAGCCCGATGCGAGTTTATTGCCCGATGCGAGTTTGTAGCCCGATGCGAGTTGATAGATCGG
>JBEIRZ010000055.1:0-19991 GCA_040375695.1 Planctomycetaceae bacterium
AGTCGGTTCGCAACCACATCAAAACCATATCATCGATCGGTCGATCACCGATCAAATCACCCGGCAGACAGAGCACGTTGACATCGTTGTGGCGTCGACTAAGTTCCACCATCACTTGGTCGTAACATGGCGCTGCTCGCACCCCAGGGAATTTATTTGCGGCGATCGCCATCCCGATTCCCGTACCGCAAATCAAGATCCCTCGATCGACTTCGCCGCGGCTAACTTTACCCGCGACAACTTTTGCCAAGTCGGGATAATCGACGGCGCCATCGCCATAGGTTCCCTCGTCGACGACCGAGTAGCCAGCCTCGATCAGGCGTTGTGTTAATCGCCCTTTGATCCCGACACCTCGGTGATCACTGGCAAAACTGATACGCAACATCACGAGTCCTCCTGCTCTTCCGACGGATCACTGGGAATGCCGAGGAATTCGGTTCTTAATCGGGGTAGCCAGTCGTCCAGGGCGTCCGATATCTGCCGGGCACATTCATCGTAGAGTTCTACCGAGCCCCCAATCGGATCGCTCACGTCTCCGCCGTCTGTCCGGATCGTGAATACTCGACCCTCCATTTCCGGCCAAGCCGCGAGGATGGCGGCACGGTGCCCACGGGTTAGCGTCAGGACGAGGTCCGCGCGGCCCACGATGGCATCATTCAAAGGACGGCTTTCATGCCCGGAAATATCGAGCCCTCGATCTTGCATGACCCGGACCGCTTGGGGGCTAGCCTTGGCCCCCTCACAGGCAGCGACACCTGCAGACAGTACGTCGATGTTGTCACCCTGATCCCCGGACTTAGCCAAGCTTTGACGCAGTAATGCCTCGGCCATGGGACTGCGACAGGTGTTTCCCGTGCAAACCAAGAGGATTAAAGGTTTAGCAAAATCACTCATCGCAGATGCCTCGATCGCCCCGTGTCGGATTATTTCGTATTTCCCATCAAGTACTCGAACAACTGTCGATGCCCCACCGTAACGCGTGGGGCCATCATCAAGAATCAATGCGACGTCGGAGCCGAAATCCCTGGCCACGGGCTCGCCACAGGTAGCGTACTTCGATCCGATCAAGGAGGCCGCAGTAATCACTAAAGGCCCTCGAAGGAATTGCTGTAACTGTGAGACTACGGGGTGGTCGACGACCCGAAAACCTACGCAATTTCGATCGCCGATGATCTGTTTTTTGACACCCACCGGAAGCCGATGGATAAGGGCATCCGGGCCGGTTACCGGAAGGACGAGAGTTAACGGGCCCGGAAGGCAGCGTGTCGCGAGCCGACGAGCCAGAGGAGACCAGCTCGACACGAAATCGAGAATCTCGTTCGGGCCGCGGACGGCCAAGACCATGGGTTGGTCATTCGGTTGATTTTTTATCGAGGCGAGCCGCTCGACCGCCGCAGCATTGAGTGCATCGGCCGCGAGCCCGTAGACCGTTTCGGTTGGAATCGCGACCAACTGCCCCCGGGCCAGCGATTCCACGGTACGGTGAACGATATCGCGAGGGTCGTCGGTCCGCCGTAAGTCGAGAACCGTCGCCATGAAATCGTCGAATATCTTCAAAAAAGTTGCTTGCCGACGTTACTGACGACGCCGTTAAACCAGTAGACCGGGATCCACCCGCACCTCGCTAATTGTATGATCGCGGTGGTGCGCCGGGCAACCACTGGGGCCAACCGTCCGCAACCACCAGGTCCATTTAGCAGGGTTTTCAGCCGTCTTTACCGCTCAGTTTAGGGTTTTCACGATGCCGACGGGCATCCCGTTGACTCTTTTTTGTGAGGTTCCTTTCGAGTGAGGTCTGAAGGTCGATTCCGGACTGATTGGCTAGACAAATCACCACGAACAGGATATCGGCTAATTCGTCGGAAAGCTCCCCGAGCCGTTCACCGGGTTTGGAAGATTGCTCGCCGTGGGATCGCGACAGGATCCTGGCTACCTCTCCAACTTCTTCGACCAACTGGGCCAAATTGGTCAGTTCGTTGAAGTAACGAACACCTACCGAGCGGATCCACTCATCAACCAAAGCCTGTGACTGGCGAATCGTCCAGTCATTCCTATCCGGCTGGGAGGAAGAAGAACTCATTTTTGTAGGATCGCAAAAGTACCGCTCTTTCCGGCAACCGCGATATCCGGTTTGGCGTCTCCGTTCAGATCTTGAACGACGATCTGAAGGCCAGTGCCGACGTGACCTTCGTCGATCGTAAATCGCGTGAACTTACGAGCTTTTGTGTCCCACTTGTAGTAATAGAGGCAAGGTGCATCACGTCCTCCAGGATCTCCGCCGTTGTGGGCAAAGTATCGTTTGCCAGTAATCAATTCCGGTTGGCCGTCGCCATCCAGATCACCCCAGGCGAGTGCATGGGGCTGGCTCCAGCCTTTGTCAATCACCTCTTCTTTCCAATGCAATTTGCCGGACTCGTCAGGCCCGAGGTTGTGCCACAAATTCAACCCATAGTCGTGCCCATTGCCGAAAACGATGTCCCCACGACCGTCTTCGTCCATGTCGCGAACAAGTATGGGGATGCTTGCCTGCAGTTGCCAGTCGGGATGGAATTCCCAAGGCTGCCCCCAAGGGTCGGACGCGGGTTGCTGGTACCATCCTTCGCCAACCAGTACGTCCGTCCGTCCGTCGCCATTGAGATCTCCGGTCCCCATGCCATGGCCATTGCCATTGTTACCCAAGGTTGTCGGGACCATTTTGACCACAGCGCCGGAATCATTTTTCGGGGTATCGACCAACCGCCAAATGCGGGAGGGTACCCCTTTCCGCCAACTATTGACTAGCCATTCGGGTCGCTGATCGCCGTCCAAGTCGACCATCAGTTGGGCTTCGTTTGTGCTATCTCCCGTATCGACGAGCAGGTGTTGCGTCCACGTCTGGCCCAGACGGAGTGCCTCGGGGCCAGGGTTTTCGTACCAATGAACTTGGGTCGGGAGGAATGAGCCCGCGATCACATCGAGCCTTCCGTCGCGATTGACATCAAACAAGTAGTCGCCATTGCTTTGGACGTAGCCATTCCAGTCTTCGATCAGTCGCAAAGGCCGCGGGACCCAGTCACCGCCGCGGTACCAATCTCGACCAGCCACCAAGTCCGTCTGGCCGTCGCCATCGATGTCACCGGCAGCGATCCCCTCATTGGCATCAAGCTTGAGAGGGATGATCTTGAATTCGAGTGGCTTCGGATCGTCCGCAAACGCCCGGACCGATACTGCTGAAGAGCAGGTTACCGATGAGACGATGCAGGCCGCGGTGCCTAGCAAGCTGAGGCCAAGGCCATGGAAAAGGGTGCGTCGACTCATGTTTATCAAGCGGAAGCGGGGATGAGTGTCCTGGGCCAAACCGACAACATTGTAACGCGACCGGGGGTACCACGCTCAACACTTTCATTCGCCAGCCGAGATAAATTTTTCGACCACGTCGTGGCATCGGCTGGCCACATCGTTGAAGTCGTTGACGTCGTCGGGCTTTAGGTACAACCTGACTTTTTCATCAGGGTCGACTACGAAAAACCACTCGCGCGTAGTGATCGCCTTCAACACCCGATCCGATATCGTTTCTATCGCAACCGAAAGGGCATCGGTTGCAGCCCATTCCGTAGGGTTCGGATAGGGGGATGGGCTAGGGTCAATCTCTGCCACCGGGGGCCTCAGATGGCCTGCTAGATCGTTGAGCGAAATCACTTCTGGGCAACGAAGCGGGAATTGCTTGGGAACATGGAGTATCGCCGGGACCTGAATCTGCGGGCTGACCAGTGGTCCCATCCGGTGTCCAACCCAGGCGTTTTGCCCCAGCGCGAAACCGGAGGTCCCGACCACCGCGAGGCCTATTTCGCGGGGGTCTTCGGCGATCAGGTCAGCGAGGATTCCGACCCAGTGATCGATCAGGCGCACTTGGCAGCCGTAAGTCTGCATCCAAGTGATCGGCCAATCCGGATGGCCTTTCGGATCGAGTTTCAGTGTGGGTGGGATAACCGTGTCCATTAGCGGGGGAGGCCTCTCGTAGCCTGCAGGAGACGCTACCGGTTGGTCCGCTTTGCTCACGAATTCCGGAGTGGCCGCCGGAATCTCTTCGTCTGTTTCCTCACCCCAATCATCGGTCTCATCGATCGGAAAGAGCGATCTGGGTGCATCCCAATGGCGAGTCAAAAAGTCGCTGTGCAACCAAAGGATCGACCAAGGACTGTTCTTGTCGGTTTCCGCAGTCTCCTCGGTGAGCCGATCGATCAACGTGGCCATCTGTTGGCCGAGCAGTGTCGATTCCGGCTCATCTGCCGGCGTTTGATCAAGATCAACTTCGACCCAAGTGCACCGGTCGATCCCGCATTCGTTCGCGGCATTTGTTAGTCGCGACTCGACGGAGGAGGGGTCGACGGTGTCACCTTGGGTTTGACCACAACTGCTTGAGAGGTACAGTTCTACCGCACCGACCTTTCTCCAGCACTGAACCCAGGTACTATGCCCCATAGGAGCATTCCAGAACCGGATGAGCGTGTCATGGGCCTGTTCGCTCGGGACAACAACCCGGTCCCAAATCAATCCGGAGGCTGATAATCGGTCAAATTCAGGGGTTTCGTTCCATGAGGATCCATAAGGGCTTAATGCCGTGTTGGCTAACCCGTCAAACGAGAGGATGATCCAACGCTTAGCCATAAGGACGATCAAACGGACGCGGTGACTCCGATCGTCAGGCCGGGAGCTGGTAGGTAACTGTTTCCCATCAGGTAGGTGTCGATAGCCCGGGCGGCACCGCGACCCTCATTGATCGCCCAGACGACCAAGCTTTGTCCGCGGCGACAATCTCCTGCCGCAAATACCCCAGGAATGCTGGTGCTGAACTGACCGTGTTTGGCCTCGAAATTGGACCGCGGGTCGAGGCGAATCCCTAGCGATTCGGCCAAGTACGCTTCCGGCCCCAGGAAGCCCATCGCGAGCAGGACGAGTTGGGCTGGCCATTCTCGCTCGCTTCCGGGCACTTCCAGCATTTTCCAGGCTCCGAAGTCATCTTTTCGCCAATCCACCGAGACCGACTTCACGCCACGAAGCCGACCTTGATCGTCGACCAGAAAAGCCTTCGTCAAAAGTTGATACTCACGCGGATCCCTACCGAACTTCTCCGTCGCCTCTTCATGGCCGTAGTCGACACGGAAAATCTTTGGCCACTGCGGCCAGGGGTTGTCCGGGGCACGATCTGCTGGAGGTTGTGGCAGGAGTTCGAAATTGACCAAGCTCCGACAGCCATGACGAAGGCTTGTCGCGATGCAGTCGGTTCCGGTATCACCGCCGCCGATAACGATCACGTCTTTGTCTTTCGCGGAGATAAAGCTGCCGTTGAGGGAGTCGCCGTGTACGCTCTGTTTGGTATTGCTCGTCAAGAACTCCATCGCGAAATGGACGCCGTTAGTCTCGCGGCCAGGCAGCGGTAGGTCGCGAGGTTTGGTCGCCCCACATGCCAGCAGAATGGCATCGTGCTTCTCCATGAGCGATTTCGGATCGACGTTTCTGCCAACATCGGCGTTGGTGACGAATTTGACGCCTTCCGCCGTCATTTTATCGACCCGACGTTTAACCGCCGCTTTGGCGAGCTTCATATTCGGGATGCCATACTGCAACAATCCGCCGATGCGATCGGCCCGTTCGAAGACAGTAACCCAGTGCCCCGCGCGATTGAGTTGATCAGCCGCCGCAAGGCCGGAGGGGCCGCTACCGACGATCGCGACACTCTTCCCCGTCCGTTCCGGTGGTGGTTCGGGCACGATCCAACCCTCTGCCCAGGCCCGGTCAACAATCGCGTTTTCGATGTTTTTGATCGTAACGGGCGGATTGTTGATCCCAAGAACGCAGGCCCCTTCACAAGGGGCAGGGCAGGTTCGACCCGTGAACTCCGGGAAGTTGTTGGTTTTGTGCAGTCGATCGATCGCTTCGCGCCAGCGATTGTTGTAGACCAAATCGTTCCACTCAGGGATCAGATTCTCGATCGGGCAACCGGTAGCCGACTGACAGAATGGGACGCCGCAGTCCATGCAACGAGCGCCCTGTTCTCGCAGGTGCTCTACCTTGGGCGACGTGTAAATCTCGTCATAGTCATCGATTCGGACTACCGGCAGACGCCAAGGAACTTTCTTTCGGTCGAACTCTTTAAATCCGGTGGGTTTACCCATGAACCGATCTCTATCCAATAATCCGAAGAATCGACATGACGGAAGTGCGACTCGCGGAACTCTCCCGTCGGGGTCGGCCAATCACTGCTCGCTGGACCGGCCGCTGTCGCGATTGGATGACACCGTGCCGGACTTCGGAATTTAGTTGGGAGGACGCCTTTTAGTCAATGGTTTCGCGGCATAACAAACGCTTTAAGGTGTGGGTATGACGTTTTGCCACGCCCTAACGGCCAGATAGACGGAGTAGATTTTTGATAAAACTCCAGGCGTCACTTGATTTGGGGTTGACGCCGTTTCCAGGGAATCACTAACCCCACACCCTCGGAGTCTCTCGCTTCTCCGAAAGCCGGCTACCGGTTGGGTTTCTTGGCTTTAGGTGATCGAGGGCGAGTTTAGCTCCGATTCGGTTCGGGCAATCGACAGATTTCGGACACGGTATTGGACAGGCGGAGCCACCATACGTTCGGCGTCGGAAAGTTCACCCAACAAAAGGATGGGAAGGGATGTACGGAGACAAAAATAGTGCGGCCCCACGGAGATTGATGGGGTGGACTTACGCGGCGGCGTTGGGTGTTTCTTGCCTCGCTGTAACCACTGGCTGTAAAACTTCTTCGCTCCCCACTTGGACAAAGCCTAGTTTCCCTGATTTCGGTTGGAAGCGTGAGCCATCCCCCGATACTTTAGCAGGGGTCGGACCGACTGCCACCTATCCGGTTTCTCCGTCCGCCGGCACATCGCCATCACCGATCGAATCGGTTGCTGCGTCGCCCGCGGGGGTAAAGCCTCAGACCGGCGCGGTCGCGGGTGTCTCACCGGCCGGGCGGGCGGCGATGGGCGGGGGTGGGGTCACCACTGCCTCTGGCCCCAGTTCTGCCAACCCGGCGGCGGCGGTCGCGAATGGCTTTGCGGGCCCGAGACCTTCGTATGCAACAGGACAGTCAGCCGCTGCCATGCCTCAAGGCAATCCCCCGCCGACAGGGGGGTTTGTTTACGGACAGCCCGCGAATTCATCCCCATCGGGTTCGCCAACCCCATCCGGACTACCCAACGGAATTTCAGGTGGAAGCGCCCCTAACCTCCCGAACGCATCGAGTTATGCCGCTATCGGTTATCCGCTCCCGGGTTCGCAGCCTGGGCAAGCCGGAGTGCCTGCTAACGCGTCGTCACAGGGATTGCCCCCAGGGGTCGGGCTCTCCACCCCTCAGGGGCCGTCGCTGCCTCAGGGCATCGCGTCGTCAACTGCAGCCCCGGCCTCGGGAGTGCCGAGTGTTTCGGTTCCGACAAACTCGTCACCCCTCCCGCCCAAGGGTAATATTGTGATGCCCAACGCTGCGCCCCCGAGTGGCGCTAAGGGGCCGTCGGGTCTGGCGATGCCACCCGCGGCCTCAAAACCCGCAGCCGTCACCGCCAACGCGGTCGGGAAATCTCCCGATTCAACTGCCGCCGGAAGTGGTTACACTCCGGGCAGTACGATGGGAGCTACGAGATACCCGGCGTCATCGAACGGGATTCAACCCGGCGACACTTTCTATCGCTAGGATGAGTCACGAATGCTGATCGAGCGTGAGCGGGCCACGACAATGTGGTCCAGCACCTGGATACCGATCAGTTTTCCAGCTTCTGTAAGGCGATCGGTGACTTGCAAGTCCTCCCGACTGGGTGTCGGATCTCCGCTCGGGTGGTTATGGACCAGCAGGACGGCCGCGGCAGCATCACGTATCGCAGGCCGGAAGACCTCGCGTGGGTGAACCAGGCTCGCGTCGAGAGTGCCGACCGTTATTTGGTGGGTTGCCAGCGGCTGATGCTTCGTGTCGAGGGTCACGATGTGAAATTCTTCTTGCACCGCATCTTGAGCCAGGGCCGCGAAACGTTCGGCACAATATTCGATCGCCAGGGCGCTGCTAACGATCCTTAAGCCCGATCTTCTCTGACCGTTCTCCAGTTTGGAAATCCGTCGTCCCAATTCGATGCCGGCCATGATTTGGGCAAAACTGGCCCTGGTGATTGCGAGGCTGATACCGCGAAGTTCATGCAGGCTCATGCCGCGCAATTTTGGCCAATCTTTGTCTAACCGATTCGCCAGTTTCCGGCCCGAATTAACCGCCGATTCACCCCGAATGCCAACTCGGATCAGGATCGCCAGCAACTCGGCGGACGACAGTGATTCGACGCCGTCCCGAAGCAGTTTTTCGCGCGGTCGATCTTCCAGTGGCGTCTGCGTCACTTGCTCGGCATGGACTTGTCGATTGATCCAAATCTCCGGGACGAAATCCTGTGCCGTCTCCGCCCAACGAAATTTGGTTTGACGATCCTGCTGGTGGCGTTCCAGCATCCCTTCCCGAACCAATTGGGTTAGTGTCTGGGAAATGAATTGGCGTGTCACGTCTCCGCACAATTCCTGCGCCTGTTGTGGGGAAAACTCGGTGAGGGGCATAATCACACCGAGCAAGCTTTTTAGCCGCTGTTTTCGCTGTTCACTCATCCGCCAATCGGCCTAAACGACGTTCGAGTTCCCACGCCGCCTTGCGGTTTCGTCCCTACCGATCTCCAGATCGAAAGCCCTCGTTATTTAAACCGCCCGTCAGACGCCCGAAAAGAGGCGTTGGCAATCCTTGATTCTGCCCTAGCGATTTGTGCTCGGCAACCATCGACGATGGGGCGGATCGTCGACGGCAAAACAGGCGATCGCCTCCGAGCGACTCGTTTCGAGCGATTTACCAAACCGTTGCATTTGCTCTGTCTCTTGTGCGTCGTTTTTTGGTACATCCCGGGCCCGACGAGGTGAAATCCAAAATGCCTAGCCGAATTACCCGCTATATTCTCGGCGAAATCGTCAAGATTTTTGTCGTCGCGCTCTTCTCTTTGACGCTGCTCATCTTGTTGATCGGAGTCGGCAGGGAATTGCTTCGTGAGGGTTTGGGTCCGTTATCGGTTATCCAGCTCCTGCCATACGTCTTGCCACTGAGTCTCCAGCACTCTGTCCCGGCCACCGCGCTCTTTTCGGTGTGTTGTGTGTATGGAAGGATGGCTGCAGATGGTGAGGTTTCGACCGTCAAGGCGATCGGTGTCTCGCCTTTGCAGATCCTTAAACCCTCGCTGATCTTTGCGGCCGCACTCAGTCCCGGGGTCGTTGTCTTGAGTGACTTGGCGGTGTCTTGGGGCCGGCCCGGTGTCGCCCGGGTGGTGCTTCAGTCGATCGAAGATATCGCGTATCGGTTTCTGCATTCTCAACATACCTATAGCTCCAACCATGGCTTCACGATTCACGTGCAGGATGTCGATGGCAGGCGTCTGATTCATCCCACCGTCAAGATCCGCTCGGGTACCGGCGGGTCGATCGAGCTGACGGCTCGGGAAGGAAGTTTGAGACTCGATTCCCAAGCCCAGACCTTACTGTTGCATGTGATCGATAGCCAAGTGGAAGGAGGGGAGGGTTTCGAAGGTATTTGGCCGGGTGAGACAGAGTTTCGGATCCCGCTCGGTAAGGCCTTTAGCAAACGCGATGCGGGGCAACTTTCGCCCAGTGCCTTGTCGCTGCTCGAGATCGGCCCGGAGACGATCGCCCAAGAGCGCCGATCGTTGAGGGTTATCGGCGAATTGGCGGCGCACACCGGCTTCGCCTTGTTGGGGGCGCGTTGGGGTGAAATCGCTGGTACCAAGGGTCGGGCGTTTGAGGCTGCGATCGTCGGGGCCGAGCAACGTTTATCGCGCCTGCATACCGAGCCATGGCGTCGATGGGCCCAGGGGTTCAGTTGCCTTTGCTTCGTCTTGGTCGGTGCCCCACTGGCAATCCTCGCGAGGACGGCTGATTATTGGACCACATTCGGGATATGCTTCCTACCGACGATGGTCGTCTATTACGCCTTGTTTATCCTCGGATTTGACCAAGCGAAGAGCGGGGCTTGGCCGCCTTACGCGGTATGGCTGGGAAACTTGGTGTTGATAGCCATCGGGATTACCCTGATGGACCGCGTCCGCCGATACTGAGCCAGTGGCGGACAATCATCATTCGGTACGTGGAGCGGGTTTTGGGCGGGCAAAAAATGAGAATCGCGATCATCGGCACCGGTAGGGTCGGATCGGTACTGGGGCGCAAGTTTGCCGCAGCCGGCCATTCGATACGATATGGCAGTCGAGATCCTGAGTCATCCCGGGTCAAAGAACTGTTGTCTGGCCATCCCGGTGACGTATCGGTGACAAAGGCAAACGAATCGATCCGCGATGCCGGCGTCGTTATCTATGCAGCGCCCTACGGTAACGCCGAGGGCATTTTGCGTTCGTTACCTGATCTGCAGTCGGCCGTACTCATTGACTGTACGAATCCCTTGAATGCCGCTTTTGATGGCCTACAACTCGGCCATACCGAATCGGCCGGAGAACGGATCGCCGAATGGGCACCGACCGCGCGTGTCATTAAAGCCTTCAACTCGACCAGCGTTTCGACCCTTCAGGATCCGCGATACGGTGACCAGATCGCCACCCAGTTTTATTGCGGTGATGATTTGGGTGCCAAGCAGATCGTCGCGCGATTGATCGAACAACTCGGTATGGAACCGGTAGACGCGGGCCCACTGAAAAACGCGCGTTATCTTGAAGCGACTGCGATGCTGTACATTTATTTAGCGGTTCGAGGCGGTTGGGGCAGCAACTGTGCACTTAAAATGCTGCGTAGATAATTCGTCAGTTCCCGATAAATCCGCTTTCAGTCGATTAGCTGAGCGGCATGTAACGCAACGGCCATGACCGTCGCGTTGGGGTTGACCAGGGGGATCTCTGGAAGGATCGAAGCGTCGATCACGTACAGTTGGCGTGTCCCATGGACGTGGCAACCTTGGTCGACGACGCCATCGCCGTATGACGACATCCGGCATGTCCCGACCGGGTGATAAAGCGATTGCGAATAGCGGCGGATCGATTGGTAGACGCTTTCGGCCGATTGGCGTTTTGGACCTGGAACCAATTCCTGACCCAACACGGATTTCAATGGGCTGGAGGACGCCAGAGCGCGGCCACCTTGAACGGCCAACGCCGTGCGAGCGACATCATTTTCAACACTTAGGTAGCCGGGGTCGATTAGCGGAATGATTTCGTCTCCCTCGCGTCGGAAGGTGATCCTGCCTCGGGAGTCGGGCCTGCAGACGTTGACGCCGATCGACATCGCGGCAGGTGCCGAATCGCTCGGGTGAAGGAGGTAGTGCGTGGGGGTGACGTGGACTTGATAAAGATCGTTTAGCTCATCAGATCCGTCGTCGCTTTCTGATCGACCTGGCAGTGTGAAGATGCCGCCGGCTTCCGCCAGATTGCTGGAGGCAGGTCCCATGCCGGAGACTTGCCAGCGGGCGAGGTCTCGGACCGATAGGCGATGAGGGAAACGGTCTTTGGGCGATATTTGGAAAACGATCGGCATGACTAGGTGATCGGTCAGATTTCGGCCGACCGCTTCGTTAACGATAACGTGGGGGACTCGGCAAGCTTCCAAGTCCGCTGCGGGACCAACCCCACTGCGGAACAAAAGGTCAGGGGAACCGAAGGCGCCGGCGCAGAGGATGATGCCGCGGGCCGCGAGCAAGGGTTCCGCGGCATGGCTTGCGGCGACGCGCACAGCGACGGCGGTGGCCGTGGGATGATCATCACCCGCTGAAGAGTTTTCGAAGAGAATTCTCTCCGCTTGTCCATCAATCCAGCGCACCCGGTCATGATCAGGTCCGGGTTGCTCGCGGAGCACATCGGCAGCGGTCCGACGGCCACAACGATCGGCCATCCTTAGGTACGCGTGGGGGGGATCTACCCCGGCGGCACCGATGTTTAAAAACCGCGTTGTAACCTCTGATACCCAGGCCGGTCGGGTGGGACGGACCCAGGCGGTGACCCGCTCCAGGCTCTGCTTAAATCGTTCTGTCGCCCACAGCGTCCCGCCATGGCGCTGGAGCATGGACAGATCGGCCTGATTTGGGGGGTTCCAAATCATCGCGTTAATCCGTGTGCTGCCACCTGGTCCGCGTCCTCGCGGTTGGCGCAGACGCCGATTCGCGAGCTTTTCCTGCGGTGTTGATGACCAACCCCAATCCTCCTGGGAGCCGAAGCTTCGGGGGTAATCGGCGGGGAGACGGCGCGGAGTATTTGCGGGCACTGGCTCCACGATGCCGATCCGAAACCCTCTTTCGGCCAGTACTCGTGCGACAATGCAACCGGCGGAGCCGCCGCCGACGATCAAGTAGTCGAAACCGCCGTCCATTAACCGACCCTTAAGACTCCTCGCGAAAACGACGAGGTCCGATTAGTATTTTTGATCTGTTGACAAGCGGTTTTATCAAGTAGTGGTCTGATGACAAGCATGTTCGAGTCACTAAAGCCGGCTCCGCCGGACGCCATCCTCGGGCTTTCCGAAGCGTTTCAGGCTGACCCAAGCCCAACAAAAATCAACCTCGCCGTCGGCGTATTTAAGGATGCGGCAGGTCGAACGCCGGTGCTTGATTGTGTGAAAATGGCAGAGCGACGCCTGGTCGAAACCGAGACAACCAAAACCTATTTAGGAATTGATGGCTTGCCAGATTACCGAAATCGGGCCCGCGATCTGGTTTTCGGTAACGACGTCGCCTCGGACCGGATTGCCATCGTCCAGACGCCTGGGGGTACAGGGGGCGTGAGGGTTGCGGCTGATCTCCTGGCAGGCCATTTCCCGCAGACCACCGTTTGGGTCTCCAATCCCACCTGGGAAAACCACATCAACATCTTCAATGCGGCAGGTCTGGGGAGCGAGACCTATCGCTACCTCGATGCCTCAAAGACCAGGCTAGATTTCGAAGCGATGCTGGCGGATCTCGAATCCAAAACGCGACGCGGCGACGCGGTACTGCTTCATGCTTGCTGTCACAACCCGACCGGCGTTGATCTTACGGCTGCCCAGTGGGAGATCCTCGCCGATTTGATTTCTCGAAGAGGCTTGATACCCCTGGTCGATTTCGCCTACCAGGGGTTTGGGGACGGGTTGGAGGAGGATCGGATCGGCCTGAAAGCTTTGTTGTCGCGCTGTGACGAATTGCTGGTGGCGAGCTCGTTTTCAAAGAACTTTGGTCTCTACAGCGAACGCGTCGGTACCGCGGCTGTCGTCGCAGGTGAAGCCAGGGCGGCGACCGCAGCACTGAGCCAGCTCAAAAGGGCCATTCGATCCAATTACAGCAACCCCCCTCGTCATGGGGCCGCCGTCGTTGCCACCATTCTGGGCGATGCGGAGTTGCGTAGGGTTTGGGAAGACGAGTTGACCGCGATGCGAGAAAGGATCGGTCGGGTGCGCGGCGAGTTGGTGGAAGCATTGCGGGCCGCGGGTGCGAAACGAGACTTCGGATTCCTGTCGGATCAGAAGGGTATGTTTAGCTACACCGGATTGAACCCCATGCAGTGCGACCGTTTACGTAGTGAACACAGCATCTACATTGTCGGCAGCGGCCGAATCAATGTTGCCGGGATCACCTCCGATAACCTGGGGCCTTTGACCGACGCGATTTTAAAAGTGTTGTAGGATTCAGGACGGCGAATCGGACACCTGAATTGCTCAGATCTTTTTGTTCCTGAGCAATTGGATCATGTTGATGAAGTCATTCACATTTTCGAATTCGCGATAAACGCTCGCGAATCGGATACAAGCGACATCGTCGGTCTTTGCCAAGTGCCGCATAACGATTTCGCCGATCTGTTCCGTCGCAACTTCGAGGACGTAAATCGAATAGACTTCCTGTTCGATCTCCTGAACTAACTTTTCGATCTGCTGGCTGCCGATCGGGCGTTTGCTACATGCCCGCTCGATCCCACGTCGGATTTTTTCCCTGTCGAGTGGTTCCCGAGTCTGATCCCGCTTAACGACCCGAATACTCGCTTCCTGTATTCGCTCGACCGTCACAAATCGCTTTTGGCACTTGCGGCATTTCCGTCGCCTTCGAATCTCGTAGCCGTCCTTGAGCGCACGAGTGTCTGCGACGATATCGTTATCGGTATGGCAGTAGGGGCAGCGCATGCGGCAAAGGCTGAAAACGGGATTCTTTAAGGATGGTCAATATCATAGACGACATCCTAAGAAATCCCATCCTCTAGCTGTGCCCGTTCAGGACCCAGCCGAAGCAGGCCCGTGAGGCCCGCCAAGTTCTGGTGATGTGTCAGAATTTCCACTCGGCCCCGACGTTGAAGCCGAACATGAAGAGGTTGTCGCGGGCCCTGGTCGATTGCCCCGTGCTGGGGCTCATTTCCCGGCCGAACTGGGACATCGCGGTCGCTACGTTATCCAGATACCAGATCTCGCTCCCGGCCCGCAGGTGGAAGTTGTTTGTCAGGTAGTAACGCATCCCGCCCCCCAATTCGAACATCCAGGCTGCCTTGGTAGTCGAGTCGTCGTTGTAGGCGATCAACACGCCCTCGTTACCTAGCGAGAAGGTATTTTCCGCAAGGTTCGCGAAGATACCCCCTCGGGCCCGCATATCGCTCCATAGACGACAGGTGACGGGGTAGGTCAGGTCAAGTCCGACTTGGCCACCGAACAATCGGTTGTTCGTCGAAGAGCCCAACTGTCCAAGGCCGGTGACCGGTGCCTTGGGCTGGGAGAGTAACAGGTAGTCTTCCTGGTAATCGATGTATCGGAAGCCATACAGCAGTTTGATGACATCCCACCCGATCATTGTACGATTCATTTCCAGACTCCAATAATCCGCCTCAAGGAACTGATCGTATTGGGCCGCGTTATTGAAACTGCTCAAGTCGGCAGGTGCGAAAGGGAAGATCGGGATCATGTTGGCGTAAAGCCCAGCCGGAGGTGCCGGCACAACCGAAGCGGTCGACCATTGAAATGGCCCGACAAAAGACATCTCGTAGCCGTTGTGACAATCCGGGGTGGTTCCGATCGTCAAACGCATGCCTAGTTCGAAATCGAAGTTGTCGAATCCGTAGGCGACCGGGTATCCAGGATGATCAGCACCATCGTGTCTCATGTAGAGTGCGTCGGCGATCACGTACTGATAGGGACTGCAAGTCGGCCCGCAAACATTGCCGCCCGCACCGAGTCGCGGCCGACCTCCGAGACTGGTTGCAGATCTCAATCCACGTGTATGTCCCCCGCCGCACCGCCCGCAGTTGCCACAGCTGCCCGTCGCACAGTCGCCTAGGACGCTAGGATCACCCAGCATCGGGGCGCCTTCACCGGTGACGTAGGGTTCGGTCAGACCGCCGATCGGCGCCCCGTTGCCAGAAGGATCGGCAAGTGTCGGCACGCTCGACGCCTCAACCGTCGAATAAGTCTGACCACCTAAGTTCACTGTCTTCCCGTCGATCGTCGTGTTAACGATCGTCTCACCTTCCGCTAGCGGGATATCGGTGAGATTAAACCCCGGTGCCGATCCGCCAATCGGAGCTGACGTCGATCCGAACTGTGCGTTTGCCATCTCGGCACCGAACTGTATACCTGCGATCGACCCAAGTACCAAAAAGCATGACTTGCGGCCGATTCGGCGAATCAATTTACAGACGACCATGGGGATAACCTCTGCCTTGTGAAGGCTTTCGCAGGGATCACCTGGGTGACAATCTCGACCAAGCGAGTTCGAAGTCGAAGACTGGGGAAGTAACGAAGGGTTCATGGGGTTAATCGCAGGGCTTAGTTCGGACTTATTCGCTTCAACCGCCAGGTACCACGTCGGGTGGTGCCTGGTGCGGCGCTGAGGCTTGAATGGCTAACGTACAGTCAGCCGATCGTTAATCGCTAATGGGCACGCGGACCGGACCATTCTCAATAACTGCTTGGCGGTATTCTCGTCCGGACAGTTCCCTACCACCTCTAGTCCGGCAGGGACACATCGGATTTCGGCATTCGCCGAAGGGAATGTCAGCCGTATCGTCTCCGTAAGCTTCTGAGCTATCGACTCATGACTCTCCGAGACGTTAGCTGGGGTACGATCGACTTGGACCTCGTAGGCGACTAAGCGATTCGGGAGGCTTCCCTCCTCGCACAGCTCCAAAGTAAGTCTAGCGATACCTTCACCCGTCGCGATCACTTGCATCTGGCCGGCCGTGGTCACGAGTACGGTGCAAGTTCTGGGCGCGGAACTCCGAATTGCTTGGACCTTTCCCGGTAATTTGATCGAACGGACCTCCGTCGGACGTAGTCGTATTTGGCCAATGAGTTCGGCTGTATGGTCCGCGGTCTTGGCGAACTTGCTCTCAGGGTCGCCTCCAATCGATCGGTCAGTGACTTTCGGCGTCGACCCGCTTGCCGGCGTCGATGGCAACTTAGTCTCGGACTCGGTCGGAGCCTCTCTAGGCTCTGCGGAAGCTTTCGGTTCCGCCTTGGTGAGCCCTTGATCGGTGACTGGGGTCGTGACGACATCATCTGTCTTGCGAGCAGGCTCTTTGAGCCAATCAGGCGTCAACTTAATCACCCTCTCGATCGCGATGGGTGGCTTCGACACGGCAACTTTTGGTCGGGCGCCGTTGACGATCAAGGCTTCGGCAACCTCAGATCGGATCGGTTTGTTCTTGACCGCTGGTGTCGGCATAGCGAC
Organism: Planctomycetaceae bacterium; assembly: GCA_040375695.1. Taxonomy (GTDB): domain Bacteria; phylum Planctomycetota; class Planctomycetia; order Pirellulales; family Pirellulaceae; genus UBA6163. The sequence goes on from JBEIRZ010000055.1 coordinate 16,697, forward strand.
CTCAGAAGGTTCGTTACGCAACGGGTCCGCCACGGGTACGGGCAGGATACGGCCAAGTGCCGGCATTTTTGTCAGTTTCGGCGCCGGTGCGGGTTGTCCGGTGGAGACAGGGGATTCGCCCTTCCACATTTTTTTCGGGGTAGCGTTTGCATCCTCCAAGGTCGGTGCAACTGCCGACCCTACCAACGGTGATACCACGCCGACAGAACTCGGGTTCTCGAACGAATCCTTTCCTGGGGAATCGGAAAGCGTGAATCCGACAGCGTCGTCTTCGAGGGGAACCAGTTCCGCAAGCTCTGACTGCTTCATGTCGACGAGCCCTTCCTTCGCGGTTGCGCTCGTCTCTGGCGCTGTCGTATCCTTCCCAACCGCGTCGTGATCCACCCCCAGCTTACTGCCCGAATGAGGGGCGAGAGTTTGCTGATTCTTGGTCGGCAATGTCGGAGTTTTCCAACCTTGTTCCTGACGAGTGCGATTAGTCGAGGCCCGCTTGACGGAAGGTTTAATCGATTTTGATTCGAGGGCATCCTCGGTCGCTTTGCGGTCGCGACGCGCTACCTCAGCCGCACCAGCGGTAAGCACGACCGGACCTAATGGGTGCGTGGCGGCCCCGATACTGGTTTCGGCGGTGGCTGGGAATGGCAGCGGGGTCGACACGACTGGGCTTTGTGCCGCTGCTCCCGGTGCCGAAAATGCGACTAACCCTGCGACCAGGTATCGCCTGTGACAAGCGATTTTCGCCGGTTTAATTTGGCTTTTTCCAAGCATCGTTAGTCCTCGGCCCCAGCGGTTGGTTCGGTCTTGCCCCGATCATCCATGGCAAAACCTTAGATCCGAGCAGAAATAAGGCTGACATTCCGGCCCGACGCTCGATCACCGTTGTCGATATCGGAACGACAAAGATGTCGACATTAACGATTTTGCCAAATGAATCGCTTTGCCCGGTTGTCCCGTTCGTGACGGGTTTGTCGCGGTAGGTGTCAGTCGGCCGCTCAGGCCGTTCGCCTTCTTTGGCGCGCCGCCTCGAACAGGATCACCGCTGCAGCGACCGAAACGTTGAGGCTGTCCGCCGTCCCTCGCATGGGAATGCCGATCGCCGTGCCACCGCGGATCCCATGGCTTATGGAAGAGCGATCGGGTTGAGGATTCCAAATCTCGCCTAAACAGGTTGATTCGGGGCCCAGGACGATCGCGATCGGGCCACGGTAATCCGCTTCCCATAGCGAACAGGGGGCACCCACGAAGGTACAAAGCGGATTGATCCGGCGATTTTCGAGCCAAGCGATCGTTTCGGCTTGGGTGGCCTCTGCCGAAGGGAGCGTGAAGATTGTCCCTAGGCTCGAGCGAATGAGATTGGGGTTGAATCGGTCGCAAGGCGTGTCGCAAAAGACGACGGCATCTGCCGCGACCGCGTCAGCCGATCGAATGATAGCACCGATATTTCCCGGTTTTTCGACCCCGACCAGAACCACCACCAAGGGGTTGTCCGGGAGGGGGAGTTTACCGAGGGGGGGATTGTCCGGGCGGTCGAACACGGCGATCGCCCCACGAGGATTTTCCCCGTACGCGATCTTTCGCATCAGTTCTGGGGTGACCTGGACCGCGGCGGCACCGGCATGGGCGACCAAAGCTGATGTCGCCTCGGCGTCGGTCAGCCCTCGCTCCAAATCACTGACGGATGGTGGATCAGAAGTCAACAGCGATCTCAGTTTCAGTCCCCCTGAAATGGCACGGGCTACCTCCCGATTGCCATCGACCAAAACTGAACCTGATCGCTGACGCTGGCGATTGTCCCTTAAACGTAAGACTTCGCGAATTAACGGATTGTGGCTGCTGGTGATGAGCTTGGGGGCGTTCAAGGGATCTGCCTTCGGACGATGGGACTGCTTATCTTAATACTCTATTTTGACAGAATCTAACTGCCCCTCAAATGACCTCACGAGTGCCTATGTCTGCCAAACTTCGATGTATCCCTGTGGAAACTCGGGCCGACAGGGCGAAATTTGTTGCGATCCAGCGCCAGATCTATGAACAAGATCCTTACTGGGTTCCACCGTTATGGACGATTCAAAACGAATTGGTGGGTTTCAGTCGTCGCCGACATCCCTTTTACGAGAAGAACGAATGCCAAGCGTTCATCGTGCTTCGTGGTGATGCGGTCGTCGGACGCGTCTTAGCAATCGTCAATCGCGGTCACAACCTTCGCTTTCGCGATCAGGTCGGTTTTTTTGGCTTTTTCGAGTGCCTGGATGATAAGGAGGCCGCTCAGGAGCTTTTTGCCCAGGCGGGTGCATGGCTTCGTGCCCGTGGCTTGGACACGATCCGGGGCCCCGTCAATCCTAGCCTCAACTATGAATGTGGGCTGTTGGTGGATGGCTTTGAGAGCCTACCGACTTTCATGATTACCTATAACAAATCGTATTATGAGTCACTGCTAGTCGGCAGCGGCTTTGCCAAGGTTCAAGACCTCTACAGTTACGATGCCGGTATCGAGATGTTGGAGACGCTCGACCCCAAGTTACAGTTCGTAATCGACGAAGCGACGAGGCGATTTAAAGTCAAATGTCGCCCGATCGACTCGAAGCATTTCGAACGCGATGTCCGTACATTCCTGAACATATATAACGAGTCGCTGCAGGGGACATGGGGTTACGTGCCTATGAGTGAGGCTGAGGTCGATCATCAGGCGGTCGGCCTTAAGCACTTGATCGTCCCGGAATTGACCAGCATCGCTGAAATTGACGGGCGACCCGTCGGTGCTGGCTTCGGACTGCTCGATTTCAATCCGCTGATCAAAAAGATCGGTGGAAACATCTTCCCCTTCGGTTGGGTCAGGTTGCTTTTCCAAAGGAAAGGTCTCACGAGGCTTCGTTTGGTTAGTAGCAACGTGCTCCCCGAGTATCAGAAGTGGGGGCTCGGGTTAGTAACCCTTTCTCGCATTTTGCCCGAAGTCATCAAGCGAGGGATTCGGGTCGGCGAGTTCTCTTGGGTTCTGGAAAGCAATGCCCTAAGTCGTAATACGATCGAACGTGCCGGCGGTCGCAGGACGAAAGTCCATCGTCTGTACGATAAAAAAATCGACCCGATGTCCGGGTTATCTTAAGCGGTCGGGTATCGCGAGAGTCGTTACAATCGAATTCGTTCCGGCAGCGTCTGGGACAGCCCTGTGGCTGAGATTCTTTTGCCATTACCCCAACCGAGTTTAGGTTTTATCCTGAGGTTTCACCATGTTGATGTTCGACGCGCACCTCGATCTCGCCCTCAATGCTGTCGATTGGAACCGCGACTTGAGGTC
>JBEIRZ010000187.1:0-8739 GCA_040375695.1 Planctomycetaceae bacterium
CGGGTGCCTCGGGCCGCGACCGTCGGATGTCGACGATCCGTCCGCCCTGGTATTCCGGCTCGTAGAACCGCGGGACGTAGGCGAAAGGGATCTGCGAGGCGATCCCGGCTAAGGCATCTGCACGCTGTCGCTGCCCCGCCTCGCCGGTCAGCAGTTCGCCGTCTTTGGCGATCGCCGCCCGCTTCGCTTCGATCCAAGTCTCGCAAAGCTTGGCGAGTGCCGATTCGCCGTCGCCGATGACCATCACGTCGAAATAATCGGCCATCGGCTCGGGGTTCTGGCAGCACGGCCCGCCACCGACGACCAGCGGATCGGCCAGCGTCCTGGCGACCGACATCAGCGGGATCCCTCCCAAGTCGAGCATCGTCAGGACGTTCGAATAGCTGATCTCGTACTGCAACGACAGCCCCAAGACGTCGAAATCGCAGAGCGGTGTGAAGGTCTCCAAGCTGTAGAGCGGGATCTGTAGATCACGCAGCTTTTTTTCCATATCTGGCCAGGGGGTGAAGACACGCTCCGCGCACCAATCCTCACGGCGGTTCATCAGCGAATAGAGCACCTGCAAACCGTGGTGGCTCATACCGATCGTGTAGGCGTCGGGAAAACCGAGGCAGAGCTTTCCTTTCAGCGTCCGATGATCCTTGACGACGACATTTCGCTCACCGCCCACATATTGTCCAGGTGTCTGGACGTGCGGCCAAACCTTCGCTTCCAGGAGTCGGCGTCGTTCGTGTCGGATCATCGGTTGGCCTTGGGCAATCCAATCGGGCGGTTGGGGGCGTGGGACGCCAAATGGGGTCGGTCGGGCCCGCGCCCGTCTGGCCAGCGGCCGGCGTCAAGTTAAAGTTTGTCGTATGGGAAGCTCGGCGGACAGGGGAAACGGACAGATGAGCGATTATCAAACCGTAGGTAAGGTCAACGATTTTCGTGAGGGGGCGGGCCGGGCGTTCGCCGTCAACGGCCGGATGGTGGCCGTTTTCCTCCGTGAGGGACGATTTTATGCGATCGATGACATGTGCCCCCACATGGGCGCATCACTGGCCGAGGGGTGTCTCGACCACGAGACGGTCGCCTGCCCTTGGCACTCCTGGAGATTTTCGATCGTCGATGGCACCTGGGAAGATAACCCCCGAATCAAAATCGACTCTTTCCCGGTAAGGGTTCTGGGGGAAGATGTCCAGGTGCTCGTCCAGCCAAAGCCCATGGTCCAGCCAAAACCCGGGCAAGAATAAGCGTCCAGCAAAACCCGGCCAACAGACGAGCCCGTCCGTAATGAACCGACCGAATTCCTCAGCCAACGACGGCCAGACCGCGACTCGAAAGTTGGCGGTTCATACGATCACCACCAAACCGTTGGGGCTAGCAGAGGCGGTCGCCGAGTATTCCCGCCGAGGGATCGGGGGGGTCAGCGTCTGGCTAGACGCCATCGCCGGGATGCCGATATCCGAGGCCCGCCGCGTCATTAGCGACGGCGGTTTGAAGGTCCCGGCGCTGGTCCGTGGCGGCTTTTTTTGTGACCCCGACCCCGAAGTCCGGCGACAGCGGGTCGACCAAAACCGTCGATTGATCGAGACGGCCAGCGAACTGGGTGCCGAGATGCTGGTCCTGGTGGTCGGGGCGACCCCCGGCGTCGCCTTGGACCGACAGCGCGAATGGGTGGCCCAAGGGGTGTCGGCGATGATGGGGGAAGCGAAAGCGGCTGGTGTCCGTGTGGCGATCGAACCGCTCCACCCGATGTATGCCGCCGACCGCAGTTGTCTCAACCGGCTCGGTGATGCAAGGGCGATGTGCGAGCAGATCAACGACCCGATGCTGGGTGTCGCCGTCGATGTGTATCACGTGTGGTGGGATCCTGATCTTCCTGCGGAACTCGCGAGGCTCGGGGCCCAGGGTTCGATCTTTGCTTATCACCTATGCGATTGGCGGGTGCCGACCCGCGACATGCTCAACGATCGCGCGCTGATGGGTGACGGGTGCATCGATTTGGTAACGATCACCCGTAGCGTCCGAGCGGCGGGGTTCGACGGGTGGGACGAGGTCGAAATCTTTTCGGATGATCACTGGCGGGAAGACCAGCGAACGTTTCTCGATCGCATCGTTGAGCGTTACCAATCGCTTCAGGCCCGCGTTTCCGGATGACGACGTTTTCGGGGGCTTGGGCAGGCTTGATGTCAGATGCTCGGGGGACATACGCCGTCTGCTGAGCGATCGGTTATTTCAGCCCCGCCGCGGCGAACGCCCGTTCCAGGTCGTCGCGTAGATCCTCCAGCGACTCCAACCCGACGCTCAATCGGATCAGGCCGTCCGTAATCCCGAATCGCTGCCTGTCGGAAGCGGCATAGCTGGCGTGGGACATCGTCGCGGGTTGTTCGATCAGAGATTCCACCGCCCCCAAACTGACGGCCAGCCTGAAGAGCTGGGTCGACTCGCAAACTTTAGCCGTTTGGGCCAAATCGCCTGCCAATTGGAAGGTAACGATCCCGCCGAAGTGATCCCCCATCATCTTGGCTGCCAGCGCGTGACCCGGGTGGCCGGGCAGCCCCGGGTAAAGCACCTCTCGCACATGGGGATGGGACTGCAACCACTGGGCGAGACCCAGGGCCGTTTGTGATTGCGCGCGGACCCTCAGTTCGAGCGTTTTGATCCCCCGGGATGTCAAAAAGCAGGAGAACGGATCGAGGATCGAACCTGTCGCGTTCTGGATGAAGTAGAGCCGTTTGAAGAGTTCCGGGTCGGATACCGCCAGCGTCCCGCCGACTAGGTCGCTATGACCTCCTAGGTATTTTGTGGCCGAGTGCATGACGACGTCGGCGCCCCATTCCAACGGCCTCAGCAGCGCAGGGCTGCCGAAGGTGTTGTCGACGGCGAGCAGTATCCCCGACCGGTGGGCGATGTCTGCGAGCGCGGGCAAATCGGGGATCGACAATCGCGGGTTGCCGATCGTTTCGCCCCAGAGCAGTTTCGTCTCTGGGCGGATCGCCGATCGCACCGCCTGAAGGTCGGTGAGATCGACCAGAGAGACGTTGATCCCCGCCCGTTCGCAGATCTTGTGGAACAGGCGGTAGGCCCCGCCGTAAAGGTCGCTGCCGGCAAGGATATGGTCGCCGCTATGGAGCAGCATGGTGACGGCATGGATCGCGGCCATGCCGGAAGCGAACGCGAGCGCTCCACAACCACCTTCGATCGATGCCAATGTCGTCTGCAGCGAGGTGCGGGTCGGATTGCCGCTCCTGGAATAGTCGTACTCCCTCCACTCGCCGGCGTGGTGTTGTACGAACGTACTCGCCAAATGGATCGGGGGAACGACGGCACCTGTTGCGGGATCGGTGTCGTTACCGACATGGATGCAGCGGGTCCGCAGGGACCATCCCTCGCCCTCGGGTCGATCGCTCATCTCAGCGAGCCTCCAAGGCTTGGCCTAGGTCGGCGATCAGATCGGCGGCGTCCTCGATCCCGCAGGACATCCGGACCATGTTGTCCGAGATCCCGAACCGTTGGCGATCCTCGGGCGTGTAGTGGAAATAACTCATCACCAACGGTTGTTCGATCAGCGATTCGACGCCCCCAAGGCTCGGGGCGATGCGGGGGATGCGTACGGCATCGACGACCGCGGCTGTTTCACGCCAATCGGCGTCTTTGACCATGAACGTGATCAGCCCCCCAAAGCCCTTCATCTGCGCTGCCGCGATCGCGTGGGTGGGGTGGCTTTCGAGCCCAGGATAGAGGACTTTTTCGATCCTGGGGTGAGATTCCAAGAACCGCGCGATCGCCAGCCCGTTCTCGTTGTGACGCTGCATTCTAAGCGCGAAGGTTTTGAGGCCCCGTTCCAACAGATAAAGGTTTTGGGGCGAATTGACACTGCCGAGCGTCCCGCGGAGTTTGCGAACGTCTTCAAGTTTTTCCGACGCGCCACAAATCACACCCGCCAACAGGTCGTTGTGGCCGCCGAGATACTTCGTGGCCGAATGGAGCACATAGTCGACGCCCAAGGCGATGGGGCGGAGGTTGAACGGGGTCGCCAGGGTCGCGTCGATCAAGGTGTCGACCTCGTACGCCTTGCCGAGCGCCGCGAATTGCTCGATATCGATCGCCGTGAGGTGGGGATTGGTCGGTGATTCGCTGATCAGCATCCGCGTCCGATCGTTGATGCACCGCTCCATCGCCTCGAAATCGCCGGTCTTGACTTGGTGGGTTTTGACGCCGAACCGCGAGAGGTGTTTGACGCAAAACTCGCGAGATCGGTGGTAACACTGGTCGAAAAAGACGACCTCATCGCCGGCGTTCAGTTTGGTCATCAGAAGGCCGACGATGGCCGCCATGCCGCTGCTGTAAAGGACGGCGCATTGGGCCCCCTCTAAGGCCGCAAGTTTCCTCTCGACCGAGAGTTCGTTGGGGTTGCCGTAACGGCCATATTCCTGTCGCTCTTCGATCCCTTCGACGAACTTGAGCAATGCCGCGGTCGATTCAAAGGTGTACGTGGATGCGGTGTAGGTCGGTGTGCTGATTGCCCCTTCGTCCTTTTGCCTCGCCTCGCCGGCGTGGACGGAGCGGGTTGAGAAGCCGATTTCTTGACGCCACTCGGAATCGACGCGCACGTCGCGACACGGCTGGGTGGCCGATTCAGATTCCGGTGGGGTCGGTGTGTCGATCGCCATCGCCAAAAGGTCCTCGTTAGGATTCCTGGCCGGAAAGGATCGATCGATCCGACCAGCCAGGAATCAAGACGCCAAAGGACAAACCGGTACCGGCAACAGGGTCACGGGGCAAGTCCCGAAACCGACGCCGATCCGATCGTCGGAAGGATTATCTGGCCGAGAGCAGCCGAAAGAAAACACGACCGAGCAGGCATCACTCGCAACCCCTTCAGACGGGATAAATTCGGGTGAAAGTCCAACAACAGGGCACGGTCGGTGGCTCTTTAGCAGTCTAGGCTGCAAGCGGCCTCAAATCCCTAACTAAAGCCGATCTTAACTTCCCGCGATCGGTCCGGCAACCGATTTGCGATTCGGATCCCGCCAAATCCTCTCCAGACGCTAGAATACATGTCACAACAGGTAACCCTTCCCGTTGCTGAACGATCGGACCCCCGGAGCCCGATGTCGATGTTTCGCCACCGCAGGTCCTTGACGGGCCCTCGATTCTCGTCCCGCCTACCCCTGCGGCCGAAGCCCCGTTCGGTTTTCGAGGCAGGGGCGGTGATTTGGGTCGCTTGTTGCTTGTTTTCGGCGATCTCCGTCCCGGCCCGAGCATTCGGCGAGGAAGGGGGTTCTGCACCCCCGCGCGGCCAAAGCGACGACGCGGCAGCCGCCCAACCCCTTTTGGTTGACGAGGAAGCTCGGGGCTTGGTCATGCGTTTGGGGGCTCCGACCTTCGCAGAACGGGAGAAGGCCCTAGCGGAAATCCTCCGGATCGGCCCACCCATCTCGCCGATGCTTCGCAAAGCGATCGAAGAATCGAGGGACCCGGAGTTGGTTCAGCGGGCGGATTTTGCCCTTTCCAAAATGTCGATCGATGACCTTCAGGCGAGGCTGGCCGCATTCATGGACGGAAGTCCCGAGTCGGGCCAGCAGGCGGTGCTCTGGTTCCCGGGGTGGGACCGTTTTCGCGAACTCCTCGGCGATTCGATCCCGATCCGAGAGCTGTTTATCGCGGTCATGCGGGCCCACCCCAAGGTGATCGCCAGCCTGACGGCGGCAACGGCTGACCGGGTTGCGGCTGCGGAACAGGCCGTGGTAACGGTCCAGACGAATACGATCCAAAGACGCCAGCCCCCCAGCTTGGCGGACGGGGTTGCGTTGCTCTTGCCCCTATCGGACGCGGCAGTCGCCGCCGGCGGGGCTTATGAACGGGCCCTCCTTTCCGTCTTCGTCCGCGTTCATGCCGAAGCACGACGAGACGGCCAAGTCTACAAACCCGTTTCGCAATTGCTCGAAAACTGGATGGCCCGCAGCCGGATCGAAAATCGGCCGGAAGTCCTCTTTCACGCGATGCAGTGGGACCTTCCTGGGACCGGAAAACTCGCCTTCCAGACGCTGGTCGACACGAACGAGATCCAGGCGACTCAACTGGCGATCCAGGCGATCGCCAGGTTCGGAACCCCGCAAGATACCCCTAAGCTGGCCAAACTTCTCGAAGACCAGCGGCCGCTGGCCGGGGAATTGATCGAAGAGCCAGGGGCAGATCGGATCAAAATCACCGTTGCTGATGCGGCGATGGCGGCCGCCGCGATCATCAATCAAGTTTCGCTAGATCAAATCGGCATGTCTGACGCCGCGCGGCACCCGAAGGTCGGTTTTGACGCCGACCGAATCGGATATCGGCTCGGCAAGGAATCGGTCCGGGAGGAGGCATTGGCCCGAGTAGCTAAGTGGTGCCAAGGCGAGCTTCCCACACGGGGACCGATCGAGCCCAAACGGCCGGAGTCTCCTTAGGGCGGATTGAGCGGCCTTGGGTTCGATCCGTCGAGCGTGGGAGCGCCTGTCAGGGATCTGGGATCTGTGGGCCCCTGGGTTGGTCACTTGGCCGGGAGCGCGGCGATCGCCTCGAGCACGTCTTCCGCGTGCCCGTCGACCTGAACCTTTTTCCAAACTTTCGCGACCTTCCCCTTGGCATCGATCAAGAAGGTTGAACGCTGGACCCCCATCGACTTTTTGCCATACATATTTTTTTCCCGCCACGCGCCGAATTTTTCGGCAACCTCATGGTCAACATCGGCGAGCAAGGGAAAATTCAGCTCGTACTTGTCGCGAAATTTCGCGTGGCTGGCAGGTGGATCGCAACTGATGCCAATCACCTTGGCGCCGTGTTTTTCGAGCGATTTCGCCGAATCGCGAAAGGCACAGGCCTCTTTGGTGCAGCCCGGAGTGTCGTCTTTCGGGTAGAAATAAATGACCAGCGGGGCGCCAGACCATTGTGAGGATTTTACCTTCACGCCTTCGTCATTCGCCAAAGAGAACGTCGGCATCTTCGCGCCTTCTTCGAGCCAATCCGCCATAATCAAGACTCTCGTAGCTATAAGATTGTTAGAAACTATCCTGCTAGGTCTACAGTTTCCTGGTACCCGTGCGAAAACCTCATAGGTCATGTGCCGGTCGAGGTCCGGGCAGAATTGCCGGGGTGACATATCAGAGGAAACTGTTAGACTAACTTTTCTTATGAATGATCCACATCCGACAAGTGACCCTGGGCCAAAGGCCGAGGACGAGCCATCGACCCCTTCCACCCGTGGGCCTGGGGTGATGGACCGCAGTCGGCAATTGGCTGCGGCTGCGGCGGGCGTGGCCATCGCCAACAAGGGCACCGATGTCGTCGTCTTGGACGTCAGTGAGCAGACGGCCTTGTTCGACTATTTCGTGATCGCGACCGGTACCAGTCGACGCCAATTGCACGCCATCAGCGCCGAAATCGATGACGTTTTGCAAAAGGACCTGGGGGATCGCCGCTTGGGGATCGAAGGTTATGAGGAAAGCCGCTGGATCGTGTTGGATTATGGGAATATCGTGATCCATCTCTTCGATGAGGAGACGCGGGCTTACTATGACCTGGAATCGCTCTGGGCCGATGCCCGGGTCGTACCGCTCGCCGACCTCGGTTTGACCGAGACGCGAAGCCCTTCCAACCACTGATCCGCGATGATTGTCGAACTGTTGAAGCGGCGTGTTGCCGAGGCGTTGACCGAGGCGTTTCTAGCGGGTTCGACCGCCGGGGGGGATACGGGGCGGAAGATCGAATCGGTACCCCTCACAAAAGGGGATATCGAGTCGTTTGCCGCCTTGGTTCGGCCGACCGCCGATCCGAAGTTCGGGGATTATCAATCGAATTGTGCGATGCCGTTGGCCAAGCGTTTGGGGCGGCCTCCCCGCGAAGTCGCCCAGAATTTGGTCGCTTCACTCCGCTGGCAAGACATTTGCCTCCCCCCGGAAATTGCCGGCCCGGGATTCATCAACCTCCGTTTGCGAGACGATTATCTGGGACGCTGCGTCGCCCAGGCACTCTCCGATCCTCGACTGGGGGTCGAGGCGGTCGAGCATCCGCTGACGATCCTGATCGATTATTCGTCACCCAACGTCGCCAAGCCGATGCACGTCGGCCACATCCGCAGCACCGTGATCGGCGACGCTTTAACGCGGACCTTTCGTTTTCTAGGGCATCGCGTCATCACCGATAACCATTTGGGTGATTGGGGGACCCAATTTGGGATGGTGATCTATGGCTTCAAGCATTTCGGTGATGAGGCCGCCCTGTCGGTCAAACCGGTCGATGAGTTGTCGCGGCTGTACAAGCTCGTGAACCGATTGATCGGCTATCACGAGGCCGTTAAAGAACTCCCATTGGCACGCAAAGGGAGCGACGCCGCGGAAAGGGCTGTCGGTGATGCCCGAACAGCCGTCGAGCGGGCGGTTGACGGTAAGTCTCGTACCGCCTGCGAAAAAGAGCTAGCGGCGGCGATGAAGAAAAGGGCAACCGCGCAGCAGCGGGTGGACGAGTTATCCCAGACGATCGCCGCGGCGGAATCGGATCCGGAGTTTCTTCAGCAGGCATCTGAACATCGTATGATCGCCGATGCGGTGCTGGAGGAAACCGCACGGTTGCATGCGGGTGACCCTGAAAACTTATCGCTCTGGGAGCGTTTTTTACCTTTCTGTCGCGATGAGATTGACAGGATTTATAGTCGTTTGGGTATCCGTTTCGATCATACATTGGGAGAGAGTTTCTATCACGATCAGCTCGGCGGTGTGA
>JBEIRZ010000485.1:0-3085 GCA_040375695.1 Planctomycetaceae bacterium
CTCACCGGTTCGAACCGCGGTAACCTCGATTACCTCCTGGAAAATGTCTTTGACCCCAGCGCCGTCGTCGGCAAGGACTATCAGATGACCCAAATCCTCACCACCGGCGGGCGCGCCATCGTGGGATTGTTAAAAGAAGAGAACGACACGGCGATCACGCTGCAGACCCCGACCGATTTGGTGACGATCCCCAAGGACGAGATCGAGCGGCGTGAACTGAGCCCGTTGTCGCTGATGCCCGAGGGGCAATTCGACCAATTGCCGCCGGACGATGTCCGCGATTTGGTCGCTTATCTCAACAGCCCCGCCCAAGTGCCACTGCCGGGGGAAGGGCCATGGCTGAACCCGCGGACCGGCAAGGTCGCCGGTGCGATGGAAGGGGAAGCGTTAAAGGTCTCGCGGGCCACATCCGGTCGGGCCGAGCCGCAGGGGATGGGGTCGTTCAATGCCTCGCGTTGGAGCGGCGATTCGCAGCTCTGGTGGACCGGCGGCAAGCCCAAGGAACGGCTCGAAATCGAATTTAACGTCCCCGAAGCGGGGTCGTATGAGGTCTGGATCGTGGCGACCAAGGCGATCGATTACGGCAGCTTTTCGCTCGCCGTGAACGAAGGCCCCGCGACCTCGCCGATCGATTTCTTCAACGACGGGGTCGTCACCACACCCCCGATTTCGATCGGCGTCCATTCGCTCGCAGCGGGTGCGAACCGGTTGATCGTGACTTGCGATGGGGCCAACCCCAAAGCGGTCAAGGGTTTCATGTTCGGGCTCGATTACATTTACCTCGCCCCGAAACTCGCGATCGCGAAACGGGAACCTTGAGCCCTGTCGGGATCGGACTCGTTCCCTGGTTAACGTGGCGACCCTTCGGATTGTGACGAAGGGTCGTCGGGGTCTCGGGGCACCTGGGCCGCGATCCATCGGGGCCTCGAGCCATCGGGGGCTTGAGCCATCGGGGGATCGGCCGGCGATTCCCCTCGAAGCGTGTTCGCATCGTCGGCCGTTGTCGCCTTCGTCATCACGTCGTTTAACCTTTGTCATTTGCGAGAAAATCGGATGCGTCGTCAGTGCCGTTTGTGGGTGGTTGGGATCGTGCTAGGGCTGTTGGGGGTTGTCTCGTCAGGGCCTGTGGCGGATGCCCAAGACGCCGCTGCGAAAGTCGAAACGCCCCGCATCCCGACCGCAGGGCGGGGGAACGCGCGGGTCGAACATTTGGGGCGATCGGTCGACGAGATCATCTATGAATTCATGCAAGCCGAACGAATCCCGGGTCTGACCCTGGCGATCGTTCAGGCCCCCTACATCCCGCGGGTCGTCAGTTACGGCGTCAGCGATTTGGAGCAGGGGCGTTTGGCATCGACCAAGACGGTCTGGGGGATCGCGACGATGTCCCAGGCCTTTGCCGGGGTGGCCGCGGTCCAATTGGTCGAACAAGGGAAGCTCGACCTTGCGGCAACGCTGGGGCGATACCTGACGGGGATGCCCGAGGCTTGGTCGGCGGTGAAGGTCAGCGACTTGATTCATCACACCAGTGGCATCCCCGATTATCGCGACGCCGATCAGTTCGCCGCGGGGTCGAAGTTCGATGCGTCGGGGCTGATCGCATTGGCCGCTTCGCAGTCGGTCCGCTTTGCGGCGGGTTCTGCCGCGCATGCCAGCGCCACCAACGGGTTGCTGCTGTCGCTGGTCATCGATCGGGTGAGCGGGATGACGTACGAGGAATTCGTGACGCTCAACCAGATCCGCAAGATGGGGCTCAAGCACACCTTCTTTGCCAGCCAATTGGATCAGATCCGGCAGGAGGACGTCGCCGCGCAAGGGAATCGGCACCGTGAGTTCAAGCACCAACTCGCATTCGTCGATCCGACCGAATTGGCGGCCGGTTATGACGCGGAACTGAAACGGTCTTCGATCCCAACGTCCCCCATCCTGCGGGGTTTTGGTGATATTTACGCCTCGGCGGAGGATGTCAGCGTTTGGGACATCGGCTTGGCGGGTTCCCATTTCATCAAGTTGGACAACCACCCGCTGCTCTATTCACCGGTCACGTTGTCGGGGGGCGAGCAGGTCCCGGCCTGTACCGGTTGGACCTTTTACAAGCATCGCGGGTTGATGGATTCGAAAGGGAGCGTCCCCGGTTATTCGGCTTACCTGTCGCGGTTCACCGATCCGAGTGAGCTCGTTTGCGTCACGTTGCTGGCCAACAAGGAGGGGATCGATTTGACGAACCTAGCCCGCAAGATTGCGGCGGCCTTTGACCCACGTTTGGGGAGCGGCGTTGACGATTGGCGATTGTTCGTCATGGAGAGCCCCCACGACGTTGATACGACGGTCGGCCGGATCGAGAGGCGGTTGGCAGAGATGAAGGTCCCGCTGTTCGCCAAGATCGATCATGCGGCAAACGCGACGGCCGCGGGGTTGAAGATGGATCCGAGTCAGGTCTTGATCTTCGGGTCGCCGCAGGTCGGGACGGGGCTGATGCAAAAGGCCCCCGCGATCGCGGGGGAGTTGCCGCTAAAGATCAGCGTCTGGCAAGACGATCGCGGCCGAGTCTGGGTGGGGGGGACGAGGATCGACGAGGTGGCCAAGGGATATGGGGTCGGTGACGATCCGGCGATCCCGCGGATGCGATCGCTGTACCAGGGTCTCGTCGGCCACGCCGTCGCCCCGTATTGAACGCTTTACTACTACGAGTGCTCGCCTCCTCACAAGCGTAAAGGGGTGTATTTTGGGATTCTCTCCATTTTCGATGGCTCCGATTGTCCTCATTGCTTCACTTGTTTGGCTACAGCCGATGCTGCTTGGCCAGACTAGCCACAATGCTCAGTGGATTTCGAGCGATGAGTTTGACGAAGACCTCGGCGATTACTCTGTAATTTCTGAATATAGGATTCGCATACCTAAGAACTATAAAAGGGTCGAACTACAGCAGGCCCCAAAGGGTATTGAAGTGGCGGTTTGGAGCGGTCCTCAGCGAGAGGATGGAACTGCATCTGTAATTCAATTAACCGTTATAGAAATGCCAGATAACGAGAGAATTACAAAGCTTGATAATTTGATGGTAGCAGCACTCAAGGATGTGAAGTCA
>JBEIRZ010000653.1:0-1564 GCA_040375695.1 Planctomycetaceae bacterium
GCATGGGACGGGGGCTCGTGACGAAGTGAGATGAACGTTTGGGTAATGGACTGATTCGGTTTGGCCCTGCGCGACCCGGTCGAACTCGCGACGCGGCCGGCTCGGGCGAAGGGCATCAATGGTCTTTCTTGTTCTGCCGCGGTTTGATCAACGGGTCGCCCGCTTGAGTCACCGAGATCCCAGGAATTGGCTTTTCGGGCCAACGGAAACCGGGTGCGACGTCGGCCGGGTCCCAAGGCAATTCGCCGATGGCATCCGGGTTCGTCTCGAGGTCGGTGACGTCCTGACCATGGCTCCGCGGGGCCGGTGAGATGTTCGGGTCGTGCAGGTTGTCCTCGTTGACCAACCCGCTGATGGCCGATTCCATGTTGATCATCATCCGCATGTCTTCGTGTTCGACGTTGTGACAATGCAGCACGACGGGGCCCGCGAAGGTACGGAACCGCATCCGAATCCTCGCGACGGTGTTCGGCCCGAGCGCCTGGGTGTCATGGTTGCCGACGAAATCGATCGTCCATGACTTGCGGACTTCGTCGAGCGCAGTGACGATCGTCGCGACCCGCTGCTGCAGGATCCCAGGGAGGGCTTCGAACGCCTGCTTGTAGGTGGGGCCGTTGAGGATTTCGGGAAAGAGCCCCGCGGCGGCGGTCTCGTCTTCCAGGACGATCTGCACCAACGGGTTGGCACGGACGTAATCGGGATCGAGATCGGCCAGCTCCGGTCGGGTCAGCACCCGCTCGATCGTGTCGAGGGCGTTTCCGGCGTTGAGGGTATCAAGCCCGAATCGGCCGACGAGGTCGCGCCACGGGGGCAATGGCCGAAGGTTGGCCTGCGCCGGTCCGCCGGGAAAACCGACCGCACCGGCCGGGGCATCGAGCCCTTCTAAACCGTCGGCTAGGAAGTCCTTCTCGTAACCGACGAGCTGGTGCGCTTCGAGGTGGATGTGGATCGGGTGCCACCAGCCGCCGCCACCGTTACGCAGGATCCACTCCTCGGCGTACTCGAGCGATCGCTTCTTGGGAAGCTCCGCGTTGCCGGGGATATGGCACTTCTGACCCTTGATGCCGTTGACCGGGGTCGCGTTGCTGATCGTCGGGTCATAGAAACGGCCGTTGACCATCCACGCCCCGTTGCCACGTTCGAAGGTCAACTCGCGAACCGCCAAGACCTCTTCGTCCTTGATGCGATGACGCGGGCGGAGGATCGTCGAATCATCGATCGTCGCTTCTTCCCCCTCGCCGATATCCGGGGTGATCACGAATTTGACCAAACCGATCGGCTGATCGAGCTCGTTGAGCTGCGTCGTCGGCCCCGGGGCGAAGAGCGTCGGCGGCAGGACATTCGCCTGGACCATGTTTTGCACGATCGCGTTGGCAGGGTTGAGCGCGAAGGGGAGGGGGAAAACGGTCGGGTCACCAGCGTCTTCGTTGAGCTTCCCTTTGGGGCCCCGGCCGTCGAACTGAGGCATCGTGTTGACGAGGTAATACTCGGCGTTACCATTCACCAGCCGCCCCGCGTCCTTCGCAGCCTTGTACCAAGCGGCGAAGTCGACGATCAGGTCGGC
>JBEIRZ010000057.1:0-19626 GCA_040375695.1 Planctomycetaceae bacterium
GTTCGAGGCGGAGAAGGCTGGGCAAATCGAAGTCAAGTTCTTCCCGAAGGACGCGACCGAAGCGACGATCTTTGTCCGCAACCTGACCGATGCTCCGCTCCGCATCAAGCTCCCGGACGCCTTCGCCGCGGTCCCCGCCAACGCACAAATGGGCATGGGTGGGATGGGCATGGGCGGGATGGGTGGCATGGGTGGCGGCGGTATGGGTGGCATGGGAATGGGTGGCATGGGCGGCGGTGGCATGGGTGGCATGGGTGGCGGTGGCATGGGCGGCATGCAAGGAATGGGCGGCGGCATGGGTGGCATGGGTGGCATGGGTGGCGGCGGCATGGGTGGCATGGGTGGCGGCGGCATGGGCGGAATGGGAGGCATGGGTGGCGGCGGCATGGGTGGCATGGGTGGCGGTATGGGGATGATGCGAATCCCTGCCGAGAAGCAGTTTAAGGTGAAGGTCACCACCGTTTGCCTCGAACATGCCAAGAAGGACCCGAACCCGCGGGTGCAATACAAGATGGTCCCTGTGGAGCAGTTCACTGAAGACCCGCGGGTCCACGAAGTGCTTAAGCAACTCGGTTACAACCGCATGACCCAGAACGTCGCGCAAGCGGCCGCATGGCACTTGATGGATGGCCTGAGCTGGTCATTCCTCGCGAACAAGATTCGCAAGCAGGATCCGGTGACACGTCAAACGGAGATGTGGTTCCATCCGCAAGAATTGCAATTCGCTTCGTTGGTCGTCGCGAACGCGCACCAACTCCATGGCCAAGTGGACCCGTCGGCGATTCGCAAGGACGAGTACGGTTATCCTGCGAAATGATCGGGCAGACGGCCTGATTGCCGCCTAAGTCAAGCATCAACCGGCGCCTTTTCGGGCGTCGGTTTTTTTTTCAGCAGCCACAACCAGATTCCCGCGCAGAGGACGCATTCGACCGCGAGCTGGACAAGCCGGGCGGCGACGGCGGCCAGCAGGGCCGGTCCTTGCCCGATCGCGGGCTGCAACAGCGTCGCCAGGACGAGTTCCCGGACCAATGCCCCGCCCGGAAGCAGCGACAGAAAGCCGGCGACAAAGGCCAACATCGCCGCCGCCGACGAGATCAAGGTCAATGACCAGGGGTCGGTCGGGAGGGGCCTGGGGATGAGCGCCAAGACGATGGCCGTCATCGAGAGGCCGGTGAAGACCCAAGAGATCGTGCACCACAGCCAGCTTTCGGCCATTTCCTTCGCCGTCCAATCGAGCGGGATCGGCTGGACGAGCCTTGCCGCCAACCCTTTGCCGCCCGAACGGTTTTGAACATTTGGAAGTCGGTGGACAACTTCGGTCGCGGGCGAATCACCCGAGAGTGTTTCGGGGCCCGCTGCCGGGACCACGCCCCATCGTCGCGAAAAGACCATTCGCAAGACCGGGGGGAGCGTCCCCACCAACCCTCCGGCGGCCAGGAGGGCCGTCCCCCAGCGGAGCCATGAGGGGGTGTCGAGCACAATGACCAAGGCGAGGCTTAGGACCGAACCGACGGCGACCAGACTGGCCGTTTCGATCACGACCGCTGCGGTCGCCACCCGGGCCGAAACGCGAAACGGGCCACGATTCAGCACCGCCGCTCGAAGGACAACGACCATCGCTTTCCCGGGGACGTACTTGCCAAGGTGCCCGATCAATTGCGCCGCGGTGACCAGCGGCAGCGAGACGCGTTGCCTTAGCCCCCGCAGGGCCTGGGCCAGGACGAGTCCGGATGGGAAAAGCGACACCGCGTAAGCGAGCGCCGACCAGCCGATCCAATCCCAGCGGATGTCCTTCAAGCCGATCCGACTGGCGTCGGATTCTCGTCGCCAAGCGTCGATGGAACCTCGGGCGGCTAGCAGCACGGCGCCCAGCACGGCCAGCGTGATCCCCCAGCGAAGTAGCCGAAATAAGATCCTGCGGGTCCGACCGGAACCGGGGTCGATGGCTTCGAGATCCCCTAACTCTTCGCGGGCCCCCAAGTCGTCACGGGGGGAGGATTCTTGGTTGGGGAAAGGTTCGTCGGGCGATGATGCCGGGATGTCATTTGTCATATACTGCACCGACTCAAGATTCGATGAAAGGGACTTGTGGATAAGGTAACATCAACGATGGGTATGCAGGATTCACCTGGCGGCAGTCGGTCGGGCAAAGGCCCGATCGCGGCGTCAGCACCATCGGGCCCGGATGCCCCGCAGACGTCGATGCCCAAAGGAACGCTGCCGAAAAAGCTGACTGCCGACATCCGCGACCTTTCGATGGGGCGGTTCATTTCGATCGCGGCACTGTTGCTGGCGATCCTGGTCATCAGCGTCCTGTTCTTTCGGGTCATGGCGAGCTTTTTCGTCCCCCTGTTTTTGGCGGCGATGCTGGTGGTCATTTTCCGGCCGCTGCACGAGGCGTTTTACAGTCGCTACAGCGGCCGGCGGCAAGTCTCCTCCATGCTAACCACGACCTGCATCGCGTTGTTGGTCCTTTTGCCATCGGTGCTTTTGGGGGCGATCGCCGTGGGCCAGGGTTTGGACCTGGTCCGGCGGGTTCGCGGCGGCGGTTTGCAGGATGCCGTCGAACGGCTCCGCGGCCGGTTGAACCTCGACCTCCCTCATGCGGCAGAGTTTCGCGAGCTTGACACGTTGATCGAGAACATGGCATCGCCGGTGCCGATCGACAAGTTCCGAGGCAACGCCGAAAGGTCCAGCCAGCTGGTCGCGAGGCTGACGCAGCTTTTAGGCGGCCCCGGCGATATCCCGCCCGAAGAGCGTACCGAAACGACGGCAGAAACGATCAAGATCACCCCGTCCGAAGTGCTCCTCGATGACCTCGAATCGTTGGGCGTGCAGGCCGACGCGTGGTCATCGTCGCGGGACGCGTCCGATTCGGCGGCGCGGCAACAGGCCCGTGACCAATACGACTCGGAGTATTGGAAAGTCCACAATTCGCACCAGGAATGGGTCCGGTCGCTCTTAGGGAATTCGCTCGGCGCGAAGCTGCGGCTGATGGCCAACCCGAGCGAAATGGAATTGCGATCGATGATGACCGGCATCCAGGAATATATCCAACCTCGGGTCTTGCCCTTCACACAATTGGCCGGTTCTTACGTCCTGCAGTTGGTGGTCCACTTCGGGATCCTGTTGATGGCGGTTTATTTCTTTTTCGCCGACGGCCCGAACATCATGCAGAGCCTGCTGCGTCTGAGCCCGCTCGATGAGAGCTACCTGATGAAGCTGTGGCACCAATTCGATGAGACCAGCCGTGCGGTCGTCTTGGCGACGGCGCTCAGTTCGTTGACCCAGGGGGTCCTGGCGACCATCGGCTTTGCCGCCTGCGGGATCTCGTCGTTGGCGATGCTTTTTTTGGCGACGACGTTCATGTCGTTGATCCCGTTCCTCGGTTCGGCGGTGGTGTGGGTCCCGGTGGTCGTTTACGTCGGGGCGATCCAGGGACGTTGGGCGGCGGCGATCGGGCTGTTGATCTTCTGTGTCGGCGTGGTGTCGATGATCGACAATGTCGTCAAGATGTACGTCCTGCAGGGTCGTTCGCAATTGCACCCGCTCCTGGCCCTGCTCAGCGTCTTGGGGGGGCTCCAGGTTTTCGGTCCCATCGGGTTGCTCGTCGGCCCCATGGTCGTCGTCTTCCTCCAGACGCTGCTGGAAATCCTCAACCACGAACGCCGCGGGATGCTCGCCGAAAGCCAGGACGGGGGTGACGATTCGTCGCTACCCTCTGCACAGCCATCCTTCGATCCGTCATCTTGATGAGAACGTCCTGATCCAGCCCACGCCCCGCTCCGCCGTTTCCCAGCCAGAACATGTCGCTCAGCATCGTCCATTTCCCACACCCCGTCCTGCGTTACACCAGTAAGACGATCCGCAAAGTCGACAAGGACTTGCGGAACCTCGTCGCCGAGATGTTCGACCTGATGTACGAACACAATGGCGTCGGGCTCGCCGCCAATCAGGTCGACCTGCCGCTGAGGATTTTTGTCGCCAACCCGAGCGGCAAACGGGGCGATGGTGAAGAACTGGTCGTGATCAATCCCGAGCTGAACCTGCCCAAAGGGCACGAGACCGAGCGGGAAGGGTGCCTGAGCCTGCCGAAGATTTCGGGGATGGTGCAGCGACCCGAGCGGGTCTCGCTGAGCGCTTACGACCTTACCGGCAACCCGATCGAAAGGAAGCTCGACGGATTCCTAGCGAGGATCGTGCAACATGAAATCGATCACTTGAACGGGCTCTTCTTTTTCGATCGCATGTCCGAAGACAACATGGCCGAATTGATCGAACCGCTCGAAGAGCTCGACATCGAATTTCGCGCGAAGCAAAGGGGGGGTGCCATCCCGGCGGACGAAGAACTGGTCAAACGGCTCGCCCAGTGGGAGACCCGCTACGCGTGAACCGGATCGAGGAACCCAATGAGCGTTACACCCCATAACCCGCACGATTCGAATGCCGAAGGTGCGGTCTGGCACCGATTGCGACTGGTCCTGATGGGTACCGGGGCGTTCGCCGTCCCGGCGTTCGAGACGCTCTTCGAGTCGGGGCACGACATCGCGGCGGTGATCACGCGGCCGGCACCCGAGGTGAAAAGCCGCAGGGGCCAGCCCCCCGCCCCGGTCCGCGAATTCGCCGCCAAGCAGCAGCTTCGGGTCGAGGCCCCGCCGAGCGTCAACACCCCCGAGGGGGTCGCGCTGTTGCGATCCTTAACGCCCGACCTGTTGGTGGTCTGCGATTTTGGCCAGATCCTTTCGAACGAAGCGCTCGCGGTCGCGAAGCTCGGCGGGATCAACCTGCACGGCTCGCTGCTCCCTGCTTACCGCGGCGCCGCGCCGGTCCAGCGCGCGGTACTGGCCGGCGAAGTGATGACCGGCGTTTCGGTGATCCACATGACCCCAAAGCTTGATGGCGGACCGATACTTGCGACGGTCGAAACGCCGATCCACCCCGACGAAACGGCCGGTCAACTCGAATCAAGGCTGGCGATCCTGGGTATCGCCCCGACGATCGCCAGCGTCGAGATGCTCGCCCGTTGGGACGGCACCTCGCCGCTGGGGCGTCGCCAAGACCCGGATCGCGTGACCCGCGCGGCGCGGCTGCACAAAGAAGAAGGGCGGATCGATTGGCGAAAGGGTGTCGAGCAGATCGATTGGCAAATCAGGGGGATGTCGCCTTGGCCGGGGGCCTTCACCGAATTGACGCTCGGCGCCGACAAGCCGCCGCTGCGGATCGCGATCCGCAAAGCTACGCCGATCGAGCACGAGACATGCTTCCCCGGACATGCCCACCCGGGGACCCACCCCGGGACGATCCTGAACAACACGGAGCTGCACGTCGCGGCCGGTCGCGGCGTGATCCGGATCGATCGGTTGCAAGTCGCGGGTCGCGGTGAGGTCGACGGGGCAGAATTCCTGCGGGGTTACCGGCTCCGCCCCGGAGATCGCTTTACCGCCGGTTCGGCCGATGACGAAGTGGGGCCTGCGGGTCGCGGTTGATCTTGCTGGTCCCTGATGATCGGGCCGCGATTCTGGCGTCGGGAGCGTTCAGCGGAGGAGACGATCGAATTGCCCGACGAGGTGTTCGACGGGAAAGAGACAAAACGGGTGTTCGCGGCTTCGCAAGATCGTTTGCGAAGCTTCCTCGGACCTGGCGGCGATCAGTTCTTGGGCCAAACGCTCGCGAAGGTTGTCCAACTTCGCGGCGAGTTGCAGGTTGATCGCATCGATCGCGTCGTGCCAAGCCTTGCGGTTTCCCCGCGGCGGCTGGTTCGCGATCAACCGCCGTTTCTCGGCAACCAAGTGCTCCGGCAGATCGGCCTCCCCGGCGAAGGTTTCCGGGGCGTAGCGGGTCCTGCGGATCCGGTCGCGAACCGCCGCGACGCCGCGAGCCTGAAACCGCAACCGCTTGCGATCGACGGGCAATCGGACCGTTGCGGTGGCGAGCATCCAGCGTGGCGGGCGGACGCCAAAAAAACGCTCGGTGATCTGGTCCCCGAGTTCGTCATAGGTCGCGCCGCCGATGCCGTGAATGAAGAGGTCACAGAGGACCAGCCTAGCGAACATGGTCGTGACGAGCGCCCGCGGTCGGAGTTTGAAGTCGCGGCCACAGCGTCTCACTAACTCGGCGGGGTCGTGCATTTTGGTTTCAGGGAGATGGATCGAAAGCTTCTGTCGATCACCGATCTCAAGCCCCCCCGCGTACCGCCGGACCCAAGCCTGCTTCCGCTGAGGCGACGCGTCGGAGTAGACCCACAGCGGCAATTCGATCCATTCGCCGTCGATCCCAAGGTCCGAGACGGGGTGGGCGGCGCTGCGGATGTGATGGACGCGGCGGTACTCGGCAGCCGTGACGTTGTAGACTTCACGAAACCGCGCCGCCCCATGGAGGATCGGGAGGATAAAGGTCATGAACGGTTCGCCGCGACAGATGACCGAAAGCGGCACTTCCAACGTCCTCAAGCCGAGTTCCGCTTCCAACGCGTGACGCGCCTGGGCGATCGCGCAGGCGACGTTTTCGCATCGTCGAGCCGCCGCGACGGCGTGCGGCCAAAGCCGAGTCACGAGAGGGTCGGGGACGAGCGGTGAGACGACGGCGCGGACCGAAGCGGCAAACGATTCGAAAGTCGCGAAGTCGTGGATCGGGTTCTGTTCGAAGGGAAGGCCCCCGGCGGCGGTGTCGTACGCGACCGAAGAGCGTTGAACCAGCCCGCCCTTCGGATCGAGGAACGGGACAGCGATCGACGCGTTGATCGAGACGTCGTTATCGATCACCAAGTTGATCGCGACGACGTCCCGGGGTTGGGACGACCGCGATTGCCCTTCGGCGACGACGCGGGCGATCCGGTCGATGGCAAAATTCTTGAACCAGACGCCGGGATGAAAGAGCGTCGGCTGGTGACCCGACATGATGATCCGCGACGCCGCGGCGTCGGGAGCCCGAAAGGCCGCTGCGTCGGGAATTCGGGTGGCCGCGTCCGTGAGGGGCGATGACGGGTAGCCTTGGGTC
This sequence comes from Planctomycetaceae bacterium, assembly GCA_040375695.1. Taxonomy (GTDB): domain Bacteria; phylum Planctomycetota; class Planctomycetia; order Pirellulales; family Pirellulaceae; genus UBA6163. The sequence continues at coordinate 6,997 of JBEIRZ010000057.1, forward strand.
GGTCGGTAGGCCGACGTGTAAATTTGGGCCGATCGCAGCAGCTCGGTTCGGGCGGCCAGCCGAATCTGGTCAAGTGGCGTTTGGCCCCAAGACCACCGGAGCGAACGGAGCAGACGTACGTTGTCCTCAACGATTCGGTCGATCCCGGCGATCGATGGCGAAATCAGCGCTTCGCCGTCTCGCGAGGGCGCTCGATAGGAAACGGGACCGGACAACGGAGGGTTCGACTTTCATCCGAGCATGGGGTGACAAACCTGGGCGGGGCGAGTCTCGGCGGGGATATCCATGCCGGATTGACGCATCGCCGCGTCCAGGACCGTATTGTAATAAGCGAGTCGGGTCTCCGCATGATCCAGTGAGCCGCCGAATGACCGGCTGAGGTCGAGGTAGATCAGCGGGACGGGGATTTCGATGATCCGCAGGCCCGCACTGACCGCCTGAACCCAGAGCTGCAACGGCATCGCATAACCGTCGTCGGTGATCCGGAACGATTCGATCGCCTCACGGCGGTAGGCTTTAAAACCGCAAAAGGCATCGGTCAGTTTCAACCCCAACCTGCGATTGAGCTCGGCGGTGATCCTGCGGTTGATGAACATCCGCTCCGCGGGGGGCTCGGCATCACCCGGGTATTTTTTGAGGTAACGGCTCCCAGAAACCAAATCGGCCGAACGGGCCGCCTTGATGAAGCGTGGGATCCGGCAAGGTTGATGCTGGCCGTCGCAATCGAGCGTCACGACGCCGGCGAAGCCTTGTTCGAGGGTGTAGGCGAACGCCGATTGCAGCGCCGCGCCATAGCCCCGGTTCGTCGCGTGCCGCACGACGCGGATATCTTCTCGGGCGTCGAGCAGCTCCGACGTCCCGTCGCTCGAACCGTCATCGACGACCAGAACGTCATCGGCATAACGCTTGACCTCATCGAGGATCGCGTTGACGTATCCGACTTCATTGAAGACCGGAAGGGCGGCAAGCCACTTTTCGCGTTTTGGCATCGATCGCTGGGGGCCAGGGGGGTTGCGTGGGACCTGAATGAACGGGTAGCGGTCCCCGCGGCGGCGAAATCGGTTTCGGAAAGCATGGATGGGCCATGTGCCTAACGATCTGCCCGCCGCAGGGACAGCCGTGGCATTCTAGGTCGACCCCCACAGGGGTCAATCTTCGAAATCGTCTGCGGCGACGGTTCTGAGCGGATCGACGTCGGCATCACTGGAAAAAACCTCCAACTCGCCATCGATTCGGCGGAACTCCGTGGCCAATCGCCCCGCCAATCGTTCGATGCCGAAGCGTTCGCTGGCGTAATGTCCGACCAGGATCAGGGCCAAACCGCTCGCCTCGGCCTCCAGGCAATCGTGAAAACTCGCCTCGCCCGTGACGAGGGCTTGGCACCCACGCCCCTTGGCGGCGGAGAGGAAACTGCCGCCGCTCCCGCAGGCGATCGCGACTTTGCTGATCGGCGCATTTGCCGAACCGGGCGGGTTTGCCGAACCGGTAGGGGAGCCGCCGGCAAGCTTCCCGCCAACCAACTTCCAGGAGCGGCAGCGGCAGATGGATGCCACTTTTTGGGCGAGCGACTCGGGATCGAGCGGTTCGGGCAATCGCCCATAGCGTCCCGCACCGATCGGTTCGGCAGGGGCCTGGCAGGCGACGGGGGTGTTGATGCCCGCCGGGTTCTGCCCACCGGTCGGGTGCAGGCGGGTCGGATCGGCGAGGACCAGGGGGGCAATTCCGGACAGCCCAAGCCCCTCGGCCCAGAGCTGGTTGATCCCGGCACGGGCCGAATCGTAAGCGGTGTGGGCGCTGTAGACGGCGATACCTTGGGCGATCATGGCCAACAGCATTTTGCCGACCGTGGTGTCGCTGGTTATTTTGCTCAGCGGCCGGAAGGGGAGGGGGTGGTGGGTGACGATCAGTTTGACCCGCTTGGCGATCGCCTCCTCGACGACCTGGGGGGTCACGGTTAAGCAGACCATGACCGTGCGAATCGAACGTTGGCGATCGCCGACCAGCAAGCCGACATTGTCCCAGGACTCGGCAAGTGCCAAGGGGGCAATGTCGGCCAAGATTTGGCAAACGCGATCGACCCGGATCACTTCGGCGCGATCATGCAAATCATTCGACGTCCGTGCTGCTGAGGTGAGGTTTCCACCTTGCCGACTTCGGACAGCGTCGCGATGACCGATTCCATGACCTTGCGTCCTTCTTCGATGTGAGCCATTTCACGGCCACGGAACAGAACGCTCACTTGCACCTTGTCACGGTGCTGCAGGAATTTTTCGGCCTGGCGAACCTTGGTGCGAATGTCCTCATCTCCGGTCTTGGGCCGAAGACGAATTTCCTTCGTTTTGGTTTGCGGCGTGTGGCTGCTGTTTTTCTTTTTGTTCTTGTCGTACTTGAATTTGCCGTAATCCATGATTCGGCAAACCGGCGGACGCTCGTTCGGAGCGACCTCGACCAAGTCCAAACCCGCGTCGCGGGCCCGGGCAAGGGCCTCATCTGTGGGGATGATTCCCAACTGTTCTCCGTCTTCCCCGACACATCGAATCGGCGATATCCGGATCTGTGCGTTGATGCGCGTCGAATCGCGCGGCTGTTCCGGTTGAAAACTACGTCGTGCCAATGCCACCAAAAACGAATTCCTCTGTCGGGCTGAACCCGATCGCTAAGATGAAGGGAGTAGGGGCCTCGTGCGATCCCCGCCACGCAACGGGGTCGATTTGCACCTACGGACTCGTGCAGAGTATCCAGCCCAACCTGGGGTGCCGTCAACCGAATTCTGAGCAAAATTCGGATTTACGGAAATCTTTACCCCACTTTTCTCTTAAGAGCGACCCTCTGGAGACCGGGGCTTTGAAGACCGGGGCTTTGAAGACCGGGGGCCCCGCAACAGCCGAACCGGCGTCAACCGACCGCCTCACCCCCAGTCGACCGTCGTTTCCGCGGATCGGGGCAGAGGCTCAGCAGGTTTGCCACGATGATCAAGGCGCCGCCCAGCAGCATCGGCAGGACGAGCTTTTCGTTGGGGTAATCGACCCCGAAGGCTCGGCTGAGCAACCCCGGCAAGATCATCGCCGCCGCCGAGGCACAGACCGGTTCGAAGGTGTAGATGATCCCGGCCTGCGAGGCCGAGACGTAGTGCTGGTAGCTGTTCATCCAATTGAACGCCAGGACCGAGCAGAAGACGCTGAGCGCCAAAACCGGTACCCAAAACCCAGGCCGGCAGCTCAATTCGACCCACCCCACCAGCGGCGTTTCGGGGATCATCGGCCGTGCGATGGCGAAGGCGATGAAGGCGAATACCGCGGTGCTGGCGAACATCCCTGGGGTTAATGCCGCGGCATCGAGCCTCCGGCCGAAACGGTCGACGAGAATGACTTGTCCGGCAAAAAAAATCGCCCCGAGCGTCGTGAGCGTATCGCCAAAGGTCCATGCCGTTAACGCGTCTTTGGCGATCGCCACGCCGCCGGGGCCAACGATCACCAACCCGGTCAGCACCGCGACACCCAACAGCGCCACGAGCACCCCCAGGGCCACCCCGATCGGCGGTTTGATCCGAAAGAGCAGCGCCGTAATCAGCGGCGTGTAGACGGCAACCAGGCTCGTCAAGAAACCGCTCCTCGACGCGGGGATCGTCGCCAACGCCATCACCTGCAGGATCAGGCCGACGACAAAAAATGCGCCGATCCAGCTCCCCGCCAGCCATTCCGCCCGCCCGGCGCGGCGGATGACCGGACGAAAAAAGATCGCGAAGATCCCCAGCGCGATCAGAAACCGACACCCGATCAGCCACGACGCCGCGGCCACCCGAAGCGGCGTCGACGAATGCTCCGCCTCGACCCCGAAGTTCGCATCGACCTGCAAATTGATCGTCTTGGTCATCGGGAATGACAACCCCCACAGGACGTTGACAAAGGTCAAAATCGCGATGGCGAAAAGCCGCCGCCGGTGGGGATGATGGGCCGGCCGATCAGCGTGAGGGGAAGTCCCGTCCATGTGCGTCATCAATATCCGTATCGGTCGAAGTAGTCCCGCCAGGCGGTGCGGATCTTGGTCGCTTGGGCCTCGGGCAAACGGTGCCGGTTCGGCCGGTACTCCGAATGTTCCGTCTCGACCCACCGCGTCAATGATTCGCGGACCGATTCGAAATCGCCCAACCGTAACCGGGCGTAGATCGATTCGACTTGCGCGACCGGGTCGGCGACGAGGTCTTCGTATCGCACATCGACGATGTTTTCGGCCGGGATCGCGTCGCGGTAACGATGGAACGCGGCGTACATCCGACGCAAACATTCGATAACGTACTCTTCCAAGTTGCCCGCCTCCAAACCGACCGCTTCGGAAGGCGACTTCGGACCGTCCGTGGCCGATGCTTGCGCAGCCGCTGATGATTCCGGCGACGGTAACGCTGGCGATGACGATCCCGGCGATGTGGGGGTGAGCTGGAGCGCCTGGACCGCGTCGAGGCTTTGCCATAACCGGACCGTCGACGGGAAGAGCGTTTCGGGGTTACGCGTCAAATGGATGAACTTCGCCCCCGGAAAGATCCTCGCGAGCGTCGCGATGCGGCCGGTGTGCGTCGGGCTTTTGACGACCAAAGGGCGCTCGGTCCGCCAAGAAACCGCTTTCAAAAAACGGACCAGCGGCTCGCCCCACGCCTCCCTGAGGGGCTCGTCGAGCCCTTCGGTATCGAGATACTCCAGGTCGACCGGGGGCAGGTTCGGGAAAGCGAGCCGACGGTACGGGGAAGGAACCCCCATCACCAACAGGGCGAACTCGTCTTCTTGGGGCCTGTCCCACCCCGTTTGCATGTTGTCCATCGGCCGCTTCGCCGGGAGCATCCACCGACAAAACCTTCGAAAGAACCACTCCGTGACAAGAAAATGCTCGGGGGCGAAACATTGAAAGGTCGACGGGCTGCTGAGCCGCTCATCGAGCACCAACAATTCGTGCAATAGCGTCGTGCCGCTCCGCCAATGCCCGATGATGAAAACCGGAGGCGAATGGAGCTTCGATGCCGCGAGACGTCGCCCCCAAAAACAAGCCTGTATCAAGGCACCCAAGGTGTTAAAGGGTGTGAACAGGGTGATCGCGACCGCCATCCCCCACCGCGACGGCGAAATGCGGAAATGACCCCAGCGCAGCAATCCCCACCAGGCTTTCGGACGCATCCCGTGCCAAAAGCGCGGCGTATAAAACGGGTAATGGTGGAAGGAATCGCTCGACACGCCGACGCCCCAAGCCTGCAACATGGCGTCCACGACAGACGCATCCATTCGACGCCCACACGAGGCGACTACGAAAAGCGTCAAGGATATCGCCCGACCGGCCGCTTTCACAGCGGCCCGACCTCGAACAAGCCCGACATTCACCAGCCCGATGTCCCGCGGCCCGATGTCCCGCGGCCCGATGTCCGGATGGCTGGGCGAGTTCTCGGTGCCATGCCCAAAACCAAGGCGGCGGAGTTTGCCCCGCGAACGCCTCGACTCGGGTGACCGAAGCGGCATCTGCGGTTACAATCGCGGAGGAACGCCTCCCCAGAGACACCCTTTGCGGAAATGCTTGCCGGCCCACTGCCGCTTGCCGGCCCACCTACGGGCAGGCCAAAGAAAGGCGGGCCGCGCAGGCCAATGCTCCGCAGGGCAGGCCAATGCTCCGCAGGGCAGGCCAACGCTCCGCAGGGTAGGCCAACGGTAGCGAGATTTTTTTCGGCCCGCTTTCACTTTCGACCTTTTCGACTCTCACCCATGGCATCCTCCGCACCCAACGACCTTTCGATCGCGGATCTTCAAGCCCACATCCGAAAGATGTACTTCGAAAAGGATGTGGCCCGCGGGGTCGAAGGGACCTTCATGTGGCTGATGGAAGAGGTCGGTGAACTCGCCACGGCCCTTCGCGGCGACGACCGCCAAAACCTGGCGGAGGAGTTCGCCGACGTGATCGCTTGGCTGGTGACGATCGCCAACGTCGCCGACGTCGACTTGGCCTCGGCGCTCGCCGCCAAGTACGGCAACGGCTGCCCCGGTTGCCGCCGTTTTGTTTGCGAGTGCCCCGATGAAGAAAAGCCCTGAGCATGATGCTAACCCGCCGGTCCCCGACGACCTTCTTCGCAACGATCGACATCCCCATGCCCGCCCAAGGCTCGCGGGTCGGCCTTGATCTGCACCCCTTCGCCGCCGCTCGATCGCGGTTGTTGATCCTCTGCGTTTCGCTGGTCGCTTCGCTTTTCATGCACGCCCCAGGATCGCATGCACCAGGAACGCATGCACCAGGAACGCATGCCCTGGCCGCCAACAACCAAGGCCCCACCCCCACCGATTCGGTCGGGTTGGTCGCCGAGGCGCCGATCGGTGAAGCTGCTAGCGAGCTCGTGGACGACGCGAACAGCGACCCTGCGGCGCCGCGGATCGGCATCGGAGGGATCTTTCGCGTCGGCTGTTGGACCGGGCTGCACTGGGGCGATGGGATTTCGGCCAGTGATGTCGCCATCGTCGAAACGCTCGACCCCGATGGGGTTAGGGCCCGCTTCCTCCAGTCGGGCATGTCGGGCTCATCCGATGGGGCGAGACCTTCCAAAGGCCCGGATCCTGGACCGAACTCGCGTTGGGCCTATGTCGTCCCCGGTTCTTCGGCCGCACCGTTAAAAGTGATGAACGATGCAGGAGCGACCGTTTGGTCGGGACGATTCGGCGGCCAGGCGATCGAGCCGGGGGTGCCTTGGATCGTGATCATCGGTGACTCGATGGGGATCGATGAGATCGGCAAGAACGACCTGCTGGGGCGTGGGGCGAGCGTCGCGGTGGCGAAAATCGGCCGTGCCCAGGAGCTGCCCGACCGTTTGCCGGGGTGGGAAGGTGTCGACCAAGTCGTGATCTCCGCATCCGGGCTTGATGTGCTCCAAGCGATCGATCCCCAACGCGCCGCGGCACTTGCCGGGTGGGTGTCCGGAGGCGGCAGGCTCCTGATTTCGCTCGGCGAAGAAGGGGCCGCGATGATCGATGCGGCCCCATGGCTCGCCGACCTCGCGGGCACAGCCCCCGGCCTGACCGACACCGAACTGCCGCTCGATCCGGCGGCGCTAGAAACCTACACCGCGGCCCAAACCCGGCTCGATGACATCAACGGCTACCCCCTGCCTGCCTCGGGGGGCAAGACGCTGATCGCTGGCAGGAGCAAATCGCGGCGGCCCGCGCGGTTGGCGATCGAACGGCTCCAGGGATTAGGCCGTGTCTGTGTCACCTCCTTCGGGCTCGATTCACCCGAATTTGCCGAGTGGCCCGAACGGATGACCCTGATCACACGGCTCCAACCGCTGCTGCTGGAGGGGAACCCACAATCGCGACGCGAGGTCCTAGGCAAAACATCGGTCCCCTACGACGACCTCGCCGGACAACTCCGAGCCGCGCTCGATCGGTTCGATTCGCAAACGCGACTCCCCTTTTCGATCACGTCGCTGATCCTCCTGTTGCTTGTCGCCCTCGTCGGCCCGATCGATTACCTGGTGGTCAACCGCTTGTTGGGCAAACCGCTGTTGGGATGGCTGACCTTCCCGCTTACGGTCCTGGCGCTTTCGGCGCTGCTGCTCGGTCTGGGGATGCGGCGTGCCGCCGGCGATGCATCGGCGAAGATCGCCCGGATCGAAATCGTCGACATCGGCGGGGTCGAGGGAACTGGGGGGCTCGACGGAACTGACGGTTTGAAAGAGCCAGGGAGTTTGAAAGAGCCAGGGGGTTTGAAAGAGCCAGTAGGGCGACCGACGGCGAGGTTGATCGCAGTGACCCACACCGCAGCCCCACAAGCGACAAAGCTCGACCTTCCCGCCAACCTATCTGCCATTTGGGCTTCGATGGTCGGACCCGAACCCCCTGTCGCAAGCCCACCGGCGAAAGGGACCTCCCCCGCGGCGGCGAACGGTGACCTCGCCGACCCAGTCGTCACCAGTGGCTTGACCCGATCGCAGGGGTACTCCGGGCCGACTTACGGTGGGATCTTAATCGCGGGAGAAAACCGGTCGCTGCCCCCTTACGACGTCCCCCTCGACTCGCGGCCGGGAGACACATGGGCGATGCTCGCCGGCGGGCCACGCGAATTCCCGATCCCTCCGGGCGGTAGCAAGTCATGGCTGACGCGTCTCCGCTTCGCGCCCCGCCTTGGCACGACGACGGGGTTGGCCCAGCGCCGCGGGAGCGAGCTGCTCAGCGGCAGCATCACCAACCCCTTGCAGGTCGACCTGCTCGACGCGGTGCTCGTTTACGGCAATTGGTGCTACCTTTTGCCGACACGGTTTCGCGCCGGGCAAACGATCGCGTCGATCGATTCGCTGCGTCAGAAAAATTTCCGTTGGCACCTGAGCAAGCGTGAGATCGCCGACAACGCGTCGAAGCTTGCCCCCTGGGACGTCGAGATGCACGACGATTGGATGCGGTTGACCGAAATGCTGATGTTCGAATCGTCGGCCGGCGGCCGGGATTACACCGGGCTAGAACATCGCCCCCTGAGGGAACTCGACCTCACCTATGCCTTAGCTTTCGGCGACGCGATCCTCTACGGGCGGCTTGCCGAACCGATCCTCGAATCGCCCCTGAAACAGGAGCGGCCGACGGTTTCGGTGGCCCGCATCCTGTTGCCCGTCGCCCCTGCCCAGGAATCACCATGACCACCCGGCCACGCCGCAGCTCGATGCCGCTCGTTTGCCCCACAGGAATCTCGTTGTGATCAAAACGGTTGACCTGACCAAAAAGTACGGCGACACGTTCGCCATCCGCGCGATCGATCTCGATCTCGGCCGCGGCGACCTGTTCGGATTCATCGGCCCCAACGGCGCCGGGAAGACGACGACGATGCGGATCCTCGCGACGCTGCTCGACCCGACCTGGGGCGAGGCCTACGTCTGCGGCCATTCGGTCCACACGCAGCCGAAAGAGATCCGGCGACTGGTCGGTTACATGCCCGACTTCTTCGGCGTTTATGACGATATGACCGTGGTCGAATACCTCGACTTCTTCGCCGCGGCCTACCGGATCGGGGGTGAGCAGCGCCGCCGCCGCGTCGACGAGATGCTCGATATCGTCGACCTCGACTTCAAACGCGACGCCTTCGCCAACACCCTGTCACGCGGCCAGACGCAGCGGCTGGGGCTCGCCCGAACGCTCCTTCACGACCCCCAAGTGCTGCTGCTGGATGAACCCTTGTCGGGGCTCGACCCGCGGGCGCGGATCGAAATGCGGAACCTGCTCCGCAAACTCGGCCAACTCGGCAAGACGATCATCGTCAGCAGCCACATCCTGCCGGAACTCGCCGACGTTTGTAACAAGGTCGGGATCATCGACCGCGGGGAACTGAAGGTCAACGCGACGGTCGATGAGGTCCTCCGCCGCGTCCGCCAACACACCGTCCTGGTCATCCAACCGGCCACACCCGAGATGATAAAGCGGACCGAACAACTCCTCTCCGGCCACGCCAAAGTCCAAAGCCTCGCGATCGGCGACGCCTCGGTCCGCGTGGTGCTCAAGGAAGAAGTCGAAGATTACACCGACCTCCCCAAATACCTGATCGAAAATGGGGTCGCGCTCCGCGGCTTCGGCGAGGAATCGCTCGATCTCGAATCGGCCTTCATGGCGTTGACCAAGGGGACGAGCCAGCGGATGTGAGCCGCTGTGGACCCCGTCCACGTGAGCCGCTGTGGACCCCGTCCACGTGAGCCGCTGTGGACTCTGTCCACGTGAGCCGCTGTGGACTCCGTCCACGTGAGCCGCTGTGGACTCCGTCCACGGGACCAACCCCCGTTTCCCAAACGCCCACGGCGGCGAGGTCGCTTCGACCGCCCGGTTCGGTTACAGTATCACTCGGACAGTGTGTCTTTTCTTCCCCCCGCCCCTCGAACGTTTCGAGCGATCATCGATGAGTACCTTTCGCACCACTCGCCGCGACTTCATCCGCGTCACCACCGCCGCCGCGGCGGCCAGCACGATCCCCAGCGCCTTCGCCGTCAACCGCAGCTTCGCCCAGGCGACCGGATCGAAGAACGATCGGATCCCGATCGGCCTGATCGGCGCCGGCGGGATGGGGATGGGGAACATGAATTCCGCCAAACAGTGGCTCGATGTCGTCGCCATCGCCGACGCCGATGAGGGACGCCGCAACCGCGCCAACGAACAGCTCAGCGGCGGCAAGGCGGCGGTCCACGAGGATTACCGCAAGGTGCTCGAGCGCGACGACATCAAGGTCGTCCACGTCGCCACCCCCGACCACTGGCACACCAAGCCCGTCGTCGAGGCGATGCTCGCGGGGAAAGACATCTACTGCGAAAAGCCGCTGACCCTGACGATCGATGAAGGGAAATTGATCCGCAAGATCCAAAAGGAAACCGGCCGGATCGTCCAAGTCGGCACGCAGCAGCGGAGCACCTTCAACCTCTTCGTCAAAGCGATGGCCTTGGTCAACGAAGGGCGGCTCGGCAAGATCCGCCGCGTCCAAGCGGCGATCGGCGGCGCCCCCGCGTCAGGCTCGATCCCCGTCGCCCAGGCCCCCAAGGAATTGAACTGGGACCGCTGGCTCGGCCCCGCCCCCGCGACCGATTTCCGCACCCTGTCGACCGAAGAGACGGTGCAGGTGAAGAAGAAGGTCGATGGGAAAGAGGTCGTCGAAAACCAAACCCGCACCAACGTCAACACCAACGGCCACTACGAATTCCGCTGGTGGTACGAATACTCCGGCGGCAAGCTGACCGATTGGGGCGCCCACCACGTCGACATCTGCCAGTGGGCCCTGATGCTCAACGGCCAAAACGCGGGGCCGCTCTCGATCGAAGGGGAAGCGACCCACCCGGTCAAATTCGTCGATGGCGTGGCGGTCGAAAAGGATCGCTACAACACCGCGACCAAATTCCTCTTCAAAGTCCTCTTCCCCGGCGGGACCGAAATGATCATCCGCGATGACACCGACAACGGCTGCCTGATCGAAGGAGAAAAAGGGACGATCTTCGTCAACCGCGGCCGCCTCACCGGGGCCCCCGTCGATCGGCTCGCCGAAGAGCCCCTCCCCGAAGACGCGATCAGCAAGGTCTACAAGGGGTTGCCGATCACCGAGAACGAGCGGAAGGCGCACTGGGCAAACTTCTTGCATTGCCACCAGACGAAGCAAGAACCGGTATCGGATGTCCATTCGCACATGCGGATGCTCAACATCTGCCACCTCGCCGGGATCTCGGCGCGATTGGGCCGCAAATTGAACTGGGACGACAAGACCGAACAGATCGTCGGGGACGACATGTCAGGCGCGATGCTTGCCCGACCCTACCGCTCGGGCTATGAGATCGAAATGGGCTGATCCCAATACGCGACCATCAACGCTTTTCCACCCGGCCGCGCCCAACAGCGCGGCCGGCTTCGTATCAACGCGATCCGGGGTCGGCCTTGGCATCGTTCGGCAACTTGTCATCGTTCGGTACGTTGGCATCGGCTGTCGGCTCAGGAAGCATTTTGGCTATGAATTCCTTTTGGGCCTTGGCGAGGTCTTGCAGACCGGCCTGTTCGTAGGCATCGACGAGTAGTCGTGGGGTAGAGATCCTACGCTTATCGATCGACAGGGCTTTTTCCAGGGCCGCGACGGCATCGACCGGCTGCCTGGCGATCAGGAAGATTTCGCCTTGGGTTTCGAACAGGTTCGGGTCACCCGGCGATCGGTTAACCGCTTCGGCGATCAGCCCCAAGGCACGCGGCAGCTCCGTTTTGTCGCTGAGCGCCAGCGCGTACGCGAGATTGTTCATTATCAACGCCGATCCCGGCGCAAGCTTTAACCCAACTTCCAGATGCGGGATCGCTTCTTTGACCTTCCCGGCTTGGATCTTCTGGTTCGCTAAAAAGAAATGGGTCAGCGCGGTCGCACTCCCGGAAGCGATCCTCTCGTTAAGGTAATCGTCAAGTTTCCCCGGCACGTCGATCCCCTGAGCGATGACGTACATGATCTCCGAATCGATCGCCGGGTTGGAGGGATCGGCCTTGAGCGCCGCGTCCAACAAATCGAGACCGGCGATGATGCCGTCGCCCTGCTTGGTGATCGCTTCGGCCGTCGGCGACTTGTCGTCGACCGTCACGATCTCGCCACCGGTATAAATCGCCTCGGCAACAGGCTGCTCTTGCCCATCCGCCAAAACCGGTCGCACTGCTATGACTACAAATGTAGTAACAACAAGGAAAAAGTATTGAGCTCGCATCCGTCGGGTCGACTCGGTTGGTGAATCAGGCCGTCGAAGGTGATCGCGACCATCGGAAGAGGGGTGATAGAAGTAAGGCGTTACAACGAACGGGGCATCGTACGATCGACGGGCCACGACAAAACTTTGCCCGCCGCGCGGCGCTGACGAGGGACTTTCCCGAAAACGAAGTCAGGACCGCATGCGAAAGACGGGCAATTGCAATTCCCAGCGGATCGCGAGCAATCGCAGGGCGATCACCGTCGCCATCCCCGCGTCGAATGCCAGCGAACGCTGGATCCCTGCGGACTGCAGGATCAGATAGAGCGTGATCCCGACGATCGCCGCCGTGGCGTAGATGTCACGCCTCAGGATCAACGGGACCTGGCCGGTGATCACGTCCCTCAGCACCCCGCCGGCGACACCGGTCATCGTCCCCATCAGGA
>JBEIRZ010000198.1:0-8177 GCA_040375695.1 Planctomycetaceae bacterium
CCCCCCCCACCACTTGTTGCGCGGGGAAGATCGTGTCAGTGCGAGGGTGGCGTTGTCGGTTGGAAGCCGGGGATGCCGAGGCGGGTGGCGATGCGGTGCGGACGGAGCATCGCTTCATGGATGCGGGCCGCTTCGTCGTCGCCCCGTAAGTCCTTGCATGCGGGGTGCGATTCGGGGGAGGCGATCACGCCGAGCTGATGCAGCGCGTGCGCGGTGCTGTGTTTGTATGCCGCGGCGCTACCGCTAGCGTCGAGCCGAAAGACTTGGTCTTCGAGCGATTGAAAGGCTTCGAACAGTTTGTAGACCCGGGTGTCGAACCGCCCCGTCCCCGTGCGATGCTTCTTCGCCGGCGAATCGTCGCTCAGCCACATGTCTTTGGCGGCGCAGATCAAAGGCGCGGCGCTGCTGGCCGCGCCGATCAATAGCGGCAAGCCGATCTTGATCGCCGTCGCGATCCCGAAGTCGTCGCCGCTGTGCGGTTGGAAATCGAGCCCCAGGTCGCGGCACATCGCCGCCCAGTAGAGAAAATGCGGCTCGTCGAGGGTGCTGATTTTGCCCCCGACGAATTTGGGGTGGGCGGCCAATTGCCACAGCAACCATGGCTCGAACGGCGTCGCCCAGGGGACGAATGACGGTTCCAGGGCATGGACGATCCCGGGCCGGATCAGCCATTCGGCGATCTCGTAATAGCCGTCGCGACGACGCTGGGGGTCGAGGCTGTTGAGCCACCGTGAGGTCATGATCATCACCTCGCAGTTATCGTGCTGTTGGACGATGTCCAGCAGCGGCCGATAACGCTCGGCCTTGAAGCCGGAATCGTGCTGGGCGCCGCGGGCGGTGATCCCGGCGACGAATTTTAAATCGGGAAACTCGTCGCGGAAGCGGCGGAGGACTTCGGCGTAGAGGGCGTCATCGAGGTCGAAGATGTAACCGGTGTCGGCGTTCAGGACCGGAACGAATTCGACGCCGTAGTGGTCGGCCGCGTCGGACATCCAGCGGATGCTGGAAGCGAACCCGGCCCAGTCGGGGCGGGTGTTTTGGAACGGCAGCAGCGTCGCCGCGCAGAGTCGCGGTTTGCTGCGATGATCGACGAGCTGTTCTTCGCCCGTCCAGGCCCACTGCGTCTCGTGCCAGGCCGTTTGTGGGGTCAGCTCCTTGGGGTCGGTGATCAGCGGTTTCATGGGGCGAGCTCCGGGACGTCGAGCCATTTGCGCATCCGCCAACTTTGCAGGCCGAGGTCGGCGAGTTGGACCCCCTTGGCCCCTTCACGCAAGGTCCAGGGGAAGGGGGAATCGACGACGACGTGCCGCAGGAATTCTTCCCACTGGATCTTGAAGGCGTTGTCATACGTCGTCGCGTCGGGGACTTCTTGCCAGCCGTTATTAAAATTGATCGGCTGATCGATGTCGGGATTCCAAACGGGGCGTGGGGTGGTGCCGAGGCTTTGGACCCAGCATTTGCGAAGGCCGACCAGCGCGCTGCCGTGGGTCCCGTCGACCTGCATCGTCAGCAAGTCGTCGCGGCGGACGCGGACGGTCCAGGAGCTGTTGAATTGGCAGATCACGCCGTTGTCGCAGCGGAAGGTTGCGTAACAGGCATCGTCGCTGGTAGAGGGGTATTCGGTCCCCTGTTCGTCGATCCGAGTGGGGATGTGGGTCGCCCCGGTGCAGCTGACACTTTCGACTTTGCCGAACAGGTTATCGATCACGTATCGCCAGTGGCAGAGCATGTCGACGATGATCCCGCCGCCGTCCTCTTTGCGATAATTCCACGAGGGGCGTTGAGCGGGTTGGTCGCGGTCGTGGCCGGAGAAGACCCAATAGCCGAATTCGCCGCGGACGCTGAGGATGCGGCCGAAGAACCCTTGGTCGCGAAGCGTGCGGAATTTGCGGATCCCCGGGAGCCACAATTTGTCTTGGACGACGCCGTTTTTGACGCCGGCCGCCTCGCACAACCGGGCCAAGCGGAGGGCTTCGCCCGTTTCGACCGCGGTCGGCTTTTCGCAATAGATCGCCTTCCCCGCCTTGACGGCCCGTTCGACGAAATCGGCACGTTGCAGCGTCCCGCTGGCATCGAAAAAGATTTCGGTCGAGGGGTCTTCGAGCTCGGCGTCGATGTCGGTGGTGAAGTGATGGATCCCGACGCGCGAGGCGAGTGAGGCGAGTTTGGCCTCGTTCCGCCCGACGAGGATCGGTTCGGGGAAGATCACGATGTCGTTGCCCGCCCTGACCCCGCCCTGTTCGCGGATCGCCATGATGGAGCGGATCAGGTGTTGGTTCGTCCCCATCCGGCCGGTGACGCCGTTCATGAGGATGCCGATCGATCGTTGACGCATGACGCTTCGCGGTGGGAAGTGGGATGTTAATGCGGCCGGGCCGATCGCCCGCACGCTTGTGCACGAAGGTACCAAATATTGAGACGCTGGTAAAACTGTTCTTTACGGCAATCACGGACGGAAAAACCGATGGATCTTTATCAGCTCGAATAATTTCCTCGAGGCGGCGCGGCAGCGGAGTTTCACGCAGGCGGCCGAGCGGTTGCATTTGGCGCAGGCGGCGCTGAGCGAGCAGATGCGGAAGTTGGAAGCGGAGCTCGGGACGCCGCTGTTCGATCGTGGCAAGCGGGAGACGACGTTGATCACCCCGGGGTGTCGCTGTCGCCGGGGGCCGCGTTCCTCGAAGAGATGCTGCTTCGTCCCGGCATGGCGCGAAGCCGGGGCGACAAGGGGTGATGCGTCGCGGCGGGGTCAGACCTCGGGGAGCTGCTGGTTCGAATTGCCGAAGGAATCGAGGTGCAGGCCCATGCGATCGAGCAGCGAGAGGTAGAGCGATGACATGCGGCGTTCTTTCGCCTGTTCGTAATCGAGGGATCGGCCGGTGGGGAGGGCGCCGCCCAGGCCGCCGGCCATCAGCAACGGGATCTTGGGGGCGCTGTGGGCGGTCCACTGTTCGTTGGCCAGCATGATGCAGGAGTGATCGAGGACACTCCCCTCCCCTTCTTGCATGGCATCGAGTTTGTGGAGGAGGTAGGCGTATTGTTCGACCCAGAAGCGGGTGATCTTGGCGTATTCTTCCCCTTGCCAATTGTGGGAATAGTTGTGGTGGTCGACCTTCAGACCGAGGAAGGGGTAGACCTGGCCGGAGAGGTTGTTCGTCAGCAGCAGCGTGGCGACGCGGGTGCGGTCGGTTTGGAAGGCGAGCGCGATGACGTCGCACATCAACCGGGCGTGTTCATCGAGACGGTTGGGGACGCCATCGGCGGGGCGCTGGGCGCGGTCGGGGGTGGCGGCATCGTCGCCATCGGCGCGGGCTTGGCTCAATTTGGCCAGCCGTTGTTCGACCTCGCGGACCGAGGTTGCGTATTCGTCGATCTTGGATCGGTCGGCGGCGGAGACCTTGCGGGAGACGTCACCGAGTTGGTCGTTGACGTAATCGAGGACGCTGGCGTGGGTCTTGTTCCCTTTGCTTTCGAAGAGGCTATCGAAGGCGAGCGCGGGGTAGATTTCGGAGGGGACGGGAGAGACGGGGGAGCTCCACGAGACGTGTGAGGCGTACATCATCGAGAAGCTCGATTCGTGAAAGCCGCTGACGGGGCGTTCGCAAGCGAGGACGAGGCTCGGTAAGGGGGTCGCGTCGCCGAACTTTTGGGCCAGGAGTTGGTCGAGGCTGATCGCGGCTTGGACGTCGCGTCCCCCTTGGGGTCGGATCCCGGTCAGGATCCCCGCGGCCCCTTTGGCGTGGCCGCCGACAACGTCTTCGGGGTGGTGCAGGCCGTGGATGAAATTGACCTTCGATTTGATCGTTTCGAGCGATGCGAAGGCGGGGCCGAGTTCCAGCGACGATCCGGTCCCTTTGGACCACCATTGGGGCGGGTGGATGCCATCACCGAAAAAGAGGAAGGCGAAACGTTTGGCGGGGGCGTTGGGATCGTTCGCTGCGATCGCTTCGTTGGGGGCGAGGCCGCTGCCGCGGGCCGATTCTTCGCCATGGGCCGATTCGAGCCAAGGGAGGGCGACGCTGGTACCGAGGGCTTTGAGGACGACGCGCCGCGAGACGTGGGGGATCGGATTGGGCATGAGGATCGCCGGGGGCTGGGGGTGCGGTTGGGGGCGAATGTGTGGTGCGGGGCGGGTGTTTTTATGGGTGATGATTTTAAGGCAGGCGCTGTTAACGATCGGCTTTTTTCTGGTAAGTCGTGAAGTCGGATCCGCGCTGGGTGCGGAATTGCGGGCTCAGGACGACGGTTTCGAACAGGGCCGAAAAACGTTGGTCGTTGGCATCGAGTTGGCGGCGCATTTCGTCGAGCAGCGGTTGGTCCGAGAGGATGACGGAGCGACCCAGTGCGTAACCGAGGAACCGGCGGCAGAGGTGGTTTGCGAAATCGTCTCGGCGATGGGATCGAATATACTCGATCAGCCCAGGAATGCCGCGGGCATTTTTTCCGCCAGGGAGCGGGGCGAGGTCATCGATCGGGCGGCCGGCGCTGTCGGCGGTGCGGCGGCGGCCGATGGCATCGAACCCTTCCATCGCCAGGCCGAGCCCGTCGAAGTGTTTGTGGCACATCGCGCATTGGGCGTCGGCGACGTGGGCGGCGAGGAGTTCGCGGATCGTTTGGTTGGCGGCTGTTTCGGATTTGGGGAGTTCGGGGACGTCGGCCGGGGGTGGCGGGAAGTGTTGGCCGAGGAGGTGATGAACGCCCCAGAAGCCGCGTTTGACGGGGCTGGTCCGTTCGCCGGCGGAGTTCTTGGTCAGGGTCACGGCCATCCCTAGGATCCCGCCGCGGCCGGCGGCGCTGAGGCCGTCGATTTTGGCCCACTGCGAGTTCGACCCTTCGCCCCCGATCTGTTGTCGATAGCGGCGGGTGATGTCGTCGCCGTAGTGCGCCGCGAGGCGTCGGTTGACGAAGGTGGTGTCGCTATCGAGGATCCGGTCGATCGGTTGGTCGGTGCGGATCAGGTCGGTGATCAGCCGGGTCGGTTCGTCGAACATCGCTTGCCGCAATTCGTCGTCATAGCCCGCGAAGGCTTCGGCGTTGATCGGGTCTTTGTCGAGGTAATCGCGGTAGCGGAGCCATTGGCCGAAGAATTCGCGGGCGAACGATTCGACTCGCGGGTCTTGCAGCATCCTGCGGGTTTGCGCGCGGAGCTCGTCATCGCTTCGCAATTTTCCTGTCGCGGCGGCATCGAGCAGCGTGGCATCGGGGAGCGACGACCACAGGAAATAGCTCAATCGGCTCGCCAAGTCACGATCGTTGATCGGGAAGACGGCATCCCCCGCGGAGGTCGTTTGGAAGCGGTAGAGAAAATCGGGCGACATCAAGATCGCCGTCAGCACGCCGCGCAAGGAAGCTTCGACCCCAACGCCGTCCGTGCGGAGCCGTTTGTAGAGGGCATCGAGCGATTGGCGATCGGCATCGGTAAGCGGCCGTCGGAAGGCGCGGCTGGCGAAAGATTCGAGCTGTGGCATCGCGAGCGGTTCGGCCTGGGCGAGCCGTGTTTGGTAATCGGCGAGCGCTTGTCGGATCCGTTCGAAGAAGCCGTGAACCATCGCGTATTGGTCGTTCGGCGTTTGTGGGGTCAACGAATCGCCGACCAGTTTGATGCCGAGTTTATCGAGGTAGAGCTTTTCGAAGCGATCGAGCATCGAGGCTTCGACAAGCTGGGGGTCTTCGGCGCGGAGGAAATCGAAGCGTTGGTCGTGGAGGACTTCCCGTTCGGAGCGTTCGAACCAGACGAAGCCGCGGAGCAGCGTTTCGGCGCTTTGCGTGACGAAATCGAGTTCTTGCCAGAGCCGGTCGAGCTCGTCGCGCTGTTGCGGCGACAAGGCCTTGTTCACCAGCGGCAGGTCATCGCGAAAGAAGCCTTCGACGAGGTGAAAGCCGGCGGCGAGGCCGCGGCCCGGGTCGACGAAAAAGAAGCGGTTGGGGAAGGCGTTGCAAAAGGCCTCAGCGGGCTGGGCGATTTGGCGGGCGAGGTTGCCGTCGCGGGCGACCAACCACTGCGCCTTGGCCGGGTCGAGCTGTTGGGCGGATGGGCCGATCGCAGAAAGGATCGACGCGCCGCCGTCGGCATGCGAGCGTTGATCGAGCCGGAACGAGGCGAGCAATTGTTTGTCCGCGAGGTCGCCGCGGGCTGATGATGGGATCGGGATCGTCAAGTCGCAGGGGGCTTTAACGACGAACGAGTCGGGGTCGGTCTCGTCCCTCAGCGGGTGTTTGCCGAACTGGAGTTTGGCCGCGAGTTCGGGGTCGGTGGCGAGGGCTTCGCGCAGGGTCACGACGCCATCGCGGGTCGCTTCGTCGTCGTTACCGGGGGGGCGATCGGCACGGCTGAAGAGGGGGCGGGAGACGATCACGAAGGACTCGTTCGCGCCGGGGAGGGGATCGATCTTGAGATGCCAGACGAGCTGCGGATCGGGGTTGTCGGGCTGGTTGGGCTGGTCGGGCTTGTTCGTTTGTTGGGGGATCCTGCCGACGCGAGCGAAGAGTTCGCTGCGGAGGACGGCGGGGTCGAAGCGATCTCGGGCGGCGGCGGTTTTGGCGCGCGAGTCGAGGTGGCTGATCGGCCAGTTCCCCGCGTTGGCCCGGATCAATTCGCCTTCGGGGGCGGTGAGGAGTTGGCGATGGAGTTCGATCGTTCGGATCAGGTCGACCAGTTCTTGGGGGCGGGTCGTCGCGTCGCGTGGTGGCGGCAGCGCGTCCCACGATTGGCCAAGTGATGCCAAGGGGCCGCTGCGAAAGGCGGGAGAGGCGAGCGTGTCGACAACGAGGGCGAGGTAGCGGCCGCTGATCCCGGGCTTGGTGCACCACTGCATCGGCGATTGGGAACGTTCGGATTCGGGGCGATGTTGGTAACGCCAGGCGGCTTCGACGTAGGTCCCGACATCGATCGCGTGGGATTGGTAGAAATCGATGATCGCCTGTTCGGTCAGTTTGGTCCGTTCGTTGTAGGAGGTGACGGGGAACGGGGCGAAGTCGATGCCGGTCGTTTTGAGGACAAGGTGATCGGAGACGGATTGGGCGGCGGCGAGGTATTTTTTGAGCAGGTTGGGCGTCATCCCGAGGGCTTCGCCGGTGTTGTCGAACCCTTCGCCGGCGGCGGGGTCAGGGGGGAAGTCGCGGGTCGGTCGGATGTCGATGCCGGTGAGGTCGCGGATCGAAAGGTCGTATTCGGTTTTGGAAAGTCGGCGAGGGGGGACGAAGCCGGGGTCACCGGCTTGTTTTTCCGCTTCGGCGATCAGGATCGCGCGGATCGCCGCGACGGCCGCGTTGCTTTCGTCGATCGACGGTTGGGGCGAATCTTCGGGAGGCATTTCGCCGCTATGGATGAATTCGATCGCGTGGTTCCAGCGTCGGAAGGTCGCGATCACATCACGTGACGAAGTGGTCGACAGCAGGTTGAGATCCCCCTTGGCCGTTTCGTCGCCGTGGCACGCGCCGCAGTACTTTTCGATGTACGGTCGGACGCCGCTTTGGTAGGCATCAGCCGGTTGATCGGCCGATGCGACGCATGGGTTGATGCATGCGGCCCAAGCTGCGCTCCCGACAAAGAGGGCCGCGAAGATGAATCGGTGAGTGATCAGGTTTGCCAGGTGCATCATCGAAGGGATCGCGATCGGCGGGAGGTAGGCGGGACGTTGGCGTAAAGTTGGTGGGGATGCAAGGCGTGTCGATCAAGGGGATGGTTTGGTCGAGCGACGTGTCGCTTGGGGGGACCTGTCGTTTAGGGGACCTGTCGTTTAGGGGATGGGCACGAGCTGGATCGCGTCGATGTGGACCATCCCTTTGGAGTTCGTCGTCTCGAAGAGGACGCTGAAGTTTCTCGACGTGTCGAATTCGAAGACGCCCAATTTGCCGAAGCCGTTTTCGGAATCGGTGGGTCGGGTTTGGTCGATCGTCACGGTTTGGACACCGGCGAGGGAATCGATCGAGACGCGGGCCTGTTGGGCGCGGTTTTCGTGGGGGATCCAGGCGGCGCGGACTTCGTACCGTCCTGGCCTGGTGACGGAAAACTTGAAGCGAGCCGTCGCGTTGGGTGAATTCGAGTAGGCGTAATTATCGGCGACGAAGCCGGCGAGGCTGCCGGTCGATTGCCAGGTGCCGGTCAGTTCGGCGGCGGCATCATCGATCACGATCCCGGGGAGTTTCGCGGGGTTGATCCCCTTCATCGCGATGTCGGG
>JBEIRZ010000541.1:0-2522 GCA_040375695.1 Planctomycetaceae bacterium
ATGACGATTGGAAGCGTCATTGATCGCGCGGCTAACGGCCAACCAATTCGAGAAGACGGCCGATTGGTAAAGGGTCAGAACGGCCCGATCGCCCTCTTGAGAACGATACTCGATGCGGGGACGTAAGAGGCCGCTAAGTGGGCAACCATGCCACAGATGGAAAGCGATTTTGGTCAGCATGCCCAACCCGACGCCGATCAGGAGGTCGGTCGCGAGGGTCGCGATGATCGTGACCAAAAAGACGATCAAATGTTCGGACCCCAAGCGATAGGTCAGGAGAAAGCTTCGGGGGTTAGCCACGCGGTAACCCGTGTAAACCAACATCGCGCCCAGCGCCGCCAACGGGATGTGATGGATCAAGCCGGGGAAGAGCAACACGAAGGCAAGGAGGAACAGGCCATGGAACATGTTGGCCCTTCGGGTGCGGGCACCGCTATCGATATTCGCCTTGCTGCGGACGATTTCGGAGATCATCGGCAGGGCGCCGATCGACGCGGCGGCGAGGTTGGCGAAACCGACGGCGAGCAGGTCTCTGTCAAAATCGGTCTTGCGACGCCAAGGGTCCTGAAGCTCGATCGCCTTCGCACTGAGCAGCGATTCGATGCTGCCGATCAGGCTGAACAGGGCGATGTATTCGAAGCCTTTCAGGGACAGGACGCCCCTGAAATCGGGAAACGTGATCGCTGACAGCGGGTCGCTGAGGACGTGCGGGATGTCGACCAAAAATCGCGGGCCCACCTCGTAGGTTGCAGACGAACCGGAGAGGGAACCCAAAAACCAAAGGCTGTACGAGTGATCGCGATCGAGATCGAGATAAAGTCCCAGGGCGGATGCGACGACCAAAACGACGACTTGGGCGGGGATCGCCTTGATCGTTTTCCCCTTCAGCAGCGGCATGCCGAAGAGGATCGCGAGGCTCGTGAAGCCGATCAACGCGATCTCGGGGTTCACCTGAGCGAGTGCGGCGGGAAGGGATGAGAGGAGTTGCAGTGGCCCGGCGCCGCGCTGGGGCGTGACCCCGATGACCTCGTACGCCTGTTTGGCGATGATGATCAAGCCGATCGCGGCGAGCATCCCGTGGACCGGGGTCAGCGGAAAGAAATCGACCAAACGCCCCGCCTTGAGCAGCCCGAAGACGATTTGTACGAGCGCCGCGACGACGGCGATCCCGAGGGTCAATTGGTACCCCAAGACCGCGCGCTGGGGATCGGAGAGTCCGGCGCCAAATTCGTTCCCCAAGTCGACAACCGAGCCATAAACGATCACGATCAGCCCCGCTGCCGGGCCCTTGATCGTCAGTTGGGCGTTGCTGATCAGCGAGCAGATCACGCCGCCGATGACGGCGGTCCAGATCCCGGAGATCGGCGGAAAGCCGCTAGCACGGGCGATCGCCAGGCAGAGCGGCATGGCGATCAAGAAGACCAAAAAACCGGCCAGGGCGTCTCGGCGGAGGGAGGACCGGTCGGTCAGGTCACTAGTGAGCGGTGCGTCAGAAGGATCAACAGGTTGCGAAGACATGGGGTTTCCCTAAGAAGTGAATGCCACTTCTTAAGGCAAGCCGTGTGCCAGATCGTCAAAGACCAAAAAGAGCTTAAAAACGCCTGCGGAGGTCGAGAAATCGGCCGGAAGCTGATCGTTCAGGATTCATCGTGGCCGTCTTCGGACCAGGCCGACTTTGCGATTTGGATCCCGAGGTTGCGGATTTTGTTACGCAGGCTACCGCGGGTGATCCCCAAGATCCGCGCTGCTTGGAGCTGATTTCCGGCGGTATGGTTGAGGACCCGCAAGATCAGGTCCTTTTCCATCAGGCGGGTCGCCTCTTCATGGAGGTTTTCGCACCCTTCGATCAGCCGCTGCGAGACGAATTCGTCCCACGGGTAAGCCCCGGTGGCGACGGGCTCGGACGTAACGGCCGTGTCGTTCACGATCACGGACGGAATGAACTCTGGCAGCAGGACATGGCCGCTCATTTGGAGCAGCCCCTGTTTGAGGACGCTTTGGAGTTCGCGGATGTTGCCGGGCCAGGGGTAGCGGGCTAACAGGGCGAGGCTTTCCGGCGGGAGCTTCGCACCGACCTTGCCGAGCTGCTTTGCGATCCGCTGAAAATGGTGTTGGGCAAGGAGCCGCACGTCGTCGCCCCGTTCGCGGAGTGGGGGGAGCTCGATGGTGAAAACGTGAAGGCGGTAGAAGAGGTCGCGTCGAAAGGTCCCGGCATCGACCATTCGCATCAGGTCGGCGTTGGTCGCGGCGATGAGGCGGACATCGGTGCGGATCGTCTCGGAACCACCGACCCGTTGGAAGGCCTGTTCCTGAATCAGACGCAAAATTTTGGCCTGCGTCGCGAGTGACATCTCACCGATCTCGTCAAGGAAGAGCGTACCGCCGTTGCACTGTTCGAATTTACCGATGCGACGGCGATCGGCGCCGGTGAACGCGCCGCGTTCGCTGCCAAAGAGTTCGCTTTCTAGCAGGTTGTCCGGGATCGCGGCGCAATTGATCGCCAAAAACGGTTGGTCGGCGCG
>JBEIRZ010000185.1:0-8841 GCA_040375695.1 Planctomycetaceae bacterium
AGCGGTTTTGACGGGGACTTGCTGGAGGAGCTCTGCCAACGGATCCGGATCGAGTTGGCCCGCAGGTTGGTCCGTTATCAGTACGACCCCAGCCATCGGTTCCGGGCGTGGCTCAAGCGGCTATGTCATTCGCGGGCCGTCGACATGTGGCGTCAGCGGCGGGCGGGATGGCGTAAATTCGCGATCTTGCCGATCGACCGCTGGGTCGAGCCGCAGCTCGAATGGGACGACGATGACGATCAGGAGCCCGTCCCCGAGGCGATCATGAACGAGGCCGAGCGGGTGCAGGGGGCGGTCAGGGCGCGGGTCGACGAGCGGACGTGGGGCGTCTTTTGGCAGATCGTGATCGAAGGGCGATCGGTCCGCGAGACGGCGGAGCATTTCGGGATGTCGTATGCGGCGGCGTTCGCGGCGCAGAAGCGGGTCCGCAGGATGTTGCGGCAAGAGGCGAATCGGAGCGGTTCGGTGGGGCTGGTCGAGGTTTGACCCATGAGCGTGTCGATGTGCCCGCCGGTCGATCAGTTGCGGAGGCTTGGGAACGACACGGGAACTGGGAGCACCTTTCGGCGGATCGAGTCGCACGTCGATTCGTGCGTTCGCTGCCAAGAAATGCTCGAACGTTTGGCGCTGATCGACCCGACTGATTCTCTGAGCGGTGATCGTGAGGGGGGCGGTTCGCCGCCGCCGGAGATCCCGGGGTTTGTGATCACCAAGGAGCTCGGGCGTGGCGGTTATGGGGTCGTCTACGAGGTGGTCCAAACGGCGATCGGGAGGCGGGTGGCGATCAAGGTGTTGCCATTGCCGCAAGGGACGGACGGCAAGTGGCGCAGACGCTGGTTGCGTGAAGCGAAAGCGATGTCACAGGTGCGTCATCCGAACGTCGTGCGGTTGCACGAAGTCGGTGAGCACGACGGGCGGCCTTATCTGGTGCTCGATCTGATCCCTGGCGGGAGTTTGAAATCGCGGATGACAGGGCCGATCCCGCCGCGCGAATCGGCGCGGATCGTCGAGACGATCGCGAGGGCGGCCGACAGTTTGCACCGCGTCGGCGTGTTGCATTTGGACATCAAGCCTTCGAACATTTTGATCGATGCCCCCGAGGATGCGCCGTGGGAAAAGGTGACGCCGATCCTTTCCGATTTTGGGATCGCGCTGGCGGAATCGGAGCTCGGTCATGAGCTGTCGGGGACGGCCAACATCGAGGTGCGCGGGACGCCGTCGTTCATGGCGCCGGAGCAGGTGACGCCCGGCTCGCGATTGCTTGGGCCGGCGGCCGACGTCTTCGCGCTGGGGGCGACGCTGTACACCCTGTTGACGGGGAGGCCACCGTTTCAAGCGGCGTCGACGATCGAGACGTTCGACCTGTTGCGAGAACGCGACCCGGTAGCGCCTCGAACGATGATGCCCAGCGTCCCGAAGGATTTGGAGACGATCTGTTTGGTCTGTTTGGAGAAGGACCCCGCGCGGCGGTATGGGTCGGCGGGGGCGTTGGCGGAGGACCTTCGCCGTTGGCTGGAAGGGCACGTGATCGCGGCCCGACCGGTTTCGCGGTTGCAGCGTTTGATGCGTTGGCGGCGGCGGCACCCGGCGGTGGCGAGCCTGGCGGCGAGCCTGTTGTTGATATTGCTGGGGAGCATCGCCGCGCTAACGACGCTGTGGCGGCAATCGGTGCGGCAAAGTCGCGTCGCGGAAGGGGCGCTCGCGCGGGCGCTCGAAAGCGACCGGTTGTCCGATGACGCGGTAACGCAGTTGATCGATTTGACGGGTAAGACGATCGATTCGCCCGAGTGGACGATGGGGGGCGGGATCGAAGATTCGTTGCCCGCGATCTTCGAATTGACGTCGATGATCCGGCAGACTCCGGAACTTCCGATCGAACGGTCGATCGCGATCGCCACGATCGAGCTGAAGCTGGCCAACCATTTGCGGCGGAGGGATGACAAGGCCGCGTGCATGATGCTGTTCGATGACGCGATCGGGTTGATGTCGATGCACCCCGAGCAGTTGGCGATCGACCAGCGTGCGGCTGGCCTCTGTGCGGCGATCCTCACCGAACGGGCCTATTTCCACTTGCAGTCTTCGAAGGAAGATCGCGAGTCGCAAGAGGCGAGCATTTCGAAGGCGCTGATCGACCTCGAGAAAGCGACTCGGATGATCGGGCCACACGCGGGGGATCCACAGTTCGACGGGACCGCGGTGCGTCTATTGTCCTCGTACCTCATGATGGCCCGGTGGCTCGATTTCAACGGGCAACACGGGCGAGGGACGGAAGTCTTGGGGAAGGCGGCGGCGCCGATCGAACTGTCGCTGATGCGGAATCCCGATCAAGGCGTCTTGAAGTTGCTCCGCGCGGTCATCGGTTTTTATTCCCAGAGGCGGGAGGGTACCGCGACCCGTGAAGAGCGTACCGTGACCGATGT
This sequence comes from Planctomycetaceae bacterium, assembly GCA_040375695.1. Classification (GTDB taxonomy): domain Bacteria; phylum Planctomycetota; class Planctomycetia; order Pirellulales; family Pirellulaceae; genus UBA6163. Next base: position 2,421 of record JBEIRZ010000185.1, read on the forward strand.
GATTACAGATGTAGTCATCGAATCGCCGCTGGGGCAAGAGTTCCCGGAAGAGCTGCGTTATTTTATCGCGAACCTCTTCGCCTGGGACATTTGCGACAACGCGGAACGTCAGACGAGCGAGGGCGTTGCTCCGCAAGCGATCGCTGGGCGGATCATCGATGAGGTCTCTCGGCGGGTCGAGCCCATCGGGGGCAAAAAAGGTTTTGTAGAAAAGGTTTGGGAACAGGTCGCCAACGAAGCGAGCACGCGCGAGACCCGCCATCGCCATCAGGAAAGGTTCGACGAGGCGTTGGGGATCGTCGAATGGTTGTTGGCGACGGGCAAGATGCTAAGGCAACGGATGCCGACATCCCCCAGCCCCCACATCCTGTTGGCCCAGGCATACGAGCGTCAGCAAAAACATTTGTGGCGGCCACCGGTATTCTTGCCGAGGATCGAACAGTTGCGGCGATTGGCGCTCGAAGAAATGTCGATCGCCGTGAGTCTCGACCCGGGCAACGAAGTGATCCGCGAACGGGCCGAGGGTTATCGAAAAAAGTATATCGAGATGGTCGGCACGGCACCTTGAGCCCCGGGTTGGCGGGGCGGGGGCTAGGAGTCAGATGGGCGATGGGGTGAAAGGTGGCGCGAGGGTTAGCTGCCGATGATCCCCCCGTCGCGGCGACGGATGGCGACGGTGGCGGCGCGGGGTCGTATCCCATCAGGACCATCGGGCCATTGGCTGTATTTCATCGGGGTCCGAGGGTCGCTGATTTCGTCGGACGGTTCGCCGGGGTGTTGGATGTTGATGAACATCGTCTTGCGGTCGGGGGTCAGCGTCATGCCGGTGATTTCACAGCCGACGGGGCCGGTCAAGAAGCGACGGACTTGGCCCGAATCGGGATCGGCGGCGAGCATCATGTTGTTCCCGAGTTCTTCGAATCCCGGTTTGCCCATCACGCTGCTCGACATGTCGGTTTGGATCCAGAGGATCCCTGACGCGTCGAACTTCAGGCCGTCGGGGCAACCGAAGGTGTCGCCGGCGACGTTGCCGTGCATCGTCGCTTCGGCATGCTGTGGATTCCCGGCGAGGAGGAAAATCTTCCAGCTGAACTGTTCGGCGGTCGGGTCATTTCCCGATTCGATCCAGCGGACGATGTGACCCATGACGTTTTTGACGCGGGGGTTGGCGGCGTCGGCCGATTCGCGTTTCTTGTTGTTCGTCAGCGACACGAAGACTTCGCGGGTGTGGGGGTGGGCGGCGACCCATTCGGGGCGATCCATCGGGGTGGCGCCGGCAGCGGTCGCGGCCTCGCGGGTGCGGATGCAAATGTCGGCGGCGTCGAACCCTTCGGCATCTTCAGGGGAACGCTTGGCGGGGATGCCGTTTTGTCCGGGGACGAGCGGGATCCAGCGGCCCGACCCGTCGGCGTCGAACTTGGCGACGTAAAGGGTCCCTTCGTCGAGCGGGCTGGATCCGGTCACGCCCAAGCCCGAAGTTTGCGGGGAGTTGCCGTTGACGGCATAGGCTTGCCACGGTTTGGCGGAGACGAACTTGTAGAGGAATTCGTTCATTTCGTCGTCGCCCATGTAGACGACGACCCGTCCATCGGGGGCGACGACAAGCTCGGCGTTTTCGTGACGGAAGCGGCCCAGGGCGGTCCTTTTGACCGGGGTCGAATCGGGGCGTTGCGGGTCGATCTCGACGACGAAGCCGTAACGGACCGAGTCGTTATCGGGGTTGGCGAGGTCGAATCGCGATTGTTGTTGCCACCAGCGGAAGGCGCTCCGTTTTTCGCCATCGATCTCGTAGTAGAAGCCGGAGGGGGTCAGGCCGTAGCGTTTTTGGGATGCGGTCGGCTTGAAGTCATCGGCATCGGTCCCGAAGACGCCCTGAAAATTTTCTTCGCAGGTGAGGTAGGTGCCCCAAGGGGTTTGTCCCGCCGCGCAGTTGTTGCAGGTGCCGCGGACATCGGTACCGAGTTTGGTGGTGGCGGGGCCGGAGATCCGCATCGGGGTGTCGGCGGTGATGCGGCGTGCCTTGGGCGAATCGACGACTTGCCACGAGCCGTCATCGCTGCGAGCGATTTCGACGATCGACACGCCGTGCGAAGCCTGGGACTTGCGAACTTTTTCTAGCGGCATTTTTGCCGGCGGGGGTGGGTCGATGCCGTCGGGGAAAAGGAGGATCTGGTCGGTGTACTCGTGATTGATCGCCAGCAGCCCACGGCGGTTCGGATCGGCGCCGGGGAGTGGGAAAAACTCCATGCCGTCGTGCCCCATCCCCGCCTGGCGGTTTTGATCGTCGGCCGAATTCGTCGCATCGGGGCGGAATTTGGGTGCGATGCCGTTGATCGGGTCACCCCAGCGGTAGAGGACCTGCGCGACGTAACCTTCGGGGACGACGACCTCATCGCTTTGGGAGGGGGGGATGTTCGCGAAGGTGAACAGTTCGCCGGAAGGGACGCTCGGACGGCGGGGCGCTTCGGCCGCGGTGGGGCGAACGCCGCTCATCAGTGCGGCGCACGAACCCGCGATGGAAACATGGAGAAAGCCGCGGCGGTCCAGTGCGGACTCGACAAGATCGCGCAAGTGAGGGGAGGCGGGATTGGGTTTGGCAGGGCGGGCCGGCGAGGTCGTCGAATCGGTCGTCGCGAGGGGGGCATCGGAAGGACGTTCGGTCGGCATGGGGAAGGCCTCGAAGGGGAGATTTCCAGACGATCAGAGATCAAAAGGAGTCTACCCAGAAGGCAATTCGGCGGGACGGGGTGACGGCAAGTTCTTCATCAAAAGTTCATGAAGTACCTCGGGGCTGACCCCAGACGAAGCCGCGGAGGGGCTGACCCCAGGCGAAGCCGCGGAGGAAAGCAAACGAACGCCGGTCCTCCGTTCAGCGGGGTTGCCGCAGGTCGGATGCTTTGCGGGATTCGCGCCCCAGAGTGGAATCAGCCGAAGTGGCTGATCGTTTCGGAGACATCCTGCGCCGAGACGCTGGGCCTTGCGGTCGAGGTCTGCCAGTAATCGGGGGCGTAGCGGCGTGCTTCGAGCCACATCGCGATAACGGCGATCAGCATGAAGAGGGCGCTCAGGATCAGCATGACCGTGTAGATGGTCATGGGTTGTTTTCGGAGTGGGACGCTAGAAAGTTGTGTCGACACGATCGCCCTCCTGAATCGGAGACTGGTTGTAATCCTTCAGGATTTCCGCGACGGAGCGGTTTGGTTCGGTGCGGCGGATTCGGAGGCGTCCCACGTAGCGGCCGCTGCGGGTGACATCCAGCAGGTGGCCATCGCGGAGGCCATCGTCATAACCGATGGAGACTTCGACCATATCGAGCGGTCGGTTGACGACCAGGACGGTGCCGTTCCGTTCGGGTGGTGCGCCATCGAGCGGCTGATTGACGTCGATCCCCTTCATGTCGACGACTTCCCGGTAGCGGCTGAGCTGACCGGCGAGCTGTTCGTTGCGTTCGGTTTGGGCCTGCAGGCTTCCTTTGAGCAGGTTCATCTGGTCGGTCATCTTCAGCGTTTCGGCGAAGAGCGAATCGCGGTCTTCCTGTTCGGCGCGGATTTGGTCGCGAAGCTTGCGGGCTTCGTCGGTCAGCCGCTGGAGCTCTTCGGCGCGGCTGCGGTCGAGTTGCGACAGCTCGGTGCTCTTCGCTTCGAGCTGCTGGACTTGGGCTTCGCTGGCCCGCAGCAGTTGTTCCATCTGATCGAGCTGGGACTGGAGGGCGGACAGCGCGGTGCGGCGGGCGGCCTGTTCGCGATCCAGTGCGGATTGGGTCCGCTGGCGATCGTCGGTCAGTTGTTGGTTGGTACGGCTGATCGTTTCGATCTGCTTCTTCAGGCCGTTGTTCGGATCGAGCACCACCTCGCGCCAATTACGGTGCGACGCGTTGACGGCGAGCGCCAACACCATAAACGCGGTGCTCAGGATGAAAATGAACGTCGATAGGAACTTGCCCAGTAGTGTCATCTCGAACCGCTCTCGAACGACTGTGAAGACAATCGGAAAAGGTCACCACGTGTCACCCGTCCTCGCCCGCTCGCCATTCACCAGCCACGCCGGCGGCGAAAGCTGATGATCGCGCGAGAACGTTTTTACCCAAACGACAACGTCAATTTTAACGGTGGTGCGGGCGTAAGGTCAGCGTAGCTGGCCCAAACGCTTCCGCAGATTATAGTCCCGAAAAAATAAATCTGTCAAAAAAACCCGATCGCAGCCCCGCCATCGGTGACGGGTGGGGGACGAAAACGGGGCGAGATCGGTCGATCTGTCCCGGATTTCCGCCGAATTTGTCCGATTCCATGCGGCCTGATCTGTCAGGTTATCGGCGATCGGGAGGGGTGGAGGTTAGCGGTTCAGGGTAGGGAAAGCGGGACCTTTTCCTTTTCGGGGGTCTGGCGCGGCGGTTTGGGAGGGGGGAACAGGGCGATTCGGCCGGGGTAATCCGACCGGGGCGAATCGCAGGATTCGACCCGAAACCCGTTGGCGGCCCTTTTAGCGGTTAACGCCGTTCAGCGGTTCACGGGCTGGGCGTTGGGGTTGGTCGCGATCGGGATCGGGGGTGTTTCGAAGGCGCTGAATTCGGCCCAGACGGGACGGTGGTCGCTAACGGCGAGTGCCTGTTCGGGGGTCAGCCCCAGGTCGCGCTCGTAGTCAATGACCCCGAAGACATGGGTGTATTCGGTGGTGACGTTGCCATCGAGGATGATGTGGTCGTAGGTTTTGGTCCCGGCGGTATTGGTCGGGGTGGTGCCGACAACGGTGATGATCCCGGGGATTTGGCCGAGCTCGCCGAGGTTCGCGGTGCTGACGTTGAGGTCACCGACGAGGATGACGTTGTAAATCCCGCGGGTTTTGTATTCGTATTCGCGGACGCGGATGAAAACGTCGTCGAGGACGTTCATTTCGCTGCTGATCTGTTTAGCGGAGACTTCGCTGGGGTCGGTGTGGGCGCTAATCACGGTGAAGCGGAACGGTCGGTCACCGGGGGGCGGGGGGATGCGGGTTTCGAACGAGGCGACCATCGGCGGTCGGTGCATGCGGTCGGCATCGTCGCGAACGAGGTAGGCCGATTCGGGGATCAGCGCCACGCGGGTGGTGTCCCAGACCATGGCGTATTGTTCGAGGTAGGTCGTGCGTCCGATCGGTTCGCTGACCGCGGCGTCGTAGCGTCCGCCGCTGCGATTGATCAGGTCGACGAGTCTGGCGACGGGCATCGAGTCGGGGGACTGGACTTCTTGGATCGCGACGAGGTCGAACTGGCTGACGATGCGGGCGATGTTACGCATCACTTCGGCGTCGGCGGACTTTTTGGAGCCGAAGCGTTGGATGTTGAAGGTGGCGACGCGGAGTCGGTCGCCCGGTTTGGGTGCGTTTTGATCGAGTCGGACGGGGGTGATGTCCGAGGTGACGACGCTTTGGGAGTTATCTGCTTGGGAGATGAGCCCTTTGATCGAATCGAGGCTCGAGAGTTGTTGGAGATCGACCTTGCCCGTGAGCACGGCCCCGGCGAGGGTCAAGATCCCGGTGAGCGCTGCGAGCGGACCGAGCTTCTTGCCCCCTTTGGTGGCTGCGGAAAAAAACGGGTTCTTTTTTTGGGATTTTTTCGCCACGCTGGGCCTCCTGCCTCAGTCCCCCGAATCGACGACGGGGGCGGTGGTGTCATCCAAGATTCGAGTGTGAGGTTAGGCGGCCCTTTGGTTCATCGAATGGATCGCCGTTTCGGCCAGTCGCCGCAATCGGGGCGGGTCATCGTGATTGATTTGGCGGAGCGCGTTGAGTGCGGCTCGGGCCCCGGGGCCGATTTGGCCCAGCGCCCAGGCGGCCCGTTCGCGAGCGGCGAGGCAGGGGGAATCGAGGAGGACGCTGGCGAGGGCCCCGGTCGCCCTTTCGGCGGGTCGGCCGATGCGGCCCAGCATGGTGGCTGCCCAATACTCGACTTCGCCGTCGCAGGTTTCGCGAAGGAGCTGCGTCAAATCATCAACCTCATCCGACGAAGGGGCGACGATCCTTTCGAGGCACTCGGTCGCGGCGCTGCGGACCTCATCATCCCGATCGGCGACGAGTCGGACGATGATCGCGGTGACGCCGGAGATGTGGGAGGTTGCCGCGAGCAGTTCGCGGATCGCGCTTCTGCGGGTTTCGACTTCGGTATCGGAAAGGAGGCTCGACACGAGCGGGTGGCTACTGAGAGGCATTTTTGACCAACGGATCGACGAATGAACGGAGCGCAGGTGCGCTCGACCGTGGTCGGGTTTAGCCCATCCGTTTTTGCTGGGGCAAGAGCGATTTCGGACTTAGAAATCGTCTTTGGAAGGTGGGCGTGCGGGAAAAAGTTGTCCCCAAAAACGGGTTCGGGGCCGGCGGGCGCTGATTAGCCCGCCCACCCCCGACGAGAAATGTCGACAGCCGCGAAGAAACCACCTCACCCGCCCCC
>JBEIRZ010000097.1:0-14082 GCA_040375695.1 Planctomycetaceae bacterium
AAAAGATGTTGCATGTCCGGGCGACGGTCAGCCGCGAGGGGACGAACAAGGAGATCGATTCGGAAGAGGTCGTCCCTGGCGATCTGGTCTATTTGGAATCGGGAAACCGGGTCCCTGCCGACTTGCGATTGGTATTCGATCAGGCTTTGCAGATCGACGAGTCGCTGCTGACGGGTGAATCGGTATCGGTCGCGAAGGATGCCGCTTGGCGTGGTGAGCCGACGACGCCGATCGCGGACCGCAAGAACATGGCCTTTGCCGGATCGGTGGTGACCCGAGGCCGTGGCAGGGGGGTGGTTGTCGATACCGGGACGGCGACGGTTGTCGGTCAGGTGGCCGAAGCGGTCACGGCGGCCGACGATGCGAACGCGCCGTTGGTCCGGCGGATGGAAGGTTTCTCGCGGACTGTCGCGGCGGTGGTGACGGTGATCGCGGTGGTGTTGGGGTTGGCGGGCTTGGCGATCCATGGGCTCGATAACCTGCAAACGATTTTTCTCTTCGCGATCGCGCTGGCGGTGGCCGCGATCCCGGAGGGTTTGCCCGCGGCGCTGACGGTGGCTTTGGCGGTGGCGACGTCGCGCATGGCCAAGCGCCGCGTGATCGTCCGCAGGCTCGCCGCGGTCGAGGGGCTGGGAAGTTGCACGCTGGTCGCCAGCGACAAGACGGGGACATTGACGCGCAACGAATTGACCGTCCGCGTCGTCGTCTTGCCCGGTGGCGAGCGGTTGGAAGTGACAGGGGACGGGTTCGAGCCTGTCGGTGAGGTCCGCTTGAGCGACGTGCGAATCAGCTCTGGGGATGTGCCGGGGTTGGCCGAGCTGCTCCGCGCCGGGGTCCTTTGCAACGAGGCCGACCTTTATCCACATGACGGCACGTGGCATTGGCGCGGCGACCCGACCGACATCGCGATGTTATCGCTCGCGCAAAAGCTCGGCGAATCGCGCGACGATCATGTCTCGCGCCAGCCGCAGTTCAATGAGATCCCGTTCGAGGCGGAGCATCGTTACGCGGCGACTTATCACCGCGACGGTGACGCGACTTGGGTGTATGTGAAGGGGGCCCCGGAGCGGGTCCTGGCGATGTGTGACATCGAGCCTCTGCACCAGCGGCGGTTGCAAGAGACGGCGGAAGGTCTGGCCGCGGAAGGGTACCGCGTGTTGGCGTTGGCCGCGGCGATGTCTGATGGCCGATCGACCGGCGAGGTGATCGACGGCGACCCGCGAGGCTTGCGTCTGGTGGGTTTCATCGGGATGTACGACCCGTTGCGATCCGGGGTCAAGGACGCGATCGAGAGTTGTCACGAGGCGGGGATCCGCGTTTGCATGATCACCGGCGACCACCCGATCACGGCGACCGCGGTGGCGCGGGAATTGGGGATCGATCGTGCCAACGCGGGTGCGATCACGGGGTCCGAATTGGAAGGGGTCAGCGACGAGGATGTCGACACGCTGCTGCGTCGGTACAGCGTCTTCGCGCGGGTTTCGCCTCAACAGAAATTATCGCTCGTCAAGTCGGCCCAGCGGCTCGGCCATTTCGTCGCGGTCACCGGCGATGGCGTCAACGACGCGCCGGCCTTGCGCGCCGCCAACATCGGCGTGGCGATGGGCAAGATGGGGACCGACATCGCCCGCGAGGCGGCCGAATTGGTGATTAGCGACGATGATTTTTCGAGCCTCGTCGGCGGGATCGAAGAGGGGCGTGTCGCGTATGACAACGTCCGCAAGGTCGTCGCGCACCTGACCGCCACGGGGACGGCCGAGGTCCTGTTGGTCTGTTTGGCGCTCGCGGCCAGCGCGGTGATGACTTTCTTCGGGATGCAGGTCGGGGGAAATGAAGGGGCTGGCCCGGCGCTTTTATTGCCGTTGCTGCCGGTCCAATTGCTGTGGCTGAATCTGGTCACCGACGGGTTGCAAGGGGTCGCGCTCGCCTTCGAACCGAGCGAAGGGGATGTGCTGCGGCGAGGGCCGCGTCCCCCCAGCGAACCGATCTTCAACCGCTTGATGATCGAACAGACGCTGTTGGCCGCCGGCGTCATGGCGCTGGTCAGCTTCGGCGTTTACCTCTGGGGGACGATGCGGGGGATGTCGCCGGCATCGGTCAGCAACCTGGTGCTGTTGATGTTGGTACTGTTCGAAAACGTTCAGGTCGGCAATAACCGTTCGGAAACCAAATCGGCGTTTGCCTTTTCGCCCCTGCGGAGCCCCTACCTGTTGGTCGGCGTGATCGCGGCGTTGATCGTGCACGTGTTGGGGATGAACCTTCCGATTTTGAGGGAGGTTTTGAAGACCGAACCGGTCAGCCTATCGACTTGGGCGACGCTGATCCCGTTGGCATTGACGGTGTTGTTGGCGATGGAAATCCACAAATGGAGCTGGGCAAAGCGTTACCCCACCGCGGTATCGACCCGTCACCCGAACGACATGTCAACTCATCATCCGAACGATATGTCGACTCATAACCCGAACGACATGTCGACGCTGAAGCCCGACAACGCGGTGCGAGGATAAGCCGATGAGTTCGAAAGCCGGTGGGGGGATCCTCTCGTCGATCCGCATCCGTGGGGCCCGCGTTCACAACCTCAAGTCGATCGATCTCGACATTCCCCACAACCAGATCACGGTCATCACGGGGGTGTCGGGGAGCGGCAAGAGCTCTTTCGCGTTCGACACGCTCTTCGCCGAGGGCCAGCGTCAATACCTCGACAGCCTTTCGGCCTATGCCCGACAATTCCTCGATCAACTGCCCCGCCCCGATGTCGACGTGGTCGAAGGGTTGCAGCCGACGCTTTGCATCGATCAGAAGACCGGCGCGACGCACCCACGCAGCACCGTCGCGACGGTCACGGAGATTTATGATTACCTGCGATTGCTCTATGCGCGGGTCGGCATCCCGCATTGCGTCGGTTGTGGGGAGGCGGTGACCAAGCGTTCGGCTGACCAGGTCGTCGCGGCCTTGGCCGAGATCCCCGCGGAGACATCGGTGGTGCTGTTGGCGCCGATGGTCCGCGGGCGGAAAGGGACGCACCAGGAGGTGTTCGAACAGATCCGTCGCAACGGGTGGGTGCGGGCCCGCGTCGATGGCGTGATTCATGGGATCGACGAATTGCCCGAGCTCGCGCCGAGAAAATTGCACACGATCGAAGCGGTCGTCGACCGACTCGTCGTTCGCCCGGGGAACGAGACACGTTTGTCAGAATCGGCGCGGTTGGCGCTGCGGACCGGCGACGGGGTGATGACGGTGCTGAGCACGCCGGACCGCACGCGGCCGGATGCCGATTGGGAAGAGCGGCTCTTCAGCACGCTCAGCGCCTGTCCCGGTTGCGGCCGTAGCTTCCAAGAGCTGGAACCTCGCTCTTTTAGTTTCAACAGCCCTTATGGTGCCTGCCCGCGGTGTGACGGTTTGGGGACGGCAGGTGGCGAAGCTTGTCCTGATTGTCGTGGCGGACGGTTGCGGCCCGAGGCGCTCGCGGTGACGATCGCCGATCGCAACGTCGCGGAATCGACTTCGCTTTCGGTCCGGGCCGCGATCGGTTGGTTCGAACGCCTGTGCCAGCGGGTCGACCCGTTGCTGCGAGTGGTCGCGGAACGGGTCGTTGACGAAATCGTGCGGCGGCTGCGGTTCCTCGATTCGGTCGGGCTCCATTACCTGACGCTCGATCGCGCGGCGGCGACTTTGAGCGGGGGTGAGCACCAACGGGTGAGGCTCGCCACGTCGCTCGGCTCGGGGCTGGTCGGTGTCTGCTACGTGCTCGACGAACCGTCGATCGGTTTGCACCCTGTCGACAACCAGCGGCTGATCGATTCGTTGCGATCGCTCAGCAAGCAAGGGAACACGGTCGTTGTTGTCGAACATGACGAGGCGATGATGCGGGCGGCCGATCGGCTGGTCGATTTCGGCCCCGGCGCCGGGCCGCGCGGGGGGCGGGTGATCAGCCAAGGTTCGCCGGACGATGTCGCTCGTGACCCCGCGTCGTTAACGGGCGGGTACTTGAACGGGACGAGGTCGTGCCCGGTCCCCGAGCAACGCCGCGTCCCGCGAGATGGCCGTTGGGTCGAATTGGTCGGCGCCCGGACGAACAATTTGAAAGATGTCACCGCGCGGTTCCCCTTGGGGATGCTGGTTGGGGTCACGGGGGTGTCGGGGAGCGGTAAGAGTTCGTTGGTCAATGACACGCTGATCCCGGCGATCGAGTCGCGGATCCGTGAGGTGGCGTTGATCAAGGCGAACGAATACGCGGCCAAAGTCGCGGAGGCACCATCGGCCTACCGCACCCGCCGCAAGGGAAAAATTGCGGCATCGGCGGACGAGATCGCTGCTGCGGACGATGATGCCGACCCGCAGGATGCCGTCGTCGGGCCGCAGGCAAAGTTCGCGGCGCTGCTGGGGGCGGAATCGGTCGAAAAGTTGATTCGGATCGACCAGCGCCCGATCGGTCGTGGGCCACGCAGTTGTCCGGCGACGTACAGCGGCGTGCTGGGTGAGATCCGCAGCGTCTTCGCCGCCACCCGCGAGGCGAAGCAGAAGGGATTCACCGCCAGCCGGTTCAGCTTCAATGCGGCGGCCGGTCGATGCGACGGGTGCCAGGGCCAAGGCGTGCAAAAGATCGAAATGAATTTCCTCAGCGATCTCTTCGTCGTCTGCCCGCGGTGCGGCGGGAAACGCTACAACCGACAGACGTTGGCGGTGCAATTCAAAGGGCGTTCGATCGCCGATGTGCTCGACATGACCATCGAAGAGGCGACCGACTTTTTCGAAAATTTCTCACGCATCCGCCACCTCCTCGCGTCGCTCCGCGACATCGGACTGGGGTACCTGAAGTTGGGGCAACCGAGCACGACGCTTAGCGGTGGTGAGGCGCAGCGGATCAAGCTCGGCACGGAGCTCGCCCGTCCCCCCCGCGGGCACACGCTCTATGTCCTTGATGAACCGACGACGGGGCTCCATTTCGAGGACGTTTCGCGGCTGATCGGCGTCCTTGGGGGGCTGGTAGAGACGGACAGCACGGTGATCGTGATCGAACATAACCTTGAGGTGATTCGGGCCTGCGATTGGTTGATCGAAATCGGCCCCGGTGGGGGTGAGGAAGGTGGTCAGATCGTCGCGACGGGGACCCCGGAAGGGCTCGCCCGCCACCGCGGCTCGGCGACGGGCAAGTACCTCGCCGAGAGTTTACGCAGTCGGCGATAAGTTGAGCTTGCCATGATCCGCTGGCGATGCGGGTGCTTGGGGCGCGGGTCGCCACCGGTGGGCGGGTGCGGTGCTTCTTCCGATCGGTTATTTTGTAGGGCTCAGGGGCGCCACCTGCGGCCACCCCGATTCGAACCTGGAGAACCTCTCATGTTGATGTCACGAGTGTTGCTGCGTGCGGCGATCGCCGCGGGTTTGGCGCTACCGGTTGTTGCCGCCCGAGCGGAAGATTGGCCTACGTTCCGCGGTTTGAAGAGGACCGCCGTTTCGCCCGACCAAGGCTTATTGGAATCCTGGCCAGAGGTGGGGCCGAAAGTCGTTTGGGAGGCCAAAGGTGCGGGGCGGGGTTATGCCAGCGTCGCGATCGCCGGCGGCAAACTTTACACCCTCGGCGACGGCTGCTCGACCGCGTCCGATGCCGACGAATACCTCACCTGCTACGACGCTAAGGACGGCAAACAGTTGTGGGCGACCAAAACGGGCGAGGCTTGGAACGAAGGGCCCGTCGATTGGCAAAGCTCACGCAGCACCCCGACCGTCGATGATGGGCTTGTCTACATCGTCAACGCCAAGGGGAACCTCGTCTGCTGCAATGCCGAGACCGGCAAAGAAGTTTGGCGCAAGCACCTGAAGGATGATTTCAAAGGGAACAAAGGGGATGGTTGGGGCTATTCCGAATCGGTCCTGATCGACGGCGCGCGTTTGATCTGCACTCCGGGCGGCAGCGTTTCGACCGTCGTCGCGCTCGACAAGAAGACCGGGGAACTGATTTGGACCTGCGTCCGTCCCGAGGATCGCGGCGCGGGACATTCGGCGATCGCGATTTCGAACATCGGTGGCAAGAAGGTTTATGTCCAAGTCACCGCGAGTGGCCCGATGGGGATCGATGCTGCCGATGGAAAGTTGCTGTGGGAATACGACATCGAAAAGACGACCGCGGTCATCCCGACGCCGATCATTAATGGCGACCTCGTCTTCTTCGCCGTCGGTTACGGCCGCGGCGGCGCGCTGCTCAAACAGGTCGCTACCAGCGACGGCGTTAAGGTCGAAGAGGTTTACGGGTTGAACACGAAGCTTGCCAACAAGCATGGCGGCGTTGTGGCCGTCGGTAATTACGTCTTCGGTGATTCGGATGACAAGGGGATGCCCTTCTGCGCCGACATGATGACGGGGGAAGAGAAGTGGAAGTCGCGGGCTTCGGGCAAAGGGTCGGCCGCGTTCACCGCCGCCGATAACATGCTTTACATCCAGTTCGCCAATGGCGTCTTCGTGCTCGCCAAGGCGACCCCCGAAGGTTACGAGGAAGTCAGCAAGTTCACGCTCCCGGATGACAACAAGCGTCCCCGTTGGGCCCACCCGGTGATCAACGACGGCAAACTTTACGTCCGCTCGGACGATACGATCTTCTGTTACGACATCACCAAGTGATCCGTCGGTCAAACGTTCGATGACGCGGGGGAACGATCAGCAATCGCCCCCTGCTCGATCACTTCGAATCGCATCACGGCGGGACGAAGCGCTGCTTCTTCCCGCCGTTTTCTTTTGATGCGTGTTGCTTTTGATGGGAGGCGATTCAGCTCATCAGGCTCAGCGGGTTGACGCGTGTTTTCAGCGGCATGTCGACCGCATTGCCCGTCCGCTGCGATTCGAAGACCGCGGCGATCATCGCGATGATCCCACGGCAATCCTCGGCCGAACAGCGTGTGGGGCGATCGCTGCGGATGCTCTCCATCAAATCGTTGATCGCCGCGATGTGACCCCCTTGGTACGTCCCGTCGGTCCGCGGTTCGGTCTTGCCGATGCCTGCCGATGTGATCGGTTCCCAAGCCTTGCCCGATCGGCCCGGTGACCAACTGCCGTCGCGCAGGATGTACCCTTTCGCGAGGTAACCGCTTTCGAGTTCGATGATCCCGCGTGACCCGAAGAGTTGGATCGCGAAACGGGTCGGGGTCCCCGCCATCCCGCGACGTGAGGCGAAGTACCCGAAGGTGCCGTTGGGGAACGCGTAGCGGGCTTGGACGTTGTCACCGGCGAGCAGCCCGATCCCTTCGGCCCCTTGGACGACATCGGCCTTGGTCAGCGGGTGTCCCTGGTTGGTGACGACGGCCGAGCACGAATTCGGGTCCGATCCGGCGAAGGTTCGCATCATCCCGAAGGCGTGCGAGCCCAAGACCCACAGGTCTTCGCCACCTCCCCGGCGGTCTTCCTTGCCGCGGGCGCGGAGCTCCAACAGGTCGCCGATCTCGCCGCCTTCGAGCAGCGATTTGACCTGATCGAGCACCGGTGAGTACTGGCTGATGTGGGCGATGCCGAGCTTCAGATTCTTTTTGTCGAGCTCCTGCATCACCTCGTCACATTCGGCCAGCGTCGGGCAAAAGGGCTTTTCCATGTAAACGTGACAACCCGCCTCGGCGGCGGCCAGCAACATGTCGCGGTGCTGGTCGATCCAGCGGGGACAGATCGCGACGATGTCGAGCTTTTCCTTGTCGAGCATTTCGCGGTAATCGGCATAGGTCTTCGCCGGGTTGGTCCGTTTGGCCGCCGCCTCGCGCCCCTTCGCGTCGGCGTCGGCCAGCGCCGCTATCTCGATATTGGGGATCTTTGTGAACGCCTCGTCGACGGCGTGGCCATAATCCCCTTTGCCCGTCGCCCCGATGATCCCGACCCTGAATTTGCCGACGCTCGAAGCCCTGGCCTGCGAGACCCTGACCTGCGAAACGAGAGGCGTGGCGATCGCCGCGGTCGCGATCGCGGCGGCAGACTGCTTCAAAAATGCACGGCGGGGCGGATTGGGCATGACGAGCCTCGTTGAGATGGCAGGTGGCGGGAAGGACGAGCGGCTTGTCGAATCGGCCCGATGAAAGTTGATCCGGGGCGATCCGGCTTGAAGACAAAGATCGATTCACCCGAAGGCGAATCCCCCGTCAACATACACGCGCCGGAAGCCAGAATCAGCCATGCTTCGGGAAGATGATGGACGCGGCCCTTCCCATGGGTCAAAATAGCAGCGGTCCAAAACCGCCATCGGTCAGACAGCCAGGGGGCAAAACGGCTTGGTGTTCAAGATGCCTCCTCACCCGTCTCGGTGCATCCGTCAATGACTCGGTCGGATGACGTCGGTACGAAGCGGTTCGAAGAGCTGCGCTACTGAGCGATTCGATGCGAAAGCAACGCGAAGCGAACGTTCAGATCCGTTTTGCGTTTTGGCCATCCCCGCCCTCCCCTCCTCCTTCCCGTTATCCCACCTCCCGGAACCGAACGATGCTGACGATCAACGGACGACCGAGACGTTTTTGCAACGGTATGACGCGGCGTGCGATCCTGGAAGCGGGTGGGGCCGGGATGTTCGGATTGACGCTGCCGAAATTGCTCGCGGCCGAGGCCCAAGCGGCGGAAGAGACCGTCCCCAAGACACGCGCGAAGTCGGTGATCTTTCTGATGCTTTTCGGCGGCCCGAGCCAGCTCGAGACGTTCGACATGAAGCCCGACGCGCCGGAACTGATTCGTGGCCCCTTTCGCCCCACCCCTGCTCGCACACCGGGGCTGTTGATCAGCGATCAGCTTCCCAAGACCGCCGACGTGTCGGACAAATTTTGCGTGATCCGCACGATGACGCACACGCTCAACGATCACAGCGGGGGAGGCCATTACCTGCAGACGGGGAAGCGGTGGCACGTCCCGATCGGTGCCGGTTTCAGCCCCACGCCCAAGGATTGGCCCTCGATCGGATCGATCGTCGAATACGTCGACCAGCACCGCCACGGTTTGACGCGGCCACTCCCCGCCTACATGGTCCTCCCCAACACGCTGGGACGCCTTCAAGAAGCGGGCCAATACCCGCGTCCGGGCGAACACGCCGGCTGGTTGGGCCAACGTTACAACCCGTTGACCACCAAGGTCGATAAAAGGTCGCTGACCGATAACCCGTATTGGCGAGACTGCACCGACGAAGAGCTCACTTTCGAGCTCCCCGGAATGGCCAAACAAGAAGGGATCACGATCGATCGGCTGTTGACGCGACAAGGGTTGCTCAGCCAATTCGACGAAGGACGCCGGAGGCTCGAATCGGAATCGAACGGCCCTCGGTCATCAAGCAAATCGCAAGGGGGTTCGTCGTTCGACGCGTTTCGCCAGCGGGCGCTCGCGCTGGTGACATCGGGCCAAACCCGCGAAGCGATCGACATCAAACGCGAGCCGGCCGAGCTTCGGGACCGATACGGCCGACACCTCTTCGGCCAGTCGTGCCTGATGGCGAGGCGATTGGTCGAGGCCGGCGTCCGGTATGTGACGGTGCATTACGATTGCGTCGACGGTTACAGTTGGGATTCGCACCGCAATAGCGATGACGTCAAAAAGCACCTGTTGCCGACCTTTGATCAGGCCTATTCGGCGCTGCTCCGCGACCTCGACGAACGCGGGATGCTCGACGAGACGCTCGTCGTCGCCACGGGTGAAATGGGACGCACCCCCAAGGCGAACGCGCAGTGGGGACGGGATCACTGGAGCACGCTCTTTCCCGCCTTGCTCGCCGGTGGCGGCATCCCCGGCGGGACACTGTATGGCAAATCGGATCAGGACGCTGCCTACGCGATCGAAAACCCGGTCTCCCCAGAAGACCTCGCCGCGACGATCTATCATTCGCTCGGCATCGATCATGAAATGCGGATCCGCGATTCCGAAAACCGCCCGGTGCCGATCGTCGATGGCGGTTCCCCGGTAACCGCATTGTGGGGTTAACCCGCGCCCCCTCGGAACGTTTCGAACCCGTTGTTAATGAGCCCTCCCCTATTCGCCACAGGCCCTCGATCGTGATCAAACGCTGGATCCCCCTTGTCGCACTTTTGTGCTGTTCAGTGACAGCGCTCGCGGCCGATTCGGGCAGCCGTCCGAACCTGATCCTCTTCCTCGCCGATGACCTGGGATACGGCGACCTTGGCTGTTACGGCCATCCGATCATCAAGACGCCGAACCTCGATGCCTTCGCGAAGCAGGGGGTCAGGTTGACACGCTGTTACTCGGCGAGCGCAGTTTGCAGCCCCTCCCGTTCGGCGCTGTTGACCGGTCGCACCCCACACCGAAACGGGGTTTTCACCTGGATCGCCGAAGGGGCACCGCTCCATTTGCGAACGACCGAAGTGACGTTGCCCAATTTGTTACGAGGGGCGGGTTACGCGACCTGTCACAGCGGCAAGTGGCACCTCAACGGACTCTTCAATTCGCCCGACCAGCCCCAGCCCAATGATCACGGTTATGACCATTGGATGGCGACGCAAAACAACGCCGCACCGTCGCACGAAAACCCCAGCAATTACGTCCGCAATGGCGAAACGGTCGGAAGGATGGATGGTTATTCGGCGGTTTTGGCGGTCGACGAGGCGATCGATTGGATGAAGGCGAAGCGTGATCGCGACAAGCCGTTTTTCCTCGCCGTTTGGGCGCACGAACCGCATTACCCGATCAAATCGGACCCGAAGTACAAGGCGCTCTACCCCGACCTCGATGACGACGTGCAGCGCGAGCACCATGCCAACGTAACACAGCTCGATGATGCCTTCGGCAGGTTGATGCGATCGCTCGATGACCAGCAATTGACCGAGAGCACCTTCGTCTTCTTCACGTCCGACAATGGGCCGGAGGGTGACGGGATCAAGACTCCCGGGCGTGGATCGACAGGCGAACTGCGCGGCCGCAAGCGGGACATGCACGAAGGGGGGATCCGCGTCCCGGGGCTGGCCCGTTGGCCCGGAAAAATCCCGGCGGGGACGACGGTCGACGTGCCGGTGATCGGCAGCGACATCTTCCCGACGATGTTGGCGACCGCCGGGGTCGCCGTCCCGACCGACCGGGTGCTTGATGGCGTCGACGTCCGCGGCGTCCTCGACGGATCAAAACCAAGCGTGCGGCGTGACCAACCGCTCTACTGGCGATTGCAGATGGCCCCTAACAAGAAGGTGGCGATGCAGATCGATGATTGGAAGATTTTGGCGGATCCCGAAATGACCGACTTCGAGCTTTATCATTTGAAGTCCGACCCGAACGAGACGACCGACATGAAAGGGCGTGAGCCGGTAAGGTTCGAGGAGCTGCGAACGCGGTTGGTGCGACATCACCGCGAGGTGGAGAACGAGGGGCCTGATTGGTGGAAAAGGCTCAGCCCCAACGGTGGCAAAGAAGGGCCGGACCCACCCCGCAATCGCCGCAACGCCAAAGCCGATTAAAGCGGCCACTCACCTACACCCGCATGGAACCGCATTGCAAAGCAGCAGCACAGAGACCACCGCGGAGATTCTATGCTGCTCTGTGTCCAATCGGTTTACTGTCCCCAATCGGTTTGGCCGCCCCCAATCGGTTTAGTTGGCCTTTTTTAAACCCCTGAATCGATGAAGCGGAAGCGATCGTCCTCCCTCCCTTCTCACTCCTTCGCTCCCGATGGGGGAGAAGGGTCGGGGATGAGGGGGTGCGCGGCCGTTTGCCGCGAAGGAGTCCCGCATCGAGTCATCGATTTGACGACACCTATCGGTCAAAAAATGCCTTCCAAAGCAAAAGAAGATGCCACGTGGCGCATTGCGATTCCGCGGAACAGAGCATAATGGGTTCAAGGGGACTCAGCATAAGACGATCCGTGGAAACTATTCTACCCCCAACCCAGTCCTTTGAATTATCACGCACAGATCTATAGAAGAAAACCTTTTATAGATTTAAACCTGTTGCGATATTTTTGTGAAGTGCGCTGCGACACCGTAGGTGCGCCGAAGGCTGCGCCGGGGTCAGGCTTTGTGTTCGGTATTCAGATTGAGTGATGCTTCGATTTTGCTGGCCTTCTTTCGCCAGCTTGCGGATTCCGTGAACTGCTGCTGGGCGCGGCGGACTAGGTTTGAGACGCTGTCGGTCCCGGTAAGCCCAAAAGCCGGACCGAGTTCCCTCAGCGTTGCACCCGTCCAGCGACGACATAGCCAAGCAGCCATGTCTCGGCCGGGGGCCGCGCTTCGGAACGCCGCGTACTGTGAGCGATTGACGCCGTGATGTGACGCAGTCGCTTCAAGCACTTCCTTGACCGTGACACCGCGAACACGCCGGATCGTCGATGCGTGGCGATGGCGGTTCCCACCCTCGGCGAGCGCGATCATCCGGCGGAGAAAAGTTTCGCTCCCGAATACCCACTCCCGCAACTGCTGCTTGAACGGATCCACCGGATCCGACAGGCCCTCGTTGACGAAACGGCGGTAGGCCCCTGCCGCGTCCTTGCCGCCAACCTCCGCGTTCCAGTACTTGTGCAACTGGTCGTATTGGACCCAGTCGACTCGCTTGCTCCGGCGGGCATAACCGGGCATGCTGCTGTGCGGCCAGGATTCCGGATTCGTTGCCAACGGTTTTCCGCCTAAGCAGGGATTCAAGTGAATGTAGCGGCTAAGCGTCCAGTAGTATCCGGCGTTTTCGACGAGAAACGCTTTGTACCGTCCTTGGTACAGATGACCGGAACGCTGATTGCGATTGGCGTACCAGTTGGCATAGCCGGAGAGCCAGTGTTGCATCCCTTGAGCCAAATTGGGCTCGGGGGTTTGGATCAACGCATGAATATGATTGGGCATCCAGCAGTAGGCGAGCACGATCCAGCCACTGCGTTGTACTTCTTGTCGTAGTCCGTCGGTGAAGCGTTCGTAGTGGTCTTCATCGTGAAACAGTGCTCGCCGGCCAACACCGCGGGTGACGATGTGGTAGTTGGCACCGGCGAATTGGATACGTGGGGGCCGAGGCATAACGATTGCCAACTGTGTGTTTTTAGAATCGTAGGATCTTAGAATCGAATCTTAGAATCATACCCGAGTTGTAACACCATAGCAGCTGACAAAACCGAACACAAGGTCTGACCCTAGCGAAGGTCGTACAGGCCTGACCCCGCCGAAGGTCGTCGTCGGTTTGTCTTCGTCGGTTTCCCGCAGTCCTCGGCGGTCTGTCCCGTCCCCGTCGGACTTTACGCGAAATCGGCCGAAATCGACCCTATTTTACGTATGAATTCCCGAGGGATTCCGCGTGGATTCTGCCGCCGTTGAGGGCAAAACTCTATCGGTCGAAGCCCATGGAACGATCGACATCACAGAGATGACAGGAAAAGCAATGGTCTTGGTGCGGATCCGACCATAGTAGAGCGGTTGTTACAAACCAATTCACCGAATGGCTTTATTGCATTGAGCCGCAAACGCAGGTAGGAACGCGCCGTGTGCTTTTCGACGCAATTTATCAAGAATTCACGCCTGATCCTCGCAATTATTCTCGCCTTCTATTTACTTTGGCTTAAACTGAGCGGATAGCCTAATGTGCGTGCATTACTTTATGCTTGTTCAATCGAGGATTCGCAGATGGGAATTTCTCTGGGATGTGCTGCGGGTTTTATCGCGTGGTTTGTCATTCGGTACTTCGTTGCAGGCTTCTATGTCATCGATCAAAATCAACGAGCTGTAATCACCACATTTGGGAGGGCAGATCGACTGGGAGAGGCTACGACCCTGGATTTACCGATTGCCGAAGCCTTGGCCCCAAATGAACGAGAGCGCTATTGTTATCCGCAGGTACGTGTCGTACAGCCCGGTTTCTATTGGAAGTGGCCTTGGCAGCAAGTGCATCGCGTTTCCATCGCGACGGAAACCATGAATATGGCGTACGATCCCGATGAGCCACAAGCCAACAAGGGCGGAACCATCTTGGAGGCAGTCACCAAAGATCAACTTAATATCGGTCTCGATGGTCAGATTCGTTATGGGGTCTCGGAAGCAAATCTTTACGCTTACCTGTTTGGCGTTAAAAACCCGATAGCGCATGTAATGGGCTATTTTGTGTCCGTGCTACGCGAAAGGATCGCGAACTTCGAAGCCCCTCCGATTCCTCAGGTGATTGTCG
>JBEIRZ010000046.1:0-21549 GCA_040375695.1 Planctomycetaceae bacterium
GGCGATCAGCTCGTCGCAGAGCGTTGCGTATTCCTTGTCGTCGGCATCAGGGAGCCCCTCGGTCTTGAGGATTTGTCCGAGCACCGCCGTGAGCTCGGCGGCACGCCGGAGCTTGTCCCCTTCGGCCTTGATCGTCCCTTCGTTTTGGGAGGACTCTTTGATCGGATTTTCGACGAGGTATTCGCCGTACTGCATGAGCGGCACGCGATCGGCGATCAGCGACCAATCGTTGGTCTGCTCGGCCTCGCGGCTGGCGAGTCCGCCGCCGGAGACCAGGTCATCGAGGTCGTTGCGACGGAGCTTCGTTTCGTTGAAGACTTGGAGCGAACCCGATTTGCAATTCGCCGCTGATCGGGCGAGGAGGTCGCGGGCGGCGGCCGCGTCTTTTTTCCAGCGTACCTCCCCTTGGTGTTCGACGATCACGGCGAAGAGCGACGCGAGGGTGGTCAAGTGCAGCCGTGCCTTTTGGTAATCACCCCCTTTGAATGCGGCGGGCGTGCTGACCGAGTTGTCGAATTCGAGCTTGATCCGTTTGATCTCGTCTTCTAGCGAAGCGGGGCTGATCAGTTGCGTGAACCCGCTATCGGCTGATCCCGCTGGGGAGGGAGCAGCGGGGTCGGCGGTCGAGGGTTTGGCAGCCGCTTTGGGCTCGGCGGGTTTGGCGTCCGATGATCGGGCGAAGAGATCGAAGAGCGAAGGGCGTTCCCCTTGGATCGCTTCGGCGGGTGATTCGAAAATGATCCCCTTGAGGTCTTCGGGTTTGAACACGGGTGGCTTGGCACGTTTCTCCTTCTTCGCCACCTTTTTCTTTTCCTGGGCGGTGGTCACCGAAGCCAAAGCGATGAACAGAGCCAGGGTGATGAGGAAATAACGCGGTCGAAGGGTCCCGATGTGGCGCTGAATCATGTTTCGGCAGGGGTTTTTGATCGCGAACAAGAGAAGGGGCATGGCAACGCGGTCCGGTCATTGTAGGGGGTCGCCCGAAAGACGCAAAGCAAATCGTCTGGCGACATTCCCAAGGTGAGGTTCGCGACTCAGTCATGCCGCCATTTGCGGCTGAATCCTCCATTGACCTCGATCGTTTGGCCGGTGATGAATTCGCTCGCGGGGTTGGCGAGGAAGAGGACCGCGGCGGCGACGTCGGCCGGGGTCCCCCATCGCGACATGAGCGCTTGCCCTTGGGCGCGTCGGTCCCAATAGTCACTCGTCCCTTCGCCCCAAGCGGTGCGGATCCATCCCGGTGAGACGGTATTGACCCGTACATGCGGCGCTGCGGATTGGGCGAGCGATTTCGCGAAGGCCTCGACGCCGGCTTTGACGGGACCGAACATTTGGCCGGCATCCCCTTCCATCCCGTGCGGGGCTTGGTCCCACCCGATCAGGATCAAGCTGGGCGCCGGCCGCGACCGGGCATCGCCGCGGCCCTGTGCGTTGGGCGGGGCGGCATCCGACCATCGGGCCAGGGCGGCGCGGGACACGGCGATCGAGCCGAGGAGATCGACCTCGATCAGCCGCTTCAGTTTGGCCTCGAAAGTCCATTGGGCGGCCTCGCCGGTCAGGACATCGACGCCCGCGGCGTGGACCCAAATGTCAGGCCAGGCAAGCGTTTCGAAGGCCGCGTTCACGAGCCTTTGGCAGTCGGCAGGAGAACCGCAATCGGCTTGCAGCGGGGTCGCCTGGCAGCCACGTTCGCGGACGGCCTGGAGCGTTTGCGTGCAACCGGAAAGATTGCTGGCATAGTGCGCGATGAGCGATGTGATGCCGGCGTCGGCCAGTGCGATCGCGACTTGCCGACCGATCCCGCCGGAGGCCCCGGTGACGACCGCCGTTAATCCGCAGAGCGGTCGATCAAGCGGTCGTGCGAAGGGCGTATTGCCTTGCGGCTTGCGGCCCTGTGATTCGCGGCCCGAAAATTCGTGGTCCGAAGGGGTTTGCAGACCTAGCGTTTCGTCGGGCATCGCGGCGGGCGGGTTAGAGGTTCGGCGTGGTGTATGGCTCCACGTCACCGACCATGTGGAAGTGGTTGTGGTCGATGTAAACGGTCTCGATCACTTCCATGTCATCCAGCGAGTAAGGGATCGGGTAGCCGACGATCGTTCGTTCGCTGCAGTAGATCGTGCACTTGTAGTGGGCATGATGCAACTGGGCGGGGCCGATCAGCGGATAGAAGCGGGGCGGATCGATGTAATCGGCGATCTTCTCTTTGAGGATCCGGACGTTGTTCCGCTGTTTTTCCCACAGGAAGGGGACGCCACCTTCGGTCGGACGGGCCCGTTCGATGGCCCGCATGATCTCGTCATCCGACGGCGGATCGAGTGCGACGGCGGGACCGCCACTGGTTGTCGGCCCGAGGATCGGAACCCGATCATAACGCTCGTGTTGCCAGAACTTCTCTTCCGGGCGATGTTGTTGCAGCGGCGTGACCGGAATCGGAAGGCACCCGGTGCTCACGCTCATTGTCAAAGTGAGCATCGCGAGGGCGGTTGGCCGGGACCAGCGTGCCCCTGAAGTCAATCGTGACATGACATTTATCTCTGATCGGTATGACGTTTATCCGGTCATGGGTCACCCGGCGAGGGCGACTCTAGACTTCTTTATCGTGTCAATCTGTAACGATCTTGCGGGTAAGTTCGATTTTCTCGGCAAATCGTCGTCGTTTTTCCGAGTGATCGAGCCGCGTGATCGCCGCCGGATGCGAGCGGGCTTCGCGAGGAGCTGTGGCGAAGCCATTTGGCCCGCTTTACGCTGTCGCCAGCCCTGTTGGGGCCTCTCTTCGTTGGCCCTGTTGGGGCCGCGGTTGATTGGCCCTGTTGGGGGTGCCCTGGTTCGCGTTCGCGTCGATCGGCGTCATTGCGAACTCACCCCGCTACCCAGCACTCGTTACCCGCTCTGGGGCTCCCCGAAGAGGGTCCCGGTGGGAACCGAAGCTCTTGTCCGGCTCTGGTGGTGCTTGGAGGGGTGCCAGGACGCGAAGACCGATCCGACAACGAAAAAAGCCCGCCAACCTGTCCTTTTCGGGACGAGTTGGCGGGCGGCGATCGGGGTTGAGCGATCGAGCCACTTCAGGACCGACCCGCAGGCCGGATCGGTCCGAACGAACACCGACCCTTAGCGATCGGTGAAGTCCAGATACCACCAGCCGTCATCCCATTCCAAGCTGACGCGACGCCAGCCCAACGGGACTTGCGGGTAGGGATAGAACGGCCCGATGTATGGGAAGGCCGTCGGGCTGTACTGCTGCGGGTAGGTGACCGCGGCATAGTTCGGGTAAGCCGCGTACCCTGGCCACGCGTAATTCGGCAGGTAAGCCTGGTCGTGCCCGCCGCCGACACCCGAGTAGGGTGCCATCGGGACGGGAGCCCCGGGGTAGCCACCTGGCGGGCAGGAGCTAGCGGTTTGGGCCGGAACCCCTTGACCCATCTGGTAAGGGACCATCTGGGCAGGGACACCGCCACGGCCGGCCGCCATCTGACCTGGGAAACCTTGCCCCGAAGGATACGGGACCTGGGCACCGGGGTTGACCATCATCGCACCCGGAACCATCCCGGGGATCGCTGCTGCCGGGTTTGGCACACCCGGGGTTCGCGAAGCGACCATCCGGGCCGGGACGCCACCTGGTCCGACGAAGCTTCCGTCGGGCTGGGTCAGCGGCATCGGTTGGAGTTGCGTTTGCGGCATCCCGGCTTGGGCCGGGATGATCGCGATGTTTTCGACGACATCGACCACGCCCGGGGCTTCACGCACCAGTGCGAGGATCATCTGCCGCTGTTCGGCCGACGAGGCACGACCGGTCAGGTGAACGACCCCTTCTCGGGTGTTGACGTCGACCCCGAAACCTTTGAGCTGCCCTTCTTTTTGGGCGTTACCCAGCGACGAAACGACCGCACTGGTCACATGGGCGTCACCGACCTGCGTCGGGACGACCTGGCCCGCGGCGACCCGGCCAACGCCGACTTGGCCCGCAGCGACCCGGCCAACGCCGACTTGGCCCGTGACTGATTGGCTGGGGACAACCGGCAACGGGACGCTACCCGGCTCGGTGGTCGCCGCCGTCTTGATGATCGAATCGGATTGAAGCATCTCCGACGCCGGGTCGAAGAAGGCCCCTTCCCCTTTCTTTTCCTCGGCCGGGATCACGACCGGCTTGGGATTCGCGGTCGCCTTGGAAGCATTCGCAAGCAAAGCGTCGCGGAAGGAGAAGCCAGGAGCGGGTTTAGCGGCTTCGGCAACCTTGTTCGCTGGCTTTGCCGCTTCGGCGGGAGCCGCCTTCACCCTGCCGGCATCCTGGACCGGCTGTGGAGTGGAGGTGGCGATCGCCTTGGTCGCAGCCCCCTTCGCATCGGTCGCGAGGGCTTGGGACGCGTTACCTTTCGACTCGCCCTTCGCTTCGGACGCGATGGCGGGATTCACGTCACCCTTGGCCTTCGCGACGGTCGCGGTACCGACCTCAATCTGATCCACGACATTGGCCACCCCTTCGACCCCTTTGGTCGCGGCGAGGACGGCCTCTTTCTGTTCGGCTTGGGTGACGTTGCCACGGAGCAACACGACACCCTCATTGACCTTGAGATCCAGCGTGAAATCCTTCAGCTTGCCGGTATCTCGATGCACTTTCAGGCGATTGATGATTTGCTCGGCGATCTCTCGATCACCGGCCCGGGCCTGCAGCGGCCCGCCGACTGCGATCGCCAGCATCGCGGCCGTGTAAAACAAACGTCTCATGGAGAGCCTCCTACAATCTCAACCCAAGATCTGCCTTGCTGCGACATGCAGACAAAGTCCGCTGGCGCAGCGGTTGATCAATGTTTCGGCCGAAATGACGCTCTCAAGGTAGGTTTTTTCCGATTTTAGCGGTTTCAACCTGAAATCCGCCTTTTCCGTCCCTGCGGATTTTGCCAGGGCACATCCAAATTAACATCACGCCGCCCGCCGGTCCCGGGAGTCGCCCAATTCTTGGACCGCTTCGATCGCCGCTTCGACCGATCCGAGCTGGGCCACCAGCTTTTGGATCGACGCGGCCTGTTCGTGGTTGGCTTCGATCCCCAGATCCTCGAGCACCTCGACCAATTCGGGGATGCTCAGTTGGGCGATCAAATCTTCCAGGGTTTCTTCCGGGGGCGGGTCTGATTCGGGCATGGTTCGTCCGTTGCGGTCCCTGGTGGATCGGATCTGCCGGATTTTCGCGGGGCGGATTGCTTCCTAGGGAAGGCGATTTGACCCGTTACCGCGGGACGTTGGTCTTCCTGTTCGCAGACAGATTCGCCGTCGACTTTCGATGTAGCATCTTCGACGGGCTTCGCGAAACGGCGATTTCAACCTAGAATCGCATTCGGTTCGGCTGCCAACCCGCCGCCTGCTCAGCGACTTGCTCAGCAATTTGTTTCGGGCGGAATTTCCTGCAAATCCCTTCAATCTTTCGGTGAGTTACGATGAGCGGCGACTGTGATTTTGGTCTGATCGGATTGGCGGTGATGGGCGAAAATCTTGCCCTCAACGTCGAAAGCCGTGGGTACAAGGTTGCCGTTTACAACCGGACCACCTCGAAAGTCGATGAGCTTTTGGCGGGGCGGGCCAAGGGGAAAAATTTCGTCGGTTGCCACACGCTCCAGGACTTCGTCAAAGCTGTCAAACGCCCTCGCAAGTTGATGATGTTGGTCCAAGCCGGCCCGGCGGTTGACGGATTGATCGAGCAGTTGATCCCGCTTTGCGATCCGGGCGACATCCTGATCGATGGCGGCAATACGCATTACCTCGACACCGAACGCCGCACCAAGACGGTCGAGGACGCGGGGCTCCTCTTTTGCGGTTCGGGCGTTTCGGGGGGCGAAGAAGGGGCGCTCAAGGGGCCCAGCCTCATGCCTGGCGGGAGCGCCAAGTGCTGGCCCGAAATCAAGCCGATGTTCCAGGCGATCGCCGCCAAGGTCGGTCCCAAAGGGGACATCCCCTGTTGCGAATGGGTCGGACCCCGAGGTGCCGGGCACTACGTCAAGATGGTGCATAACGGGATCGAATATGGCGATATGCAGCTGATCTGTGAGGCCTACCAGTTGCTGCACGACCTCGGGGGGCTGAGCAACGAGGAGCTGTATGAGGTCTTCGCCGAGTGGAACCGTGGGGACCTGCAAAGCTATCTGATCGAAATCACCCGCGACATTTTCAGCGTTAAGGACGACCAAGGTGGTGACGGCTTCCTCGTCGATAAGATCCTCGATGTCGCTGGGGCGAAAGGGACCGGCAAGTGGATGAGCCAATTAGCCCTCGACTTGGGCGTTCCGAGCACTTTGGTGACGACAGCGGTCTTCGCCCGTGGCCTATCGGCCCAAAAAGAGGCGAGGCTCCGTGCCGGCAAACTGTTGGCCGGCCCTAAACCGGGAGACAACGCCGAGCTGCGGGCGATTTGCCAGAAGCTGATCGGCGACAAAAAAGCCTTCATCGAGGCGGTACGCAAGGCGCTGTATGCGTCGAAAATCGTCAGCTATGCCCAGGGCTTTGTCCAGCTCCAGGCCGCGTCGGCGGAACACCAGTGGGGGCTCGATTATGGCCAGAACGCCCTGCTGTGGCGGGGAGGTTGCATCATCCGGGCCCAATTCCTGGACCGGATCAAGGAGGCCTTCGATCAGGACCCGAACCTCGAAAATCTCCTGCTCTTCCCCTATTTCCGCAAGGCGGTCGACGAGGCGCAGCCCTCGTGGCGGGCCGTTGTGGCGGCCGCGGCCGTGATGGGCATTCCGGTCCCGGCGTTCAGCGTCGCCCTCAATTACTTCGACGGATATCGCCTCCCAAGGCTCCCCGCCAACCTCCTCCAGGCCCAGAGGGACTACTTCGGCGCGCATACTTATAAGCGAGTCGATCGGGAAGGGACGTTCCACACCGAATGGCTCGACCTGCGGAAACAGCCTTCCTGATCCGCGGGCGCCGATCCTGACCACCCGCTGATGACGGAAATACCTTGACCAAGCCCTCCCCCGGTCGGCAATGGCGACTCTGCCGAAAAGAGTTGCGAGAAACTTTGCGTGACCGGCGGACGATCTTGACCTTGGTCCTGATGCCGCTGCTCCTTTACCCGCTGCTCAGCATGACGTTGCAGCGGTTCCTCGCGTCGTCGAAAGTCGATGCCGGGACGGCCTATCGGATCGCGGTCCGCGGCGAGGAGGAAAATGCCGTCGTCCGGACGTTGCTCGACGACCCGCTCAGTCAGCCCCCCGCGGAGATCCTCGCGGCGAATGACGCGGCGGTTGCGAAATTCGAAATCTTCGCCGCTCGCGACCAAACGCCCGAGCAGACCTTGGAACAGGGCCTCGTTGATTTGGCGATCGAGGTCATCCCGGGACGGCCACCGAGGCTCGATCTGATCGCCAGGAAGACCGACCCGTCGAGCCTCGCCGCCCGGAGGATCTTTGTCGAACGCCTTCAATGGCTGAAGCTGGGATTGGCCCAGCGCCGCCTTTCGGCGATCGCCCCGGGGCGTCCCAACCCACTCCCCGAGATCAAAGTCCGTTCGCTCGAAGGGAGCCAGCGCGGTTCGATGCTGGCGACGCTCGTCCCCCTGGTCCTGGTGCTGATGACGATCACGGGGGCGGTCTATCCCGCGATCGACCTGACCGCCGGGGAGCGGGAACGGGGGACGATCGAATCGCTGATCGCCTCACCGATCTCTCGCGGACAGATCCTCTTCGCCAAGTACACCGCCGTCGTCACGGTCGCACTCCTGACGGCCGTCGTCAATTTGGTCGCGATGCTGATCACGCTCAAAGCCGGAGGGTTGATGCCGCTGTTGACCGGTGGTGACGCGGGCGTCCCGTGGCGGGCGCTGCTGCAGATCTTCGGGCTGCTCGTGTTGTTCAGCGGTTTTTTTTCTGCCGTGCTGTTGTCGCTCACCAGTTTCGCCAAGTCGTTCAAAGAGGCCCAGGCTTACCTGATCCCCTTGATGCTGCTGTCGCTCGCCCCGGGCGTCCTGTCGCTGATTCCAGGTGTGCAGCTCACCCCGAAGCTCGCCGTCATCCCGCTGGTCAACATCATCTTGCTCGCCCGCGAGCTTTTGGCCGGTTCGGTCGACCCCGTCTCGGCCACGGCCGCCGTCTTGTCGACGATCGCCTATGCCGCCGCGGCGCTGGGGATCGCCGCTAAGCTCTTCGGAAGCGACGCGGTGCTGCGCGGGTCGGAGGTCTCTGCCGCGTCCCTTTTTACCAGGCCGCAAAGGCCCAGCGACGTCCCGACCCCCGCGACCGCCGCCCTGGTCCTCGCCGCGATCTTTCCGATCTATTTCTGGGTCTCCAATTCGCTCGCCCAATCCGCCCGCGCCACGCCCGCAAACGCCGCAAGCGGATCGGAGGTCGTACAAGGAGCGATCAAGGAAGTTGCGCAGCAGATGCCATCGGGCGAGGTCAATCTCTCCCGTGCGCTCCTTTCCAGCGCCGCGGCGCTGGCGATCGTTTTTGGCGGTGTGCCGTTGCTCGCGGCCTGGTTCGGCCGCGACGCGATGGTCTCGACCTTTCGCTTGCGTTCGCCGCTCACCCCCAGCCAATTGATCCTTGCCACGGCGGGCGCTGGGGTGATGGGGCTCGGCCTGTGGGGGTTGGCTCACGAATCGTTCCTGCTAACCAGTGGCGGGATGGCCCCCGAAAGGCTCGAGCTGGCTCGCCAACTCCTTGAGCGCCTCGGACAAGTTCCGCTCTGGTTGGTCCTGTTGGCGTTGGCGATTGCCCCCGGGGTGATCGAAGAACTCTGTTTTCGCGGTTACCTCTTCTCGGCCTTTTCGAAGGTGATGTCGCCGACGCGAACGATCTTGTTGACTTCCGTCCTGTTCGGGCTCTTCCACGTCCTCACCGGAAACTCACTCCTGGTGGAACGTTTTGTCCCGACGACGCTCATGGGGCTCTTCTTGGGTTGGGTCGCCTACAGGACCGGCTCCGTCTGGCCAGGGATGCTCCTGCACGCCGTCCACAACGGTTTCCTCAACACGCTCGGCCGTTACCGTGACAAGCTCGCGTTCCTCGGAACGGTCGACCAGGAGTGGGCGCACCTTCCGCCGACTTGGCTCGTTGCCACCACAGCCGTCGCGATTTTGGGTGTCGCCCTGGTCGCTTACGCCACCCGGCCGTTTCCCAACTCGATCACGGGCCGAGTTATCGAACCCGCCGGGTCCTGACCTTTTTTCTTGACACCCCCGACCGATCGGGTAAACTCAGGAAACGCTAATGAGATTCATTCTCAGTAGCATTGGCCAAGCCCTCTGGGTGGGGGGCGGCTTCCCGTCGGACCGAAGGTTGGGGCTTGATCCCGAATGAACGACGTCATTTTGGCGGTGCTGAGCGACGAACGCGACGACGAGCGGGTCGTGTTGGTCCACCGGCGGGAATTCGGCAACCATCAAATCTTGCTGCGGCGGGAGTCGTTCAGCGACGATGTTGGCTGGTTCGAGCAATCTTCGGTCGCGATTTCGCCCGACCAGGTGGGGCAGTTGAAGCAGGCGTTGGGGCTCCTTCCGGGCAACAGGCTCCGCAGCCCCAACCGGCTGACAGCGGGTTCTCGCGGCCGGGTCACATCGGACTGCGGGTGACCAAAAACGCCGCCGATCGCTCCTCCCGGCAAAGCTCGTCGGCATCGCTTCGCAAGCTAGCGGGTGATGGCGAAGTGTTATCATGACGCTTTCGCCTCGCTCATCAGCTCGCCTTCAGGTTCATCATGCGGTCTGACCATTCTTGTCGCGGGGGCTCACCTTCGCGTTTGTCGCTTTGGCCGTTAGCGATCGTCATCGCCTGGCTGCTGCTATCCCTCGCATCGGTTCGGTCGGCCGATGCGGCTACCAAGCCGAACGTGATCATCGTGCTCGCAGACGACATGGGCTATGGCGATGTCAGCGTTTATAACCCCCGGTCAAAGATCGCGACACCGAACCTCGATCGGGTCGCGAGCGAGGGGATCCGTTTCACCGACGCCCACACCAGTTCGGGGGTATGCACGCCGACCCGTTACAGCCTCCTCACGGGGCGATACCACTGGCGAACTCGGTTGCAAAGCGGCGTTCTCGGTGGCTTTTCAAAACCGCTGATCGCCGCGGATCGGATGACGCTGGCGGGGTTGTTCCGCGAGCAAGGGTACCACACCGCCTGTTTCGGGAAATGGCACCTCGGGATGACATGGCCCCTTCGAGGCGGGGCCCAAGCGGATGATGGCGGCGATTACGCGAAGCCTTTTACCGATGCCAGTCGCGTTGACTACACCGCTCCGATCCAAGACGGGCCGCTCGATCGGGGCTTCGATCATTTCTATGGGATCAGCGCCTCGCTCGACATGTTCCCATTCGTCTGGATCAAGGACCGATTGCCGACCGAAGCCGCCACGGTCGAAAAGGTCTTTTTACGCCGCGGGCCGGCGGGAGAAAAATTCGAAGCGATCGACGTTCAGCCCGGCATCATCGACCACACGATCGAATACATCGGCCAGCGGGCGGAGGGGTCGAAAGCGGGTCATCCTTTTTTCGCCTACGTCCCGCTCGCCGCGCCGCACACCCCGATCGTGCCGGCCTCGCCGTGGCAAGGGACCAGCGGCATTAACCCCTACGCCGACTTCGTCAAACAGGTCGATGCCGACATGGGAAGATTGGTCGAGGCCCTTCAGCGACACGGACTCGACGAAAACACGCTGTTGTTTTTCACTTCCGATAACGGCTGCTCGCCCGCTGCCAATATCGACGAACTGATCGCCGCGGGGCATCAACCTAGCCATGTCTATCGGGGTCACAAAGCGGATCTGTATGAAGGAGGGCATCGCGTCCCGTTCTTGGCCCGCTGGCCAGGCCAGCTCAAGCCCGGCTCGGTCGTCACTTCGCTCGTCGGGCAGATCGACTTCATGGCGACCTTCGCCGATCTCCTTGGCGTGTCGCTCGCTCCGACCTCCGGCGAAGACAGCGTCAGTTTCCTGCCGCAGTTGCTAGGTCGGGACGCGACCCAGGGGCGGTCGAGCATCATCAGCCAATCGATCAACGGCAGCTTCGCGATTCGCGATGGCCAGTGGAAACTGGCACTCTGCCCAGGGTCCGGCGGGTGGAGCCCCCCGCGTCCAGGCGCGGACGACCATGAAGCCCTTCCGCCTTGGCAGCTTTACGACTTGGCATCCGATCCCGGTGAGCGGCAGAATCTCGTCGATCGACACCCCGACCGTGTCGCCAAGATGCGAGCGATGCTCGAAACGGCGATCGCCCGCGGCCGAACCACCCCGGGCCCAGATCAGCCGAACGACGCACCGATCGTGATGGTCAAACCGATCCCCAAGGTCAACAAGCCCAAGGCCCAACCGAAGCCGAAGGCAGCAGGGTGAAAATCGCCCGATGTTGTGAATCGGGCGTTGTGAATCGGGCGTTGTAAACCCGGCGAAGTGAACCGGGGGGCAAGATCGTTTTCACCTGATCGGATCGGCTATTGCGCCGACGCGAGGAAACGACGTTTCGACGGCAGTTCGATCAACGCGAAGGTGTTGTTGGCGACAAGGCCTTCTTGCTCTACCCTCACGTTCGGGATCACCCCGTCGCCGAAGTTGGTCGGGGGCCCGCCACCGAGCGATTCCAGCCCGTCGATAAAGCCCGCGGGGCGGACGATCCGGATGTCATAGATTCCGCCTGGCAGACGCGTGAATCGATACATCCCAAAGATGTCCGTCTCGACCGATTGGACAAGGTTCATCGAACCGGCGGAATAAAGGTTGACCTTCACCCCGGGGACGCCGCGGTCACGACCGTCGTAAATCCCGTTGTTATTGAAGTCATCAAAGACCCGTCCGGTGACCGATGCCGTGAACGGGTCAGGGATCGTGATGAGCGTCTTCGCCGAGGCGGTATTCGGTCGTACGTTCTGACCCTCGTCGGTCGTCGTCGCGACGGTGACGCTGTTCACCGCATCCCCTTCGAAGCCTTGGTTCACCTTCGCGATGATGGTGTAGGTCAACGAGGCATTCGGCTCGACGTTCCCGATCGCCACTTCGACCCGTTGGCCACTGGCGGAGAGGTTTTGGTTGTTCGGGCCGGTGCCACTAACGAAGGTCACCCCTGTGGGGAGCACATCGACCATCGTGACAGCGGCCGCCGTCGATGGTCCGGCGTTCGTCACGACGATCGTGTAGGTCAAGTCGTTGCCGGGGATGGCATCGGCCGCTGATACCGTTTTGGTGACGCCGATGTCGGCGAGCGGGTTGAGCGTGGTGTTGACCCGCGACGTGTTGTTATTCGGGTTCGGGTCGCCCGACGCCGTGACACGCGCGTTGTTCGTGATCACGCCGATCGCCCCCGGGCGAACCTTCGCGGTCACGATTGCAGTTTGAGCATTCGCTTGGCCCAAGGTGAGTGTCGGGATCGTAAACTGGATCTCGTTACCCGTCCCGGTATTGGTGACCGGGGTCCCACCGAGCGTCACCGATTGCAATTCCAATCCCGCCGGCAGCGTGTCATTCACCGTCACGCCGGTGGCCACGCTTGGGCCGCTGTTGGTGATCACCAATGTGTACTGAATCGTGTCTCGGCCGGGGACCGCCGTCGCCGGAGCGGTCTTGACGATCGCCGCGTCACTAACGGGAACCAGCGTCGTCGTTTCGGTCGCCGAATTCCCGTCCGGCGGGTCGTTGTCGCCACCGCCGCTGATCGTGACCGAATTGGTGATCGTGCCCGTCAGCGTCGCCGCGACCTGGGTGTTGAGTTGAACGGTGACCGCGTTTGCCGCCCCTGCCGGGACCCGCGGGATCACGAACGCAACGATCGCCGGGTCGGGGTTGGTGTCGGTGATTGTCGTCCCGCCGATCACGATCGAACTGACGGTCACCCCGGTCGGAAGGTTGTCGGTGACATTGACGTTGATCGCGTCGCTCGTACCGGAATTGGTGACAACGATCGAATAGGTCAGCGGGCTTCCCGGGGCGTGGCTCCCGCCCGCCGCGATCCCGTCCGACTTGGTGACCACCAAATTGATGGCGCGGTTGGCGGTGATCGTCACAGCGTCCTGGTTGTCGGTCGGGTCCTGATCGACATCCACGCCGCTCGCGTCGGAGAACGCGCTCACGACGGCGTTGTTGGTCAAGCTCGCCGCGGAGTCTTGGCCGATCCGGGCGTCGTACCGGAAGGTGACCGATTGGCCGACATTCAGCGGCACGCCGGTGAAGGCGAGGTTTTGGCCGGCGGCTGCAATCGTCACCCCGCTCCCTTGGGCGTTGAAGCTGTTGGGGACATAGGTCAGCCCCGTGGGGAGGACGTCTGCGACGTTGAAGCCCCGCGCGTTACCGACGGCGCTGGTGGTGTTCGTGACCGTGACGACGTACGTCACCGTCCCGCCGAAACTCGATACCGAACCGGCGGCCAGTTCTTTGTTGACCGCAAGATCGACGCCCCGCGTCACGGACGTCGCCACGTTCGACGTGTTGTTGGCCGGGTTCGGGTCGATGTTCGGCGAACTCGCGACCGTCGCCGTGTTGCTAATCGATCCGGCGGCACCGGCCCCTACGGTAGCCGTGATCAAGATCGTTGCGGTGGCGTCGTCAAGCATGTTGCCGACCGTCGCGGTCACGCGGCGCGTCAACGGATCAAAGGTCACGCCGGTAGCATTGCCGTTGAGCGTTCCGGAGACGAAGGTGACATCGGCGGGCAGTGTGTCGACCACCGTCACACCCGTCGCGGTGTTCGGGCCATCGTTCACCACGGCGAGGCGATAAACGATATTGTCACCTGTCAGGACGGTCGCCGGTGGGATCGGGTTCCCCGTTGCGGTTTGCACCGTCTTCACGATCCTCAGGTCGGCTTCATTCAATTGCAATTGGGCCGACGCGGTGTTATTGGCGGGAATCAGGTCGATCTCGTTGGCATCGACCGTCACCGTGTTGGTCCGCGAGCCGAACTTCCCTGCAGGAACGTCGAAAGTGACGAAGAACGACGCCGTGCCGCCGTCGGCAAGGTCGTTGACCGAGAAGGTGACCGTCCCTGGACCTTGCGTGACGCCGGTAACCGAAGTCGGCGGGATCGCGGGGTTACCGATGCTGCCGATCGACTTGTAGGTGAAGTCGGCGGGGATCGTGTCGACCACCGTCACGCCGGTCGCGGCGAGCGAACCGTTGTTGGTCACGTCGACGCGGAAGGTGGCGGTGAAGTTACCGGTGGCCGTCGGGTCGAGCGATACGAATTGTTTGTCGATGTCTAGGTCGGCCCCGGCCAGGAAGCCGAAATCGATCGTGTTGTTGACCAAGCCGGAACCGGTCGGCTCTTGGCCGGCAACGATCGAAAAGGTCTCGGTGATCACGTAAGCCTGACCGGCAACCACACGCCCGTCATCGTCGTTATCGATCTTCGCGTTCGCGCCCGCGGTGGGTGGTGTCGGGTTGCTCGAATCAAGGCCCGCCAGCGCTCCCCCCACGGCGAACGCCGTGGCCGGGATCACCGCGGCATAAAATCCCGTGGGCTGACCCGTGAACTGATAAATCCCGCTCGCGTTGGTCGTTGTTGTGGCGATCGCCGTTTGTGTCGTCGGGTTGACGACATCGGCCAGCGCGGTCATCCGATAGAGGTTGATCGGGACGCCGGCAATCCCCGTTTCCGTCGGTGGGTCGAAAATCCCGTTGTTGTTCGAATCACGGAAGACCTGGTCGCCAATCGTCACGCCGCTGCTTTTCAAGTTGATCGGCAGCACTTCGGGTCGAAGCGATTCGAAGATCGTGATGCGGATGTCTTGGTCAGGCGCGTTGGCGACGACGAGTTCGATCGCCCCGACACTGCTAAAGTCGGCACCACCCAAGGCACCGGCCGCCGTCGAAAAGGCGCTGAACGGGATAAAGTCCTTGTAGATCTGGCCGACCTTGGTCGGATCGAACGGCCGGTCGATGCTCGAAATCAGCGTCGCCCCGGAGTAGATATTCACGCGATACGTCTGGTTAGCTAGCAGGACGTCCCGATAAACCTCCAACATCATCCCCGCACCGGCGTCGTCGCTGTCGAGGTTGACCCCGCCAAGCCCCGTCGGGTTGATCGCGATGTTACCGTTGGTGCCATCGTATCGCAGTGTCATCGTCCCGGTCGTTCCAGCCGCGGAGCTATAGAAGAGCCGCTGATTGACGGTGTCGACCAACATCTGAACGTTCGACGGCCCCGACCCGTAAGTCAGTTCGGCTTTCCGAATCCCCCCGATCACCTCGGTCGCGGGGGCGACGCTGATCGCGGTCGGGACAGCGGAATTGGCGTTGAGGTCGAGCGGGGTGACATCGAACGAATCGATCGTCCGCACCAAGACCCCCTGGTCATTCACGACCGTTACCGGCGTGGGGGCCGGAATCAGAAAGCCTGTCTGGCCGGTCACCTGTTGGACGAAGTACAGCCCCGCTACCAGTTGGTCAAACCGGTACCCGCCCGGGTTGGTTCCACCCAACGCACCTGACGTTGCCGTAGCGATAAGAGTGTCGTCGGCGGCCCCGTTGAAAACGCCGTTACCCCCGTCTTTCCAGAGCCTGATTTCGGCTCCGCCAATCCGGGGGTCATCGGGTGTCAATCCGTTGTTGGTCAGGTCGACGAATGCGGTCCCGGCGATCGAGCCCAGACCCCCTGCCAGAACTTCGCGACGGTCAAGTCGCTCCATTCTCAGCCGCCTAAGGCTTGATCGGGTCCGAAGTCGTGTACGTCGAAATTTGAAAAGTCGCTGCAGCAGCCTCTTGAACATCACTCATTTACTCATTGACAAACTTTATCGATCGCCCCACCTCTACGGCCTGCCGTCACTATCGGACCTTTCGGCCCGATCACCGCATCTGCCGCAGCCTTAGTCTGTCAATCCCCCCAATCCCTACAACCCCACCGGCTCCCGATCCCGAGCTTCTCCACCGGCTCCGCGTTTTCCACCGGCTCCCAGCCATTGCGCGGAACGGTTCAGATCACTCGCTCGATTCTGCTAGGGTTACCAGGTGAATTCGCCTCCGAAATTCATCCCCTGGACCCAGAAGTCGGAATCGCGGAACACGAAATCCGGCCGGGCGGCTCCCCCCGGGATCGCCGGAGGAAAGAGGTTGGGATTGACATCCAAATCGATCTGATCTGCCGGACGAAGGACGTTCGACCAGAAGATCAGCGTGTAACCGGCCTTGACCCGCAGGTGGTCCGTCAGGCCATACCCCAAGTTCATGCCGAGCTCTGGCAAGACCGTGAAGGTATCCCGCGAATGTGTGCCGATGTTCGATGTCTGCGCCAGGACGCCGCCGCCTGTGGCAACGCCGTTGACGGCCGTCGTGCCGGCGATCTCGATCTCCTGATGCGTCACCCCAAGGGCCAACTTGCCCAGGATGTCGAGCGACCAGGCGCCACGATCGCGGCGGTACGTGAAACCGAGGTCCCAACCGTTAAACTGGTTGATCGCCTCGAAACTGTCGGTGATCTCGTAACGAGCCCGCGGTGCCGCCAACTCGTTGAGCTTCTCGTTGATCATGATCGACTCGTCCAGTTGCAGATATCGATAACCCATCAGGAAGTCCGCCCGACTGACGACCGGCTGGCGGTGATCCCCGACGAGCGTCCATCCCTTCCCCGAGAAAGAGTTCGTTTGACGACGGATGCTGAACCCGCCACCGACCAGCGAACTCTCGACGTCGATCGAAATCTCTCCGTTGGCGAGCTGTGGATAACCGATCAATTGAGCATCCTCGGCGCCGATCAACACGTTGAAGAAAGGACGTGCCAAGATCGAAGAGCCGTCTGAAGTCGCGTTGAAAGAATCCGATTGACTGTTGAGCTCGAAATAATCACCCACCAACGACCAGCGATGGCACGGGTCGAGCCACAAGCCGACTTGCAACCGGCCACCCGAGGGCGAATCGTCGAGCACGTCCTGCCCGCCGTAAAGGATCCGTGTCGCCGGTCGGCCCAAAACGCCCGCGTCATTCGCGGAAACCGCCGAACCCACGCTCGTCGTCACCAAAGGCGGCAGCGTCGTCGATAGCGGGAACCAACCGAGATAGTCAAAATTCACCCAGCCGTCTTCCGGCAGACAAATCGTCAAGCAAGGACGCCAGCTGCGGCCACGGCAATTCCGGCAACCCGCTTTGCAGGCCCCGCCCATCCCGTCGCAGCTCCCGTCTGCCATGGCTTCGCCGCCGAACTCTGGCCCCGCATAGGCCTCCTCCCCCGGGTAAGACCCGCCGTCGAAGACGGGTTCCCCTTCGAACAGGATTTGGCCGTCCATAGGACCGGTCATCATCGGGCCGTAAGTCACCGGACCCGAAAAGATCGGTTCCCCAGGCATCCCTTCGCCTTCGATGACCTCGCCTTCGTGAATGATCGGCGGCATCCCCTCAGCGTAAGGCCCCGATACCATCGGACCTGACGGGCCTGACATCACAGTACCCGAAGGCACCGACATGACCTGACCCGGCGAGCGATAGACCTGCGGGCCCAAATCGGTCGTGGCATCAGGCACCGGGACGGCGGCCTTCGCCCCCGACGGTGTCGGCAACTCTTCCGTAGCCGTTTCCTGAAGTGCACGTGCCGGACGAATCGGTTGCCAACGAACCTGCGACGCTTTGACGCCTCGAGGTGATGCCGGCTTGGCTACCGGACGAGCTTGCTGGGCCGACACCGACACGGCCGAAGCCATGACCAGTCCGCCGGCAAGCGATACAGAAGCGATTTTTCGGAAAAACACGGTCGTGCACCATGAACAGGTGAAATGGCATGGGATGACAAGTGGACCCGTCACCCCGTCCTCAGACTCCGTTTTTCCCCCCATGTCGGATGACAACCGCGTCGAGACGCCATCATCATCCGCCACTAATGTCATCGGCCCCATCGCTCACGAAGGTTTGACAAAAGCACGGAAAAATCCAAAAAATCAAAAAACTCAACGCGACCAGTATTTCCGACTCAAACCTCCCTGTCTACCAGGGGTCGTCCAGGTTGCCAGAAGCCCCGCTGACCAAAGTGGCATCATTCCCCTGGTTTTGCGACTTTGCGGCCTAAAGGTGTGCATGCTGAGCTAGCAAAGTAGCCTCCCATTCCTTAGCGGTGACAATGCAAGAGTCGCGATTTCGAACCCTTCGCCGGCCGGAACGGCTCCTCGCCAACTTGCTTGCGGGTGCTCCCGCCGGGGGCGAATCGATCCACGCTACAGATAGCTGACGACCGGCATCACAAAGATCTTTCCATCACCCATCCGCCCCGTCCGTGATAAAACGACGAGCCGTTCCAGCATCTCGTCAACCCGCGAATCTTCTATATACAGCGTGATCTCGACCTTCGGCAAAAACGCCTCGCTGAAGTCCCCTTCGACATACTCGTCAAGATAACCTTTCTGCCGACCAAACCCCTTCACCTCCTGAACGCTGATCGCTTCGACCGGTGCCCGCTTCAGGCTGCTAAGAAGTCCCTCCGCCAAGTGCGGTCGGACAATCGTGATGATCTGCTTCACGCCCTGGTTCTCCCTCGTGTCCCGTCACACAAACTGGCCCGTCGCTCGCGACACACAAACTGGCCCGTCGCTCGCGACACACCAACTGGCCCGTCGACCGCGACGTTATCTTATACTATACCCCGCCGGGTTCCCGGTCCCCTCTTATCCATCCTGCCACTCACCCGAGACTCATAGTCCGGCGTCACCCCTGCCGTGATCTGACCGTATCCTCCATAGACTTACCGATCCATGCCCCCACAACTTTCCGCCCGACGGCTCCCTACGCTCGCGATCGTCTGCCTCCTGGTCCTTTGCGTGCCCAAGACGGCCGGTGCCGCAGAGCCTTCGTCGGCCGGCATTCGTTGGCCCCAATTTCGAGGTGGCGCCGCCGACTCGCACGCCTCTCGCGACGCGGCGCTCCCCACCGAATGGTCCGAATCGAAAAACATCCGCTGGAAACTCATCACGGAACTCCGCGGTTGGTCGAGCCCCGCCGTCTGGGGCGATACCGCCGTCCTGACCGAAGCGACCCCCGACGGCAAACAGATGTTCGCCTTGGCGGTCGACATCCGTGACGGCAAGGTCCTGTGGCGCAAACAGATCTTCGAAAACTCCGAGGTCGAGGCGTCCCATACGATGAACAGCTACGCCTCACCCAGCCCCGTGATCGATTCTCAGCGTGCTTGGGTCCACTTCGGTAGCTATGGCACCGCTTGCCTCAACCTGACCGACGGTTTGGTCATCTGGCAGAGACGCGACCTAAAGTGCCTCCATCACCGCGGCCCAGGGAGCTCTCCGCTTTTGGACGATTCCGGACGACTCTTTATTCACTTCGACGGCTTTGACGTTCAATACATCGTCGCCCTCAACGCCGATACCGGTGAAACGATCTGGCGCCGTGACCGCGACATCGAATACGGTACGACCGACGGCGATCAGATGAAGGCTTACAGCACCCCGCGACTGATCATCGTCGGCGATCAACCCCAATTGATCAGCCCCACCAGCAAAGCGGTGATCGCCTACCGGCCCGATAATGGCGAAGAGATCTGGCGTGTCCGATTCGGCGAATTCTCTGCCACCGCTCAGCCGCTATTCGACGGCAAGCTACTCTACATCTCGACCGGTTTCGGAAAATCGCACTTGATCGCGATCGACCCCACAGGGACGGGTGACATCACCGCCACCCATCTCCGCTGGGACGAGGCCCGCGGGATCGGTAGCAAGGCGACCCCGTTGCTCGCCGACGGCCTGATCTACAATGTCCACGATGCCGGCGTCGCCTCGTGTCTCGATGCCGCGACGGGGGCAACCCTTTGGACGCATCGCTTCGGCGGCATGTTCAGCGCGTCGGTCCTGGGCGCCGGCGACCATGTCTTTTGGTTCGACCACGATGGGGTCGGTTACGTCACAAAAAAGGGACGTCAATTCGAACTCGTTTCCGAAAACAAACTCGATGACGGGTGCATGGCCTCCCCCGTCCCGCTTTCCGATTCGCTGCTCCTCAGAACACGCTCCGCGCTCTACCGGATCGACGGGCCCAGGCCCGCCGCGTCGGCCACGATCAAGTGACGAGCATCATTCCTGATCAGACCCCTCCAGCGCCTCGTCAAGCAGTCCCAGCAGCCGATGCAACTCCTGCCGCGTCTCTTCATCGAGCGACCAGGAGTAGGGCTTCCGCCGGTTCGTATTCGGGAAGATCCCATACTGGTTCATCAGATACTTTTCGATCGCCAGAAAACCGTCGAGACCCGCTTGCAGTTGCAACGACACGAGGGCACACAGCGGCAGGTAGATCCGATAGGTCGTCGGTTCGTCCCCTTCACGTAGCGCCCGCCATAAACGGACCAGCGCCGGCAAGAACTCCATCCCCGGGATCGTCCCGACAATCCCCCTGCGGTAACTGTCCACCAACGCGAATCCCCCCGACCCCTCCAAAATCTTGGCCCGACCTCCTGTCGCGTCGCGGAGCAGCGAAAGCTTCGGCCCCAGAGGCGATGCCTCCGGTTTGAAAAGGACCTTGTCCTCGCCGTAACGTTCCAGCAAGTCGCGGCTCACGACCAAAGGGATCTCCTTGCCGACATACCCCGACGCGTCCTGAACGATCATCGGCAACGAGACCGCGTCGGCGATCGCCCCGAAATATTCCCGAACCGCATCCGCCGGAAGGCCCGACGAAATCGGCGGGATCACCATCACCGCCCCGCACCCGCTCCGCTCCGCACACTCCGCGTATTGGATCGCCTGCTTCGTGCTTTCCGCCCCCGAACCGATCACGACCATCCCACGCCCACGGTTGAATTCGCCAAGCTTCTGTGTCAGCTCCAACCGCTCCGCCGTCGTCAACCTTAGCAGCTCCGAGACCATCCCCGTGCAATAACCACTGGCGCCCTGTTCGAAGGCCCATTCGATCAATCGCTCCAGGCTGTCGTAATCGATCGAATCATCGTCATGGAACGGCACGTGGACGACCGGCAAGACACCGGAAACACTGAGACTCATCAGGGGAACTGCCAGCTACAGGGAGGCGATTTCAAGGCATGCTTCGGATCCCACGACCCGAAAAGGATATCGCCAATATCCTACACCGAATCGATCGCCCTGCCTGCATGCACCCGCAACGTAACTTTCAAACCTCGAAGCGACCCGTGCTCCCTCTGAATACCGTGTGTCTATGCCCTTACTGCCCGCCGGTAACAGCCTTCTCTAACTCACCAGCCTCCCCCTCACTGATCATGTCGAATCGTTTCAACTTCTTGGTCGCTTCGACGTGCTTGGTGATGACCGCCTTGACAACGTCCTTTGTTTCAGCGGACATCGCTGGACTTACCATCTGCCCACGCAAATAATCGCGTCCGCTCTTCGTCTTCATCAAATAAGCTAGTTTCCGCCGCAGCAATCTCGGTTCAGCCTTCAAAAGGTTTGCATCGGCCCACGTCGTCATCCGATCAGCAGGCACCTTGTCGATCTGCCCCAGCAGCACCAACACATCGATTGCTTCGGAACGGACACTCGGCAACACCGCCGTTTTCAAAAGCTCCACGACCGCATCGATCTCTTGATCTTTCACCGGCAAGTGCCAATGGGCAGCCATCGCCGCACGGATTTCAGGCTTGAGCTCGCCATTAGCGAATCGATGGATTTCGAAATAGCA